>DATAED010000177.1:0-8262 GCA_036258195.1 Ktedonobacterales bacterium
GAATTGACGCAGTCAGGCGAGGTGCAAGGCTAGCGCGCTGCTGATGCGCTGCTGTCATCGGGCGACCCTGCCACTGAGAAGCCATGCGCTTCTGACCCACTTGTGGCGCGCTCCTGCCTCAGCAAGCCCACATGACGGGGACAGAGGTAGCGCGCTGGAGTCGGTAGCCCCTTTCCAGCATAGACAGGACGCGGCCCAACCGGCATCAGGGTTCTGTGGTCAGCGCAGATCGCCTCACCACATTCGTTGCACCGGATGAAATGCTCGACGAGCTGAGTGCAAAACGCACACTTGCTATCCATGATCTACCTACCTTTTCATCTGTCTGGCGCTGCGCCTGAGCCATTGCGGGATCAATGGGTCTTTTGCGCATATGCCACCCGCATCAAAAGCCCAGCCGACGCGCTTGCGCTACCACGCAAGTCTCATCGTGGACACCGCTATAGCCGAGTGTCGTGCTGCGCCTGAGCGAACAGTGCGGGCACGACTCGACCATTGTGACAGCGTCGCGGCACATACGCGCCTCGGCCACGCGCAGGACAATCAGACGCATCGCCGCGTTCTCGGTCTCCAGGCGCTGCACGAGCAGCCGCAACTCGTCAATGGTCATCTCGTCTACTGGCGCGGACTCGGTTCGTGGTGTGATGGGTCCTGTACTGGTCACCTCTCTCTCCTTACTGTCTGCACTCTCTGCATACCTGTTCGGCGCTGTGCGCCTCGCGCTTGCTATGACCCGTTATGATCCGTCGCTAGCGCGTATCACGCGCATTGACTGAATCGTCCGCTAGGTAGGCAAGCGCAGGCGGTTCAGGCGGCTGTTGCGTCTGGCCAGATGGCGCCAGGGGATGGCTGATCGTCAGCGCCGCGTTTGTTGGCGCTTCCTGGCCGCCGTCATCTTCCCAGCGATCAAGGCTCAGCCACGATGCGCCGTCCAAGATCTCTCGCTCAGACAGCGTCCCCTGCGCCGCGCGCTCCAGGTTGTCCATGATCTTTCTCGCTTTCACTGCGTTTGCTGGCCTCTGCTGGCCCGCTTGACTCCGCGACACCCTTCGCGACACCCTTCGCGACACCCTTCGCGACACCCTCTGCGTCGCGTATTGTTCGGATTTCCTCCGGCGCCTCTCGCGTCAGTCGGGTCAGTCGAACTCGACCATAGGCATGGTTCGCATGCGAGAGACATGCAAGAGACATGCAAGAGACATGCGCGAGACGAGCATTCCAGCGCGCAGTCTGGAGCCAGGCGACATGCACGCAGAGCTGAGTCTCACTTCATGCGCTGAAGACCCTGCAGACATGGCTCCATCAGGCATGTGCGGCGCACAACCGGGGAAACCCAATGTTGTCCCAATTGCTCGTTAAGGAGGAGCGTCACGACCGCACTGACCGCTGTCATAGCTGCGGTGTCTGGGTAGGGACTACCGATCACTCCAGTGATGCGACGGCGCTCTATCGGGCACGTGCAGCCTCATCGCGCCTCATCGCACGTAGGTGTCAGGTGTGATGGGCATCTGGCGATCAAGAGAGGGGGAGTATCCAGGAGACATCTCAAGGACGCTGCAAATAGTTGTAGCATGGGGAGTATAGCACACCACCATGCTGAATGACGCCGTCGCGAGCGCTCAACAACGCCTATACAAGTGCGCACGTGATCTGTCCAGGGTTTTGTCTAGAGTCGCGATTGTGGCGCAGCCGCTATCAGGCTATGCTCGTCCATGGTTCTCAGCGCATGGTGGGATCGACAACTCAACGGTGAGTTAGTCTCGGGACGGCTCGCCTGCGCTTCCTCTCACAGCAGAGGCGCTAACGCGCGCATGGTGGTTGCTGGTCAAGCAGGAGGGTGCATCCGATGACTCCATCCCGGGACGAAGTCAGCCTCTATAGCCTCGTCGTTGTTGGTTCGTCGGCTGGCGGCATCGAGGCGCTCTCGACGCTCGTCGCGACGCTGCCTGCGGATTTCCCTGCGCCGCTCGTGCTGGCGCAACATCTCGATCCACACTATCTCAGTCACCTGGGCGAGATTCTCGCCCGACGCAGCGCTCTCCCCGTGCGCACGATCCTGGATCATGAACGCCTGGAGCCAGGCGTCGTGTATGTTGTGCCGTCGAATCGGCACGTCGAGATCGCCGATCACACGGTGCGTGTATCTGCCGATGACCCTCCTGAGGAGAAGCGGCCCAAGCCATCCGTTGATCGTCTGCTCACGAGCGCGGCGCACGCCTACGGAGAACAGCTCATCGCGGTGATCTTGACTGGCACTGGCTCGGACGGCGCCGCGGGCGCACGCGCCGTAAAGGCCGCCGGAGGCGCGGTCATCATCGAGAACCCTGCGACCGCCGCCTATCCGGGCATGCCCGAGTCGTTGGCGCCGACGACGGTGGACTTTGTGTCTGACCTCGAACACATTGCTCCACTCCTGCAGGACCTGCTGAGCGGCGTCCAAACGCCCGTGCCACCCGAGGCCGAAGACCTCCTGCTGGCCTTGCTCGCGCAGTTGCGCGAGCAAACGGGAATGGACTTCAGTCACTATAAGCGCCCCACCATCCTGCGGCGGCTCCAGCGGCGTATGGTCGCTACCGGTGCGCGCCAACTGGTCGACTACGCCGCCTATCTGGCGCAACATCCTGAGGAAGGCGGCCGCCTGGTCGCGAGCTTCCTCATCAACGTCTCCGAGTTCTTCCGTGACCCTGCCTTCTACACTGCGCTGCGCGAGCGCGTGCTGCCCGACCTCATCGCCTACGCGCGGACGCAGGGCAACGTCCTGCGCATTTGGTCGGCAGGTTGCGCCACCGGAGAAGAGCCGTATTCAGTGGCGATTCTAGTAGCTGAGGCGCTCGCTGACGAACTCAGTCAGTTTGTCGTTCAGATCTTTGCGACGGACCTGGATGAGGATGCGCTGGCGTTTGCGCGGCGCGGCGTCTACCCCGCTGCTGCGCTCGTCAGCGTGCCAGAGGATCTGCGGGCGCGCGCGTTTACGCTGCTGCCAGATGGATCCTACGAGATCGCGCCCCGCATCCGCGCACTGGTGACTTTTGGCCAGCATGACCTCGGCCAGCGGGCGCCGTTCCCGCGCATTGATCTGGTGCTCTGCCGCAACGTGCTCATCTATTTCACGCTGGAGCTGCAACGCCGTGCGCTGCAGCTCTTCGCGTTCGCCTTGCGCGAGGGCGGTTACCTGGCCCTGGGCAAGGCGGAAACCGCCAGTCCCCTCGCTGCCTATTTCACACCCACCGAGGAGCGCCTCAAACTGTACCGGCGACGTGGGGAGCGCATCCTCCCACCCATCGCGCGCATAAAAGCAGCCAGCGCGCACGGAGCGACAGGCACGCAAGTTGTGCGACGCCGCGTGGCCAGCGGAGGCGAGTCCGCCGCAGCCTCGGCGGAGCCCGCGCAGCGGAGCCCGCGCCCGGCGCAAGCAACAGATTTCAGCGTGCTTCCCATCAGCGAGCGTCTCGGGCGCATCGTGATGGAGGCGCGTGTCGGGGTTGTGGTGATCGATCAGCAGTATGATATCCAAATCATCAACGCCGAGGCCATCCGGCTCCTCGGCATCTATGCCCCAACGACCGGGCAGGATCTGCTGCATGTCACGCAGGGCATCCCGATCGCGCCACTGCGCGTGGTTCTCGATACGACCTTTCAACGCGCTGACCAGAGGGCCAGGCAGAGTTCTACGACCGTCATCGCACAGGCCATTCATGGTGCGCAACGCCATGTACAGATCACATGCCATTCCTACCTCTCCAAGCGCGACAAGACAGTGAGCGCCGACTTGGAGCCTGCTCCTGATCTGGCGCTGCTGCTGGTCAGCGACGTGACGGATCTGATCCAGCAGCAGCAGGCTGCCGCAGAGGCATCGGCGCGCGCTCTGGCCGACGAGATGCTCGCGCACACCAGCAGCGGGCAGGGAGACGTCGAACAGCGTTATCTGGCCCAGGCCGAGGAGAACACACGTTTGCGAGCGCAGGTGGAGGAGGTTTCTGCCCTGAACCATACGCTCCTCGCGGCCAACCAGCAACTGGTCGAAGCCAACGTGAACCTGCGCAGCGCCAACGAGGACCTGCTGGTTGGTCGCGAGGAAGCAGAGGCGGGGGCTGAAGAGATCAAGACGCTCAACGAAGAGATGCAGGCGACTAATGAGGAGCTTGTCACGGTCAACGAGGAGCTGGAAGCGACCGTTGAGGAGTTACATACCGCAAACGAAGACCTGACCGCGCGCAGCCGTGAGCTGCGCCGCCTGGCCGCTACCCTGGAGCAGCAACACCAGGCGAGTGAGGCGGCGCGCGTCCAGCTCAAGGCGATTCTCCTGAGTATGGGTGACGCCTTGATGGCCGTAGACGCCGCTGGCGCAGTCGTACTTACGAACGCGGCATATGCGCGCATGTTTGGTCGCGGCGATGCCGTCGTGCAGGCGGAGGACACGGTGGGTCAGCCAATGGCGCCAGAGATGCAGCTACAGCAACGCGCCACGGCTGGCGTCCCTTTCAGTATGCAGTTTGCGCTTACCGCTCCAGACGGAGCCCGTCGTTGGTTCGAAGCCACAGGGGAACCTGTCACACAGGGAGACATGCGCCAGGGCGGGGTCGTCACTATTCGCGACATTACCGAGCGCCGACAGCGTCTGTTGCAGGAGGAGTTTCTGGCGCTTGCCAGCCACGAGCTGCGCTCGCCACTAACCACGCTGCTGATCGGCCTGCAGCTGCTCGCCAAGAAGTCAGTGTCTGGGGTGGAAGGCTCAGAATACCGGACAACGCTTCGTCTGGCCCTACGCCAAGGGCAGCGGCTACGGGTACTGCTCAATGACCTATTGGACGTCAACCGTGTGCAGCAGGGCAAGCTGCAACTGCTCCTGGCGCCGGTTGACCTCGTACCGCTGATAACTGATGCCGTCGGGGCGGCGCAACTTGACGCGCAAAGCCAGGAAGTTGTCTTCGACCATGGCGCCGAGCCAATGGTTGTGATGGGCGATACCGCTCGGCTAGAGCAAATCGTCATCAACCTGCTCACGAACGCGATCAAGTATGCGCCCCACACACAGCGGATCGATGTTCAGCTCCGGCGAGTGGATGGCGCGTCTGGTGGGGAAGCGGAGATACAAGTGCGAGACTATGGCCGCGGCATCAGCGCGACTGACCTCCCGCAGATCTTCACACGCTACTTTCAATCCGCTCAGTCAGACTCGGCAGCGGTGGATGGACTCGGTCTTGGCCTCTTCATCACCAAGGAGCTGGTCACGGCCCACGGTGGAACCATCACCGCCGCCTCAGTCGTTGGGCAAGGCGCGATCTTTACCGTGCGCTTGCCTCTGATCGACCCAGAGGGTCTTCATGCGCCAGCCCGCACGCGGGTGAGCGAGCGGAAGCCAACGAGCAGGCGCAGCCGTACACAGTAACCTTCGCGTAAACTTGTCATTGGGAGCCTTGGTGGGGGCTGGCATCAGGTCGGCGCGGTTTCTCGCGGTTTCTCGCGCGTCGGCTGCGCGCCAGTCGAGTGTCAGTCGAGCGCCATTCCTCATGGACGCGGATCGTGCCCAACGGGGCGGAGGATGCGGCCATGCTCGACCGCCATCGTGATCGCTGCGGCGCAGGCTTCCAGCCACAGTCGCTCGGCGTCATCCCAGATGTAGGAAGCGCCCAGCGCGATAGCCAGAGCGCCCACGAGCGCACTGTCGGCGCGCAGTGGCACGGTCGCCCACGAGCGGATGCCACTCGCCTCCCAGGTAGCGAGACTCATGGCCCGGAGCCAGTGGGGCCGCTCCCGATCGTGCGTCGAGTAGTTGGGACTTGCAGCCACCTCTTGCCACCAGGGATGGCGCGGCGCAATCGGTATCGCAGGCGTGTGCGCCCCACCGCGTTCTCCACCGACGTCGCAGACACGCTTCAGGGCGCCTGCCTGGTCGTCCCAGAGGTAGAGCGTCGCCGTAAACGGAGGCGTGGGCATGGCGCTCACCATGGCCGTCAAGATGCGGATGGCGCTCCGCTCGACGCTTCCAGATGCGAGGCTCTCTAAAGCGGCCTGGGTGACTGCGGCGAGGCTGGCTTCACGCGCGCGGAGCCTGCGCTCCGCTGTCACATCACGGCCGAAGGCGATCGCGCCCAGCAGCTGGCCGCTCGCGGCTGGCATCGGCGCTGCATCCCAGGTGATCAGGCGCTCGGTTCCATCGGCGCGGCGATGGAACACTATGATGTCATGAACTGGCTGGCGCTCGCGCAGCGCGCGTGGCAAGGGCATTTGGTCTGGCGTGAGGGATTCTGCAACCGGGGCCGCACCATCGAGCCAGAAGAAACCGTGATCAGTGACCCAGTCAGTGGATTGTCCGATCGGGTCAGTTGCAGAGCGTGGCGCCGCAGGCCAGCCAAGCGTCTCCTGGCAGGTTGGGCTTACATAAGTGATGTGCAGCGCGGTATCAGTGATACAGACGAGGGCGGGCAGATTGTCCACTGCCGATTGCCAGCGCGCCCGCTGATCATCCGCATCCCGCTGGGCCGTTTGGATGGCGACATGAAGCCGCGCCGTCTGGATGGCGAGCGCCGCGTGGGCCGCGAAGAGCCGAATGCGTTCCAGTTCATCCGCGCTAAAGCGCTCGATATCGCTCGCTTCCTGCAAGACAAGCACGCCCAGCGCGACGCCATCCGCCGCGAGCAGCGGCATACTCAGGAGCGCGGCTCCTGGTAACATCCCGGCCAACTCTGGATGCGCGCGCTCAGAGAGGTCTTGCGTGGTGACGACCAGGCTCCGGCGCGCGAGGAACGCGCGTGCAGGCGGGAAGCGCTGGTCATCAAGCGGTACGCTCCGAGAATGCGCGCCGCCCGAAGGGATCGACGGGGCCCCACTGTGATGTTGGCCGCTGGCCGCCGCTACGACGAGTGCGCTCGGGAAACCGGTCCGAGTCTCTGGCTCTCCGGCGTGGTGCGCTGGGAACGGCTCCGCCAGCCAGATGGTCGCGTCGGAAACGCCGAAAGCCCAGCACGTCTCGGCGCAAATGACCTCCAGGACCTCCGCAATCGCTCGACGCGACGCCAGCGCGTCGCTGATCCGGGCAATCGCAGCAAGCATCCGTCGGTCGCGGCGCTGCTCATCGGCGGCGTCCGGCGCACGGGCACGCGGTGGGGAGGGCCGCACATGCGCAGGGCCAGGCACATAATCCGCCGCATCGGGCTGCAGGTCGCCTGACTGGAGCAGCATGGCCACTGCCGCACGAGAGAAGCCGCCGCGCTGCAGTGTGCGCGCGATCAGGCGGATGCGGGCGACGTCGTCTTCGGTGTACTGACGCACGCCCCCCGCGGAGCGCTGGGGCGCCAGCAGCCCCACGCGCTCCCAGGCGCGCAGCGCATCGGCTGACAGGCCTGTCAGGGTGACGACATCGCCGATGTGGTGGAACCGCTTTGAGGTCTCGGCCTGCCGCTCCCGCTTGGTCATGGTCGGCCTCCTGTTGAGATCTGCTGGCGCCGTGAGATAGCGCGTGTCTGTATGGGACGGATGAGGACGCTGACCACATTCGGATCTTTTCCCGGCATAGCGCTATATCAGCCCGCGCGTGAGGTACACGTTGTCCAGCTATTCGTTCAGGTTCGTCGCCGAATGCGCTCACTCCCGGAAGAATAGCACAGCCAGGGCGCACGCTGCCGCAGCCATCGCCACCGTGGTCAGGATGCCCACACCGTTGGAGAGCCAGCCATTCGCGTGCGCGCCCATGATCGAGCGCTTATTCGCCACGAGCAGGATCAACACCAGCAGCGGAACAGCGACCACGCCATTGATGACAGCGGAATAGACCAGCGCCGAAATAGGGTTGATGCCCAGCAAATTCAACAGGATGCCGATGAGGGTCGCCGTGCCAATCACGATGTAGAACCCAGGCGCCTGGCGAAATGTCTTACTCAGCCCTTCACGCCAGTGGAATGCCTCGGCGACAGCGTACGCCGCCGACCCTGCCAGTACGGGAATGCCCAGCAGGCCGACGCCCAGGATGCCCGTCGCGAAGAGCAGCTTGGCGAGCAGGCCGGCGTTAGGAAAGCTGTGGACGAGCGGTTCGAGCGCCGCTGCCGCTTGATCCGCGGTCGTGATGTTCGTAATGCCATGCACGTGAAGTACGCTCCCCGTCGTGAAGATGATAAACCAGGTAGCAGCCTCTGACGACAGCATCCCCAAAGCGGTATCCATGCGCAACAGACGAATCTGCGCGAGGAGGCTTTGCCGCTGGCGCGTCCAATCCTCGCCGCGTGGCTGCCGATGGCGCAACTCGACTTCCTCAACTTCCTCAGA
>DATAED010000178.1:0-19693 GCA_036258195.1 Ktedonobacterales bacterium
AGAAGCAGCGGCTGCTCAAGCCCATCGTCGAGCGCAACGGGCTGTGCGCGATGGCGCTGACCGAGCCTGAGGCTGGCTCCGATGTCGCCGCCATGACCACCACCGCCCGCCGCGATGGCGACAGCTACATCCTGAATGGTACGAAGCGCTTTATCACCAATGGCGGCATCGCCGACCTCTATGTCGTCTTCGCCACGGTTGACCGCGCGGCAGGATATCGCGGGGTGACAGCGTTCATCGTGCCGGGCGACGCCAGGGGGCTGAGCGGCGGCAAGAAAGAGAAGAAGCTGGGCATCCGCTGCTCGCACACGGGTGAAGTCATCCTGGAGGATGTGCGTGTGCCAGCGGAGGATCGGCTGGGCGAGGAGGGCAGCGGCTTCAAGCTGGCGATGACCATGCTCGACCGCTCGCGCCCGATGGTGGCCAGCATCGCCGTCGGCATCGCCCGCGCCGCCTATGAGTATGCGCGTGGCTACGCGCTGGAGCGTGTGCAGTTTGGCAAGCCCATCGCCGCCAACCAGGGCTTGCAGTTCATGCTGGCCGATATGGCGACCAAGGTGCAGGCCGCGCGGCTGATGACGTGGTGGAGCGCGCGCGTCACCGAGACGGGACGCCCCTTCCTCTACGAGAGCAGCATGGCCAAGAACTTCGCCTCGGACGTGGCAATGGAGGTGACGACTGACGCCGTGCAGATCTATGGTGGCTATGGCTACATCCGCGAGTACCCCGTCGAGAAGCTCTTCCGCGACGCCAAGATCACGCAGATCTATGAAGGCACCAACCAGATACAGAAGATGGTGGTGGCGGCGCAGATTCTGAAGTAACGACGGAGGCGCCACGAGCGCCCTAATGCTATTGCCCTACGGCGTGCCGAGGAAGTATGATATGTCTATACACGGTTCGTGTGTTCCGTCGCGGAAGGTGGTAGCCGGATCATGATCAGGCACGAGGTCATCATACGGGTCAAACCGGACTTGAACCGGGAAGTCATCGATCGCACCCTGCGCGAGAGCTACGAGCTGCTCATCGAGCTTCCGGGCGTCGAGCGGGTGCGCTATGGCGTCAACAACGCCGCAGCCTATCGGCACGCCATGCTGGTCATCGACCTGACGGATGAGCAGGCGCTCCACCGCTTTGGCCGTCATCCGCAACATGCGCGAGCAGTGCGTCTCATCAATCGCCTGGCTGAGTCATCATCGGTCGGCAGTTTCCTCGTGCGTTCGGAGCGCCGCTAGCCCTGGCTAGCCGTCACTCGCTCAGCCGCCCGCCTCTGGTTCATCCACTGGCATGGGCGGCTTTTTCGTGATCGCCCCACCGCGCACCTCGAAGATCGTCGCCTGACGCAGAGCGCTGGCCGGGGCGATGGTCAGATCGGTGGTCGTCACCAGCGTCTGATCCAGCCCGCGCACCGCCAGCAGCAGGTCTTCGCGGCGCTGCGGGTCGAGCTCGCTCAGCACGTCATCCAGCAGCAGCGCGGGCTGCTCACCGGTCTCCGCCTCGATATACTCCAGCTCCGCCAGCTTGAGCGCCAGCGCGACCATGCGCTGCTGCCCGCGCGAGCCATAGGTGGCCAGATCGACGCCGCCCGCCAGGAAGCCGAGGTCGTCGCGATGGGGGCCGAGCACGTTGACGCCCTGCGCGATCTCGCGTCGGCGTACAGCCTCCAGCGCTGCGCGCATGCGGGCCGTCGCCTGCTCCCCGGAGTCGCCTTCAGCGTCAATGGCGGCTGCGCTGTCCTGGTAGGATGGCCGATACTCCAGCCGCAGCGCGGCCTCAGGGTCAGGCTGCGCATCCTTCTCGTCGCTGGCCAGCGCCGCATAGACGCGCGCCGCCGCCGCGCCGACACGCTCCAGAAAGTCGGCGCGCTCGCGCATGATGGGCAGCGCTAGCCGCACGAGCTGGTCATCCCAGTAGGCCAGCGACTGCGGCGTCTCCAGCCCCTCGCGGATACGCTTGAGCAGAGCGCTGCGCTGAGCGATGACCTTCTGATACTGGCTGAGCGCGCGGCAATAGTTGTGGTGCGTCTGGCAGAGCGTCAGGTCGAGGAAGTGGCGGCGCAGCGACGGGCCACCCGTCACCAGATCGAGGTCGGTGGGCGCGAAGACCACCACGGGCGCCGTCCCCACCAGATCAATTGCCCGGCGTGGCGCGCCATTGACCCGCACGCGCTTGCGAAAGGCGCCAGCAGCCATCGCGGCGGGGGCGCTCTCGCTGGCGGGCGCGACGGTGGCGGCGTCCTCGACTCCCTCCGCCAGAATGACTTCGATCTCCAGATGGTCGCGGCTGCGAGCGATATCGCCGACGACGCGCGCGAAACGCCCCGGCGCGCCCCAGCGGATCGCCTCGCGCTCGCTGCTGGTGCGGAACGAGCGCGTCGTCGCGATCAGGCTGATGGCCTCCAGTAGATTCGATTTGCCCTGCGCGTTGCGCCCGTAGAAGACGACCAGCCCGGAGGGGAGCGTCAGGTCAAGTTCGCGATAACTGCGGTAGTCTGTCAGCCGCAGCCGCTCGACTCGCATGCCTGCTGTCCCTTTCACTCGTGTCGCCGCTCAAGCGCATACTCGCGCCCATTATAGCGCCCAGCCTGGCGCCCGGGGGGCGGGTGTGAGAGGCGCCGCCAGCGCCTGTAGCGCCGCGCGCGGCGCTGACGAAATTGTAAGCGAACACAGCCTGGAGCGCGCAATCTGTCAGCCCCTTACAACGAACATCGTGCTATGCTTTCGTTGTGATCGGGGGGCTTCCCAAAGTGCTGGTGGGGATAGGGTGTGGCCGCCCCTTGGACACTGGTTCGACTCCCTACGTGCGGGTGATATGTCGTGGGTGAGTTGGGATTATAGGAAGTCGAATCGGCCGTCATCACACACTGCGCCCTCCGTCGAGCGACTGAACAGCTCCGGAGGGCGCAGTGCTGTCTGCCCCTCCATCTCACCCCTGCCCCCGCAGCGCCATTCTCGGCGCAGTGAGGGGAAGCGGATGCCCTGGCGTGAGGCCTGCACTGCAAGGTGGTAGAATGGTCTACGACGCCAGCGCTCACGACTGCGCGTCCCGCATGTAAAACGTCCACTGGTTGGCGCGTCTCATCATGCGCGGGATACAGCACGATACGCCGCCGGAGTGGCGCGATCCGTATCGCGAGCAGCAGGAGAGAGACATGCAGGGTACTGATATTCAGTCGTCGAGCGGTCAGCCATCGGGCAATGGCTCGACGCCGCACGCGCGCCGCGCCACTGCGGAGATACTGCGCGTCGACGGCGTCAGCAAGGAGTTCAAGGTTGGCGGCGGCGTCGTGACGGCTCTGCGCAGTGTCGATCTGCAACTGCGCGAAGGCGAATTCATCGCCATCCGTGGCCGCTCAGGCGCTGGCAAGACCACCCTGCTCAATATCATCGCCGGGCTGGACGACCCCACGCACGGGCGCGTCGTGCTCTTCGGGCGCGATCTGGCGCACGTCAAGGAGAGCGAGCGCACCGCCATTCGCCGCAATGAAATGGGCTTCATGTTCCAGGCGGCCCACCTGATCCCGACGCTGACGGCGCGCGAGAACGTCGGCCTGCTGCTGCGGCTGGCCAATACCTCGCCAGCCGAGCGCGAGCAGCGCGCCAGCGAGGCGCTGACGCTGGTGGGGCTGGGCGAGCGCCAGCAGCATCGCGCGCCGGAGCTTTCGGGCGGCGAGCAGCAGCGCGTGGCTATCGCGCGGGCGCTAGTGCATGCGCCGCGCCTGGTGCTGGCCGACGAGCCGACCGGCAATCTGGACACGGCTACGGGTCTCGCCATCCTCGATCTGCTGCGCAACGTGGCCCATAATGCGGGCATCGGCTTCATCATCACCACGCACGACCCGCAGGCCTCGGCCATCGCCGACGCGGTGTATGATATTAGCGACGGTGTGCTCAGCCCGGGGCAGAAGTAGCCCAGCCTCGGCCACGCCAGCGACCTGCGTGACGGCGAGACGGAGGCGAGCAAGCGGATGGATGTGTTTGCGGGCGCGCCCCACGCGCAGCCGTCTGGCGCGCCGCACGCCGCTTCGGCGATCACCGAAGAATATCTGGAGACGATCTACAACATCGCGATGGAGGGCGAGCCGGTCATCGGCGCGCGCCTGGCGCAGAAGTTCCGCGTGGCGCCGCCAACCGTGACCGAGACGCTCAAGCGCCTGACCCGCGATGGCTACATCGAGATGGATAGCAAGCGCCAGATCAGCCTGACGCCGCTGGGTGTGGAGCGCGCCGAGGCGGTGCTGCGCCGCCATCGGCTGACCGAGCGCTTTCTGGTCGATATGCTGGGGATGCAGTGGCATCAGGTGCATGAGGAAGCGTGCCGCCTGGAGCACTACATCTCTGGCGCGGTGGAGGCGCGCGTGCTGGCCTCGCTGCACCAGCCGACGAGCTGCCCGCACGGCAACCCCATCCCCGGCGCCGTCCCCAATGCGCGCACCTATCTGAGCGACATGGGCGCGCAACGCCTGCTTCAGACCATCCCCGGCGCGCCGCAGACCATCGTCTGCGTCTCAGAGGTAGTGGAGGATGAGGAGGGGCTGATCTCCTATCTGCACGATCGCGGCCTGACCCCCGGCACGCAGGTGACGCTGGCGGCAGAGCCAGCCGACCGCGACATCCACCGCGCCGAGGCGGCAGACGCGACCGTGACGCTGCGCGCTGCCGACCGCGAGCTGGAGGTGCCAGCGCGCGTGGCGCATGCCCTCTGGGTGACGCAGGGGTAGGTCAGGCTGGCGACAGGAACCGCGCCTGGGAGGCCCTTCACACCAGCAGCCGAGTTATTTGCCGTCGGGGTCGTCGGGCAGGGCGAGCTGAGCGCGGAGCTTGGCGCGCCATGGCTCGGCAAAATCTGGCTCGGGGTCACGCTGGTTGGCCGACCAGACGCGATGGCCGTTGCGACGCTCGCTGCGAAGCGCGGGGCGCGCGGTCAGGCCGCCTTCGAGGAAGCCCAGCGCCGTCTGCGCCGCCTGCCGGACATCCTGCACGGGATCATGCAGCAGCGCACGAATAGCCTCCGTCGCGCTGAAGATGTGCAGCCGCCCCAGTGCGCGAGCCGCCCCAGCGCGCTCCTCGGAGGCGTTAGCGGTGAGGTAGACGCGCAGTTCAGGGGCCAGCTCGCGCAGCTCCAGATCGGTGATGAGCCGCATGACGCGCGAGCGCTGATTGGGGCGCAGATCAGCCGCCAGCGCCTCGCGCAGCGTCACGATCTGCGCATCGATGTCGTTCTCCAGCCCTACCTCGGCCAGCGTCATATCGATCGGTTTGCCGCCACGACCAGTATCCAGATAGGGACGCAGCCAGGCGGCGACCTGCGCGGGTGACTCATCGGCGGCCACCTCGAAAGCGCGCATCGCCTCGGGATAGTTTGCCAGGAACCAGCGGTAGAGCACATAGGTTACTTCGGCGTCGCGCGCAGCATAGGCCACCATCGCCGGTGTCAGCGGGCGGCGCGACCAGTCGGCGCGCTGGAGGCTCTTGTCGAGCCGCTCGCCCGTCGCCCGCAGCAGCATGGCCTGCAAGCCCGATTCGCGCTGGCCAAAGAGTGAGCGGCTGACGGCCTCCAGATCGAGCGTGTGGAGCGGCGTCAGCCCGCGCGAGGCCAGCACGCGGATGTCCGAGCTCATACCATGAAACAGCTTGAGCAGGCTGGCGCGCTCCAGCGGCTCCTGCAATGGCGAGAGATCGCCCAGCCGTAGCGTATCAACGACATACGAGACACGGTAGTCGTTGTCGAGCGCAAATTGCAGCAGTGTGAGCCGATGCGAGGGATCATCTGGGCCGCGCCGATGATAATTCTGCACGAACTCGGCGTCGATCGCCAGCACCGTGGCGCCTGAGAGGTCAGCGGCGAAGGAGCGCAAATCCGCTGGACGATCGATAAACAGCCGACGCTTCCAGACGGGCGCGACGACATGCGCAGGCGTATCCCCCTGGTAGCCGTCGTCCTGCGGCTGCCCCGCCTGCGCCCCGGTGTAATCCATGCCTTGCGTCTCGATTCTCCCGTTGCTGGTGCTGTCCGTATCCGCTTGCGCGCCTGCCACCCTGCTGGGCGCGCCCGGCGCCACCGAGCGGCGGCGCCCAAGCCCATTCCCCTCAGTATACGCGCCATAGACGGCGCCGCGCAAACGACCTGACCCTGTACGCGCGCCGCTCGGTGATTCTGCTCGCTTTTCGGGCTGACCGTCGCCCAAAGCAATACCTTCCGCTGGGTGATTCGTTAGAGGGAAGTGAGGGGTACCGCACGCTTCGTGCGTTGACAGCCTGATTGGTCAATGGTACACTCGCCTGGTATTTTCCCGAGATCATCTCTTCCGCTCGCCTGGTTCCATGATGCGCGCGGCGACCGGGCGACGTATCGCCACGACTGGCGCGACGCGCCCGCATGCCAGAGCTGGTCGGGCGATACTGTGACGAATGGGATTGAGGAGGCGCCGCACTTCATGCGCACATTCAAGAAGAGGGACGACGTGAGGCTTTCGTCGGCGACTGAGGCGCGGCGTGGACTGAAGCGCCCGCTGGCTCTGGTCGCGCTCATCGCGCCGCTGGCCTTGCTGCTGGCGCTGATCGCCACTCCCGGCAATGCGCTGGCGAGTGGTCGCGGCCACGGCATCACAGTGACGCCGGACAACGGCCCGGCAGGCACGCATGTGACGGTAACGGGCAGCGGGTTCACCGGTGGCGCGAGCATCACCGTCGGCTACAGCAGCGGCGACTGCTCCAGCGGCGTCACAGTCATCTCCGGAGCGACGGGAACGGCGGGCAGCGACGGCAGCGCCAACGTCTCATTCCAGTGGCCGTCTACTCAGCCCGGCGACTACCACGTCTGCCTGACGACGGGCGGCGCGACGTTCCCATCTGACAACACGTTCCACGCGACCTCGGCCAATGCGCCATCCATCACGGTGACGAGTCCGGTGGCGGCGGGCGCGCAGGTGACGGTGACGGGCAAAGACTTCACGCTAAATGGCTCGCAGACGGTCGAGGTGTTGTATGGGCCGCAGGGCAGCAACGGCTGCGCGACCAGCGTGGGCACCTCCTCCATCACCAACGGCGGCTTCACTGTCAACTTCAACGCGCCCTTCTCGCAGCAGACGACCCAATACGTCGTCACGGCGGTTGTGCCACAGGGTAGCTGCGCAGCGACGCCGACGATCTCCGCGCAGGCCAATCTCACGGTGACAGGCGCGACGCCGACAGCGACCGCCTCGAACGGTACGGGCACCGGCACGGGGTCGGGCAATGGAACCGGAACCGGCACGGGCGGCGCATCGGGCACGACGGGCCTCGTCTGGCCGCCGACCTGGCCGCCATCGGGCGCCTGGACGGTGGTGTACTGCCTGGTTGGCTTGCTGCTGCTACTCCTGCTACTGCTGCTCTTGCTGCTCTTCGCGCGCAATCGCCGCAAGGAAGAGCCAGTCACCATCCAGGAGCGCGACACGGTGACGACGAACGGCGCAGGCTCTGGTCAGCCCGGCCCCGGCAATGTGCAGCGCGAGATCTACTCGGTTGACCCGCGCACTGGCAAGCAGACGCGCATCGCCGAAGAGGTGACGAGCTACGAGGAAGTGCCGCCCGACGAGCCGCACAACTAAGCCGCCATCTCACTGATCGAACCCACGAGCCGATCTCCCTACCGGGGAGGTCGGCTCACTTTTTGTGGCGTCGCATGGTATGCGTCTTGCAATCATCGTGTCGAGCGCCACGATCAAGGTCAATTGGAAACGGGGAAACCGCAGGATGCGAGCAGATACGCTGAAAGGGCGAGCCGTCGTCACGCTCGCCGACGCGACCAGGATCGGTCGGATTGATGATGTTCTCTTCGACGCTACCTTTCGGGACGTGCTGGGCTTTCGCGTCAAGGCAGGAGCGTTTCGCCGCGCGGAGGCGTTACCACGCGCCAGCGTCCAGGCCATCGGAGCCGACGCCATCACCATCGCCGAGCACGCGGCAGTCAACACGCCGGAGCGATTCGCCGAGTTGGAGGGCGCGCAGACGCTCAGCGGCATCACACATACCAGGGTGGTGACGGAGGGCGGCGCATTGCTGGGGAGCGTGGAGGCGGTCGAGTTGGACGACACCGCCGAGCATGTGGTGGGCTACACGCTGGACGCTCCGCTCTTCGACCGCCTGCGGGGCCGGGCGCGGCAGGTACGCGCCGAGGATGTCTCGCGGGTCGCCGACGTGATGATCGTGCCGGAGGCGGTCGCCGAGCGGCTGTACGGCGCGGGCGCGTAGCCGCGCTCAGACCTGCGGTCGCCGCGTCTGGCGCCAGGCGACGATGGCCAGCGAGCCTGCGATGCCGCCCAGCACGACGGCGGCCAGCGCACGCACCAGCCAGACATATTCAGGTATTGAGCCGCCGCTGCCAGGGTCGATCAACGTCACGATGAAGAGCGTCACACCGAGGACGATCATCACCACGGACATCAGTCCAAAGCCGATGGAGTAGATTCTCGACATAGCGCGCTTTTCGTCCCCTCTTGCTCGATCTCTGCTCGATCTGCGACGGCGCGGTCAGGCGTCCGTCGCACGGCGCAGCGCCGCCAGCTCACTCGCGGTCAGCGGGCGCGTCTCGCCGGGACGTAGCGCGCCCAGCGTCAGCGGCCCCACGCGCACACGCCGCAGCCGCAGCACATGGTAGCCCAGCGCATCGAACATGCGCCGCACCTGGCGATTGCGTCCCTCGTGCAGTTCCGCCGCGACCCACGTCGCGCCCGGCTCATCCACTGGCTCATGCTCATCCGCGCGGAGCAGCCAGGCGCGCGCGGGCGCCGTGGGGCGTGTCTCGCCCTCCAGCGTCAGCCCGCGCTCGAAGCGCGCCAGCGTCTCGGCGTCAGGTCGCCCGCGCACCAGGGCGTGGTATTCCTTGGTCAGGGCGTAGCGCGGATGCGTCAGGCGCAGCGCCAGCGCGCCATCGTTGGTCAGCAGCAGCAGCCCCTCGCTGTACTGGTCGAGCCGCCCCACGGGATAGATGCGCTCGTCGCGCCAGCGCGGCGGCACGAGATCGAGCACGACCGGGCGGCCCTGCGGATCGCTGACGCTGGTAACGACGCCAGCGGGCTTGTTCAGCAGCAGATAGATGAGGCGCTGAGGCTCCTGCACGCGCTCGCCACGCACCCGCACCACATCGTGGTCGGCGTCCACGCGCAGGCCCAGCTCGCGCGCCACGCGCCCGTTGACTGTGACCGCGCCTGCCACGATCAGTTCTTCGGCGCGCCGACGCGAGGCCACCCCGCAACGCGCCAGATACTTCTGTAGACGCTCGCCAGGCTCGCCAACTTCACCGTGGGCATCACTCATGCGACCAGCGCGGCGAGCAGATTGACGATGCGCCCGCCGCTCTGCACGGGAGCGCTGATGTCGGCGCGCGGCGGCGTGAGGAAGCCGATGCGCGGCGCCTCGACGGGCTGCTCCACCCCGCGCAGCGCGAAGGCGATGCGCTCCAGCAGATCGGGCGTGGTCAGGTCGAGCGCCTCGGCCAGCCGCTCCAGCGTGACCGGCGACGGATACTTCTTGCCGCGCTCGATCTCGCCGAGATAGACCACCGAGATGATGGCGCGGGCGGCAAGCTCTTTCAGTGTCAGATCGCGCGCGCGTCGCTCCTGACGGATGACGGCGCCGACCGCCGCTTGCAGGTCATCCATGCTCATCGCTCCCTCAGCCGAACTGCGCAAGCGAGCATCCGCATGCCCCACGCTTGCCGACCGGCGCCCTACCGATGCTCTTAGCATACGTTCCTGACGACGCATGCTAAGAGCATCGGATTCGCCTTCAATTCTACGACGCGCGCCGCTATCGTACAAGCAGAACCAATCCAATAGCCGTGGCGCGACGCGGCGGCTACTCGAAGGGAGTGTACCAGATGTCACTGTGGTTTCACAGCGCCCACACGCTGGCCGACCAGCCGCAGACGCAGCCGTTCTCGATGCCCATCCCGATGGTCTACGAGCGCGACGCCAATCGTGCGCAGTGGGAGTATCGGGTCGTAGCGGTCGATCTGCGCGAGGAGCCGCCGCTGGATGAGGAGCGCCTGGCGGCGCTCGGCGCGGAGGGCTGGCTGCTGGCGGGCGCCATCCAGCCGCCCAGCGCGCGCGAGACCTCGCACACCATCATCTACTATTTCGTTCGCCAGGCGTAGAGGAGTCGAACCATGACCACCTACGATCCATCGGCGCCCCAGGCGCGAGCTAGCGCCTCCGCCGCCAGCCTGATCGTGCCGACCGTCATCGAGAATAGCTCCCGCGGCGAGCGCGCCTACGACCTCTTCTCGCGGCTGCTACGCGAGCGCATCATCATGGTCAATGGCCCCATCGAGGATCAGAGCGCCAATCTGATCGTCGCCGAGCTGCTCTTCCTGGCCGCCGAGAACTCCGACCGCGAGATCAACATGTACATCAACTCGCCGGGCGGCGTCATCACCGCTGGGCTGGCCATCTACGATACGATGCGCTCGCTGCACTGCCCGGTAGCCACCACCTGCGTGGGGCTGGCGGCCAGCTTCGGCACCGTGCTGCTGATGGCGGGCGATCCAGGGCGACGCTACGCGCTGCCGCACGCTAAGGTACACTTGCATCAGCCGCTGCTGCAGGGCGGGCTGGGCGGCCAGGTCACCGATATCGACATCCACGCGCGCGATCTGCTGCGCACCCGCGACGTGATGAACGAGATCTACGCCCTGCACACCGGCCAGACGCTCGAACGCATCCGGCGCGACACCGAGCGCGACTTCTACATGACCGCCGAGGAGGCGCGCGACTACGGCATCATCGACGAGGTGCTGCCGCTGGAAGACTGGAAAGGGCGGGCGAAGTAGCGCAAACCCAGGCCAGGGGTTGTGGCGCAGGGCGAGCGGAACCTCTCCCCCTGTCCCCCTCCCCTCCGAGGGAGGGGGAACCCAGGCGAGCAGTAAGAAGCAGGGCAGGTGGGCTGCTTATGATCGCGCTAACGGGAGTGCAGTATCCCTACTAGCCATCGCATCGCAACATCCCGTTGATATGCAGGCTCCAGCTCCCCCTCTCCTGTGGGAGAAGGGGTTGGGGGTGAGGTCGTTCCTATTCCCAGGGGGTGAGGTCTATGCGGATACTGCTGATCGGTGGGACGGCCTTCATGGGGCCAGCCGTGGCGCGCGAGCTGGTGGAGGGCGGCCACAGCGTCGCCGTCTATCATCGTGGGCAGACGGAGGTTGACGTTCCAGAGGGCGTGACGCACTTTCATGGCGACCGCGACGCGCTGGCGCAGGCGCGCCCGGAGTTGGAGCGGTTCGCGCCTGATGTGGTCATCAATATGATCTTGCTGCTGGAGGCGCAGGCCGAGGCGTTCGTCCAGGCGCTCAGCGGGGTGGCGCAGCGCGCTGTCGTCATCAGCAGCCAGGATGTCTACCGCGCCTATGCCCGCCTGACCGGCACGGAGCCTGGCCCGCCCGACCCCACGCCGCTGACGGAGGATGGGCCGCTGCGTGACCGCCGCTTTCCTTATCGCCAGGAGCCGCCACGCGCTGCGGATGATCCAGCGCGCTGGATGGACGACTACGACAAGATTCCCGTGGAGCGCGTCGTTATGAGCGCGCCTGCGCTGCCAGCTAGCGTGCTGCGCCTGCCCGCCGTCTATGGCCCGCGCGACAAGCAGCATCGTTTCCACAGCATGCTCAAGCGCATGGATGATGGGCGCGCGGTGATTGCGTTGGATGCGGCGGAGGCAGACTGGCGCTGGACACACGCCTACGTGGACGATGTGGCCCACGCCATCTGCCTGGCCGCGCTCGACCCGCGCTCAGCCGGGCGCATCTACAATGTTGGCGAGCAGCAGGCTCTCTCGCTGGAGGAGCGCGCGCAGGCCGTCGGCGCGGCGGCGGGCTGGCAGGGACGCATCGCGCATGTCCCCGCCGGGCGCCTGCCCGAGGCGATGCGCTTTGGTGGCGACATGCGGCAGCCGCTCGTGACGGACTCCAGCCGCATCCGCGCCGAGCTGGGCTATCGCGAGGTGACGACGCCCGCCGACGCCTACGCGCGTACGGTGGCCTGGGAGCGCGCCAATCCGCCTGAGCGCGATGACCCCGCCGCCTTCGACTACGACGCCGAAGACGCCGCTCTGGCCGAGTGAGCGGCTAGCCCTGGAGCGCCTCTGGAGCGGCGCCCTCGCGCTCGTCACGGATGGCGAGGCCGCGCCAGACCCAGCCTGCCATCACCACCAGCAGGCACAGCGCAGCGGAGATCAGCAGCGCGGTCGGGGCGCCCGCCTGCTGCGCGAGCCAGCCCACCAGCAGATAGCCCGGCAGCACGCTGCCATCGAAGAAGAGGGTGCAGACCGCCATCACGCGCCCGCGCAGGTGGTCGGGCGCCAGCAACTGCACGAGCATGGCGCCGAACTCGGCGTAGGAGGTCTCGGCGAACCCCACCAGCGCGATCAGCCCCAGCGAGAGCGGCGCGCTGCGCGAGAGCGCAAACATTCCCTCGACCACTGCGAAGGCCAGCGCCGCCATCAGCACGCGCCGCGTGGTGGGCCGCGTGTTGCTCCACGCCATCCATAACGCAGCCAGCAGCGCGCCCGCGCTCATGGCAGCGGAGAGCAGCCCGTAGCCTGGCGCTCCGGTATGCAGGATGTTGGTGGCGAACAGCGGCAGCAGCACGTTGAAGTTGGAACCGAAGAGCAGGGCGATCCCCACCACGACGATCACGATGCAGACCGTTGGCGTCGCCCAGATGTAGGCGAACCCCTCGCGCAGGCTGGCCCAGACGCTCAGCCCGTCGCCTGCCGTTGGGCGCGCCTGGGCGTGCAGCTCAGCGCCGCGAATCAGGGTGAGCGCCACGAGCGGCGCCAGGTAGCTGATGGCATTGATCAGGAAGAGGGACTGCACGCCCCACGCCGCGATCAGGATGCCGCCCAGCCCAGGGCCAACCACGCGCGCCAGATTGCCCAGTGAGCTATTCAGCGCCACGGCGTTGGGCAGGTCGGCGCGCCCCGCCAGCTCCACCACAAACGCCTGCCGCGTTGGGCGATCCAGGCTGTTGGTGAGACCCAGCAGCAGCGCCAGCGCGTACAGATGCCAGAGCTGGATGGTGTGGCTGGCGATCAGCGCCCACAGCGCGCCCGCCTGGAGCATCGCCAACGTCTGGGTGACGAGCAGGATGCGCCGCTTGGGCCAGCGGTCGGCGAAGACGCCGCCGAAAAGCGAAAAGAGCAGCACGCCCAGGTATTGCAGCGCGCCGACCACGCCGAGCTGCAGGGCGCTGTGGGTCAGCTCCAGTGTCAGCCACGCCTGCCCGATCACCTGCATGTAGGTTCCGGTGACCGAGATCATCTGGCCAAACCAGAACAGGCGGAAGTTGCGCTGGCGCAGGGCGCTGAGTGCGCGCATCGGGCCGCGTGGCGGCGCTGGCGGCGTGGCAATCTCGGAGGCTGGCTGCGTCACTGACCTCGGCTCCTCTTCCGTGCGGTTTGAGGACAACGGCTGGCCATTGTAGCAGATGAGCGCCCACCGCAGCAATGGCCTATGCGCCCCTCACGACGCCATCGTCTGGCTCCCTTCTCCAACGGGTAGGTCTTTGCGGGAGATCGATAGCCTGGCGGCTGAAGCCGCGCCTGGAGGGCCATCCGGCCCACCACGTCCGCCTGCGCGGATGCCGGAAGGGGGCGACTCCGGACCCGCGCAGGCGGGTCTTGTGGCAGGCCGCCGCCTGCCTTCAGGCGCGGTTTCAACCGCTCAGCCGGGGGGCTTGACATCGCTCCCAATTCGTGTCTACAATAGTTACAGATAGAGACGGCGAGAGGAGGAACACGATGCGCGCGAATACCCAGTTCGCCATCGCCATCCACATCCTGACGCTGCTGGCTCTTGCAGACGACACGCTGGTGACATCGGCAGTGATGGCGAGCAGCGTCAACACGAACCCAGCCTTCCTGCGACGCATCCTCGGCGACCTGAGTCGCGTGGGGATGGTGGAGTCGCAGCCAGGCGTGAGCGGTGGCTGGCGATTGCGCCGTCCGCCGGAGGAGATCAGCCTGCGCGCGATCTTTCGCGCGGTGGACGAAGGCCATCTGCTCGCCATGCACCACGATCCTAATCCCAATTGCCCCGTCGGCGCGGTCATCCAGTCCACGCTGGAGACGTACTTCGGCGAGGCCGAGACGGCGTTCGAGCGCACGCTGGCGGGCCGCACGCTGGCGCAGGTGGTGGAGACGGCGCAGACCACATCAGCGCGTGAGGCGTCATAAGCGGCTCACCCATACGACCGCGTGATGAGTGCTGCGAGGAGAATGCAGAAATAATGAAGATTGTGCTGTTTGGCGCCAGCGGGCGCATCGGCCAGCGCATCGCCCAGGAGGCGCTGGATCGCGGGCATACCGTCACAGCGGTGGCGCGCGCTCCGGAGGCCGTGCCGCTCCAGCATGAGCGGCTGACTGCTCAGGCGGGCGATGTACGCGACCCCGCCGTGGTGGCCCAGATGGCAGCGGGCCACGACATCGTGGCGAGCGCCGTGGGACCCTCTGGCGGGCAGTCGCCACAGATGCTGGTCGAGGCGGCGCACGCGCTGATCGCGGGAGCGAAGAGCGCTGGAGTCGCGCGGCTGATGATCGTGGGAGGCGCTGGCAGCCTGGAGGCCGCGCCCGGTCAGCTGCTGCTCGACACGCCGACGTTCAATCCCGCGTGGCGTCCTGGCGCGCTCGCGCACCTCGAAGCGTTGAAGGTCTATCGCGCCGAGCAGGCGCTCGAATGGACCTACCTCAGCCCGGCGGATCAGATTTTTCCCGGCGAGCGCACCGGCCACTTCCGCCTCGGCGGCGACCAGGTGCTGCGCGACACCAGCGGCGCCAGCCGCATCTCGATGGAAGACTTTGCCATCGCATTTGTGGACGAGATCGAATCGCCCAGGTTCCCACGCCAGCGCTTCACCGTCGCGTATTAGCGCGCGACGCCGGGCGCCATCGCTTACCAACGCATTGACCAGCTTGCCGGAGGAGCACAGCCCTACCGGAGAATCGAGAGCCATCACATGACCACCCCAGACCAGCAAACCCGCGACACCGCTACGGCGTCCCACACGTCCATTGATCCCGCGACGCAGGTGGGGCTTGTCTCGCTCACCGTCGCCAATCTCGACCGCTCGCTCACGTATTACACCGAGGCGCTGGGCTTTGTCCTGCTCCACCGCGAAGGGCAGACGGCCATCCTGGGCGCGGGCGACGCGCCGCTGCTGACCCTGACGGAGCTTCCCGGCGCGGCGTACTGGCCGGGACGCAACACGGGCCTGTATCACTTCGCCATCCTGCTGCCCTCGCGGCTCGATCTGGCGCGCTCGCTGATTCACATGCTGGAGTATGGCCTGCCTTTCCCTGGCCAGTCCGATCACAACGTCAGCGAGGCGCTCTACCTGACCGATCCCGATGGCAACGGCATCGAGATCTATCGCGACCGCCCGCGCTCGGAGTGGAGGTGGAACGGCGACAGTGTCCACATGACCATCGATCCGCTGGACGTGCGCGCCATTCTGGCTGAGGCGGCGGCGCAGCCCGCGCCGTGGACTGGCCTGCCCGCTGGTACCCGCCTGGGCCACATGCACCTGCAGGTGGGCAATATCCAGCAGGCGGCGGACTTCTATGCTGGCGTACTGGGATTCGACATCACCGCGCAGATGCCCGGCGCGCTCTTCGTCTCGGCGGGCGGCTACCACCACCATCTCGGCCTGAATACGTGGCAGAGTCGTGGCGCTGGCCCGGCTCCGGCGGGGACGGCGGGGCTGCGCTTCTTCACACTGGAGCTGTCCAGCGAAGAGGCCCGCGCCGCCGTGGTGGAGCGCGTGCGCGCCGCTGGCCTGGAGGCCACCGAGATGGATGGCGCTATCGCTGTGCGCGACCCGTGGAACAATGTCGTGCTGCTTGGCATAGGCCCTGCGTCAGATGCGCAAACGATAGCGAGGCTCAACGCGGCGCAGTCCTGATCGTGTCTCAGGCGTCCAGGATGGGGCGTCGTCGCAGCGCTCGCAGCGCGACGGCGCCCCTTCTGCTGGGCGCCGCGCGAGAGGAAGGAGTGTCCTGATGGGCATTACGATCATTGGCGCGGGCAATATGGCACGCGGTATCGGTTCCCGCCTGGTAGCGGCAGGTGAGCCAGTCACCATCATGGATCGCACACCAGAGCACGCGGAGGCGCTGGCGCACGAACTGAAGGAGCGTGCGACATCTGGCGCGACTGTCACCACAGCCGCGCTCGGCGACCCGATCAAGGACAACACCGTCGTGCTGGCGCTGTTCTATCCCATCGAGAAAGAGGTCGTGCCGCAGCTCCGCGAGCAATTGACGGGCAAGACCATCGTGGAGATCACCAATCCGCTCAACGAAACGTATGATGATCTGGCGACCCCCGAAGGGACATCAGCCGCCGAGGAAGTCGCGGCGATGGTTCCCGATGCGAAGGTTGTGAAGGCGTTCAACTCGACCTTCGCTGGCACACTGACGGCCGGCCAGGTGCAGGGCGTACGCCTCGATGTCTTTCTGGCCAGCGATGACACCGACGCCAAGACACATCTCGGCGCGATTCTGGCCTCTGGCGGCCTGCGCCCGCTCGACGCTGGCCCGCTGAAGCGCGCCCGCCAGCTCGAAGGGCTGGGCCTGCTGCACATCGCGCAGCAGTTCCAGCTCAACACCAACTACAACACCACGGTGAAGATCCTCGCGTGACCTCACCCCCCAACCCCCTCTCGCACGGGGAGAGGGGGAGCCTGAAAGCCCCTCTCCCGCCGCAGCGGGGGAGGGGTTGGGGAGGGGGCCTCAGTGCGCCAGCAGCATCGGGATGATGACGGCGGCGTCGGGGGTTCCCCAGCCAGTGCTGTAGTCCCAGCCGGGGGTCGCCTGGTAGTAGAGGTTGCCGCCGCCAGTGACATCGTGGAATGGCGCGCCTGCGCCGCTGGCGCCCGCTGAGCCGATGGCGTACAGCGCGGGATTCAGAAAGCCCAGCTTGCGATGGCCCTGCTGATTCGCCAGCGCGATGAGCCCTGCCCAGAACGGCGCCGCCGCGCTGGTGCCGCCCACCACCGTCCAGCAGTCATTGCCGGCGCAGCCGCTATCGCCGCTGTAATAGACGCGATAGCCCGTCAGCGGATCGGCGTCGGCTGAGACATCGGGTACCTCGCGCGCGCCATTGCTATAGCTATTGGCCACACCGGGGCCAGACTGCCACGACGGGCGTCGGTAGATCGTACTCACGCCGCCGCCGCCGCCCGCGCCCTCCAGTGGGCCTTCCCAGCCGTCCTCGCGTCCGTAGCCATTGCCAGCGCTGGCGGAGAAGAGCGCCGTGCCGCCAATTGCCGTCACGAATGGGCTGGCGGCGGGCAGATCGACCGAGAGGTGGTTATCCTGGCAGCCATAGGCGCCGGAGTCGCCGCTGGAGACCAGCACCGACATCCCCTGCGCATCGGCCCGCTGGAAGGTCGAATCCAGCGCATCCAGGAAGCCGCTGGCCGAGGAGCTATCCACGCCCAGCTCGCAGGCGCCCAGGCTGATGCTGACGATCTGCGCACGGTTATCGCTGACAATCTGGTCGAACATCTGCGTCAGGCTGTTCAGATCGGCGCCGCTCTCATAGGCGATGATGTTGGCCTTGGGCGCGATGGCGTGCAGCACCTCGATATCCAGCACAGGCTCCGGGCTTTGCGTATTCGAGCCGCCAGCGACTTTCACCACCTGCACGGGCGGGCTGTCAAGCGCAAACGCGCTGTCGTAGATGTCCACATCGGACTGCTTGAAGCGATCGATCTCGGCGATGGCGATGGTCTCGCCTGAGCCATCCATCCCCTGCTGGATCATGGGATTCACATCGTATGCCGCGCGCAGCGCAGAGGGATCCAGCCCGCCGCCCGATACATCTTGCGGCGCGAGCGAGAGCTGCGGGCTGCGGCGCAGCACAGCGGGGCGCGTATCCAGCCCTACCACTCCGGCGACCAGCGCCGCCAGCGCACTCGGCACATGCGGGACGCCATCCGCCGCGATGTAGCGGGCGCCGTCGGTGGCGCGATAGTCGTAGAGGTGGACGCCGAAGTCGGCCTCGATCTGGGCGACGGAGCCAATGGCTTCGGTCAGCCCGGAGGAGTCGCTGGCCGCCGTGACCGTCAGCCCCAGCCCCCGCAGCGCCGCGACCACCGCATCGCGCTGCGCGGCGCTCGGCCCAAACGCAGCGGCATATTGCGCCGCCGTCAGATAGTGGTGATACTGCGGCGACTGCGGATTCTCGATGGCGGCCAGCAGCGCGCTCAGGCTGGCGGAATCGTGGCTGCGCAGCGGAAACGAGAGCGAGAGCGTGCGCGCCGGATCAGTCGGCCCCAGCCGCACAGCCCCACCCGCTGCGGGCGCGGCCACGCGCTGCGGCTTACTGGCGCGCGGCGTCGTCTGGCTGGGCGCGAAGGCGAAGAGACTGACAAGCAGCGTCACGCATAGCCCGCCCGCGAGCGCCACGCCCGCCAGACCCGCCACCGCCCAGCGACGACGCGCCGGGCGATCACCATTGCTCGCCATACGTTCCCTCCTGCTGGCTCTCTGTCCGCTCATGCCCACTCACGTCCACTGAACGCTGTTCACCAGATGGTCGTAATCCTGATTTGGCACGATGCTGGGATCGGGGCTGTTCGGGTCGAGTGGGCTGAGGGCGATGAAGACGATGCCTGTCGAGCCGCGCACGCTGGCCATGAAATCGAGATAGACGGGCTGATCGGGCGCGTTGGCCTGCGAGACGACTGCGGCGTATGCCTCGCCGCTGCCCGCGACATAGCCAATCTCCGCGCCGTTGATCGGTCCCTGATCCTGGACGCCGTTGAACTGACCCGAGTTGAGGTTGTCGTTGATGGCCTTCTGCACGAGTTGCTGGCTGGTCTCGCCCGGCGACACCGTGACGCTCTCCAGCAGGGCGCTCACCTGACCGAGTTGACTCTGCGCCACCAGCGTCGCGCTGGAGCGATCAGACGAGTCGAGCGACCATGGGTCGAAGTAGGTGAAGGAGAAGCCCTTCAGCGAGACATTGTGGCCATTGGACGTCAGACGACCGGGCGGCGGACAGTTCGCGACGCAGGGCGTCGGGGTATCCTCGGCCACCGGAATCGGCCCGCCACAGGCCAGCATCGGCAGCGCCACAGCGGCGACCAGCAGGATCAGCGCGGGCAGCGGCAGGCGCAGGCGTGGGGACGGGGGTGTCATTGTGCGCCTCCTTCCGAGCCTTGCTGGCCTTGCGCTGGCGGAGCCTCAGGGGTGGATGGTCGCGCCGCGCCACGCTTGGGGCTGGCGCGCAAGGCCACGCCGCACTCGGCGCAGAAGGCAAGATCAGGCGTCAAGCGCTGGCAGGTGGGGCAGCGCGTCAACGCGGCGATGCCCTCGGCCTCAGCGCCTTTCTCCAGCAGGCCCATGTGCAACCCGATGCGCGCCAGCAGCAGCAGTCCAGCGGCGGCGAGCAGATACCACACGAACGAGCGCGTCTGCCCCGGAATGAGGTCGGTCAGCAGGCTCGGCGCGACCTGCCCCACCGCCGCCACCAGCAGGGCGAACAGCAGCGAGGTGGCCAGCGTATGAGGGCGCTGCCGCACGCGCGGATCGCGGCGCAGCCAGATGGCGGCGCAGATCAGCCCGGTGGCGGCGGCGTAGAGCAGCGGGGTCAGCAGCGCCACGCGCAGGGTCGGCAGCGCCCAATCGAAGACGCCGCTGCCGGACTGCATCGGCCC
>DATAED010000179.1:0-29907 GCA_036258195.1 Ktedonobacterales bacterium
TGATGTCCAGCACCGCCGTGCCGTTGTGGCTCAGCGCCGCCTTCAGCAACTGCTCCACCTGACGCGGATCGCCCGCGAAACTGCGCGCCACGAAGCCGCAATCGGCCACCAGCGCCTCCAGGCAGACATTGATCGGCGGCAGCTCGTTCAGCCCGGCGTACTTCAGCTTCTGGCCCGTGTCGGCGGTGGCCGAGAACTGGCCCTTGGTCAGCCCGTACACACCGTTGTTCTCGATGATGTAGACCAGCGGCACGTTGCGGCGCACCATGTGCTTGTACTGCCCCAGCCCGATGCTGCCCGTATCGCCGTCGCCGCTGATGCCCACCGCCGCCATCAGATGATTGGCCAGCAGCGCGCCGGTCGCCGCCGAGGGCATGCGGCCATGCAGGCCGTTGAACCCGTGCGACTGGTTCAGGAAGTAGGCGGGTGTTTTGCTGGAGCAGCCAATGCCGCTCATCTTGATGAGGCGTGATGGCTCGATCGAGAGGTCATACGCCACCGAGATGATGCGCGCCGAGATCGAGTCGTGGCCGCACCCCTTGCACAGCGTAGACGCCTTGCCCTTGTAGTCGTTCTTGGTCAGGCCGATGAGATTGAATCCCCCGGTCGGTGGTTCCTGTACCGCAGCCATGAGACTTAGCGCTCCTGTTCCAGTGTGGCGAGTGTCCGGGAGATCCACAGCGGCGTCAGTGGCAGGCCCTCGCAGAGCGAGACCGTCTGCATGTGCGCCGCGCGCTTGGGATTCTCCGCGCGGAGGATGTTGAGCATCTGACCGTCGAAGTTGTTTTCGATCACGTACAGGCGGTCATACTTCTCGATGAAGCGAACCGCCTCTGGCGTGGTCGGCAGCGCCCGCAGCCGCAGGTAGCTGGTCTTGAGGCCAGCCGCCGCCAGCATATCGCGCGCCTCACGGATGGCCGGGTCGTTCGAGCCGTAGCTAATGATGCCGATCTCGGCGCCGTCCACCTCGTCTACCACAGGCGCGGGGACGAGCGCGCGGGCGAAGTCGTGCTTGCGCCGGAGCCGCTCCAGGTTGGCCTGCCACTCGTCGGGCTTCTCGGTGTATTCGGCGTGGGTGTTGTGGCCGCTGCCGCGCACGAAGTAGGCGGCCAGCGGATGCTTCGTGCCGGGCAGCGTGCGCGGGCCGACGCCGCTGTGGTCGTCCGCGTCGCTGTAGCGCTGGAAGCCGCCGAGCCGCTCCAGGTCTTCGGCGCTGAGCACCTTGCCGCGATCAAAGGGCTTATCGGGATAGGCAAATTTCTCGCTCATCCACAGGTTCATGCCCAGATCGAGGTCGCTCATCACGAAGATCGGCGTTTGCAGGCGGTCGGCCAGGTCGAATGCCTGCCAGCCAAACGCGAAACACTCCTCCATGCTGGCGGGCAGCAGCAGCACATGCTTGGTGTCGCCGTGGCCGAGGTAGTAGGCCATCAGGATGTCGCCCTGCGAGGTGCGCGTGGGCAGACCCGTGCTCGGCCCCATCCGCTGGATGTCCCAGATGACGCAGGGGATGTCGGTGAAGTAGGCGAACCCGGCGTATTCGGTCATCAGCGAGATGCCGGGGCCAGAGGTCGAGGTCATGGCGCGAGCGCCCATCCATCCAGCGCCGATGACCATGCCAATCGCCGCCAGCTCGTCCTCAGCCTGCACGATGGCATAGTTGCGGATGCCGGTGTCTTTCTCGACCCGCAGCTCCTTGGCGTAGTCGCCCAGGGCATCTACCAGGCTGGTGGATGGCGTAATCGGGTACCACGCTGCGACGCTGACGCCGCCGAAGATGGAGCCGA
This sequence comes from Ktedonobacterales bacterium, assembly GCA_036258195.1. Lineage (GTDB taxonomy): Bacteria > Chloroflexota > Ktedonobacteria > Ktedonobacterales > JADMIN01 > JAKAIY01. The sequence goes on from DATAED010000179.1 coordinate 1,788, forward strand.
GCGCGCCCGCTGAGTTGCCGTTGATCAGAATCTTGCCAGCGGTTTTGTTGGAGCGCTGCACGTGGAAAGGATCGCGCTTGGTGATGTTCTGGCGGGTGTACTCGACAGCCGCCTTGACCACGCCAAAGTTGAGTTCGATGGGCTTCTGCTTGCCGTTGAAGTGCTCGGAGATAGCCTGCTCGATCTCGTTCAGGTCGATGCCCAGCAGCTCGGCCAGCGCGCCGACATAGACCATGTTGGCGACATAGGGGCGCAGGTCGGCGTTGGCGCCGGAGTCCTTGGCCATCTGCTGCACGGGCAGCGAGTAGTAGGTGATGTCGGTGCGCTCCTCGGCGAGCTTCCACTCGGTCGGGTAGACCAGCACGCCGCCCGGCGAGACGCTGGCGATGTCCTGCGTGGCGGTCGCTTTGTTGAGCGCGACGACCACCTCGGCGCTGTCGCGGCGACCCACGTAGCCCGCCTCGCTGATGCGGATGTGGAACCAGGTGGGCAACCCCTGGATGTTGGAGGGGAAGATGTTCTTGCCGCTGACCGGGATACCCATGCGGAAGAGCGCGCGCACCAGGACATTATTGGCGGTCTGGCTACCGGAACCGTTGACCGTGGCGGCCACAATGCAGAAGTTGTTGACTCCTGCCGGGCTGACCTGCAGGGCATCTGCCAGCGGACCTCTCTGTACGCTCGTGGTACTCATGTAAAACCTCTGGCGGCGTCGGCCTGCTTCCTGCTCTCCCTCGCCCTGTGGGGGAGGGGGCTGGAGGTGAGGTCGCGCCGCTCCTCCTTTCGCTAGCGCATTGCGCGCTCCGCTGAGTGTTTCTGAGTGCTTCAGTTGCTCTATCGTACCCGCCTGGCCAGATGGCCCACGGGTTGAAGCTGTTGGACGCCCGGAGCAGGCAAAATCGCCTGCCAGGGGCAGACGCCGATACCCGCAGGCGCGTGTGAAGCGTGATCCTGCGGGGCATGCCAGGGGCTGCGACGCCCGCGCATCCGCTAATCGTCTCGCCACCTGCGGCGGGCAGCGGTCGCATCAGCGCCCTTCTATTATAGCGTATCGCGCGGCGATCACGAACGCATCACAGGAGCGGGCGCGACCTCACCCCCGGTCCCCTCTCCCACAGGGCGAGGGGGAGCCGGAAGCAGGCGGCGTTAGCTCCCCTCCCCCGCCAAGGCAGGGGAGGGGCTGGGGGTGGGGGTGGGGGCGCTACAGCGGGCTGCGCTCGCGGCGTAGCTCCTCGAAGAGCTGGCGCTCGCGGTCGTTGAGGCGAGTGGGCAGCTCCACCTGCACCTTCACCAGCAGGTTGCCGCGCTTGTCGCTATTGGGCCGGGGCATGCCCTTGCCCGAGACGCGGAACATCTGCCCGTTCTGCGTCTCGGGCGGGATGGTCAGCGTGATGCGCTTGCCGTCGATCATCGTCAGGGTCAGCTCGCCGCCGAGCATGGCGGTGGTCAGCGGGGCGTGCGCCTCCATCACGAGGTCTTCGCCGTGGCGCTCGAACTGCGGGTCGGGCTTGACGGTCACATTCAGGTAGAGGTCGCCGCGCGGGCCACCATCGGGGCTGGGCTGGCCCTCGCCCGCCACGCGCACCTTGACGCCCGTATCCACACCCGCTGGGATGTTGACGGTGATGCGCCGCTCGCGCTCGACCAGCCCCGTGCCGCCACAGGTGACGCAGACACGCGAGCCGATCTTGCCCGTGCCGTCGCAGGCCGTGCATTTCTCTGGCTGCTGGATGGTGTACAGTCGCCGCGCGCCCGCGTAGGCCTCGCGCAGGGTGATCTCTACCGGCTGCTCGACATTCTCGCCGCGATTGAGCGGGCCAGTGCCTCCGAAGGGTGTGCTGCCGCCAGCGGTTCCCGTCGTCGTGGAGGCGCGCCCGCGCGCGGTGGAGCTGCCCGCCGTGCTGGTGGCAGGGCCTGTCGGGCGCCGACCAAAGAGCGCCTCGAAGAAGTCAGAGAAGCCGGTGGGGTCGGCGAAGTCATACGAGCCAGACGAGCCACCGGAGCCAGTCGAGGTCGAGGTACGGCTGCGTGTGAACGGCGTGCGCGCGCGAGCGGTCGAGGCGGCAGGATTATAGCGCTCTTGCCAGTTCGGGCCCAGCGTGTCATATTTGCGCCGCTTGTCGGGATCAGAGAGCACCTCGTAGGCCTCGTTGATCTCCTTGAAGCGCGCCTCGGCTTGCTTATTGCCCGGATTCACATCCGGATGATATTTGCGCGCCAGTTGACGAAACGACTTCTTGATCTCGTCGGTGCTGGCGCTGCGGGTTACCCCGAGAATCTTGTAATAATCTTTCGAGTCCATGGCGCCCTGTTCGGTGTAGCTCGCTAGCGGAGTTCAGGCGCCGACTGAAGCGCCGACTCCGCCCCTGCGAGATGGCGGCAATGTGTGTATGAGCGTATTGTAGCCTGACGAAGCGTGCGTCGCCCATCTGAGCCCATCTGGCTCCTCACCAGAATTTACGAGCGTGGGCCAGCGCTGGTTGGGCGGTCAGACGAATCTCCCAGCTTGCTGGCGCTGCGAAGGTCTGCGTCGACGGGACGCGCCGAACACCGATCAGATCAGCGGATCCCAGCAGATCCGACGTGCGGCTAGTCGGCGGGGCCAGCGCTGACCTTGACGCGCGCTGGGCGCAGCGTCTCGTCGCCGAGCTTGTAGCCCTTGCGCACCTCTTCGATCACCACCCCTTCAGGGTGATCCTTCGATGCGACCGATTCGACCGCCTCATGCACATACGGATCGAAGGGCTCGCCGACGCTGGGCGCCGCCGTCACGCCCTCTGCCTTGAGGAGCTCATTGAGCTGCCACTGAAGCATGCGCATGCCCTGCTGCAGCGCGTCGCGATCCATCGTGTCCTGGAATGTCAGCGCGCGCTCCAGATTGTCGACCACCTCCAGCAGCTTGCCGAGGATCTCGCGCTTCTCGCGCCGCACGCGGTCGCCTGCCATGCGCTCCTGCCGCTTGCGGAAATTCTCCATCTCGGCGCGCTCGCGGAGGAACTTGTCCCAGTTCTGGCCCGCTTCGGCCTTGGCGGTGGCGAGCTGCGACTCCAGCTCGGCGATGCGCGCGTCGGCGTCGGTGGAGGGGGCGCCAGTCGCAGGCGCATCAGTGGCCTGGGCGGCCTGCTGGGTCGTATCGTCGGACTCTGCCATGACATGCTCCGTCATCAAAGGGCTACACAGAGAGAAAGAAATCGTCCTCGCAGGAGGGCGTTGCGCTTGGGTTAGGTGTGCATTGCGCCAGCGTTGCGCGTCGGCGCAGTCCTTCCGGCTGATTCTGGGGAAGTATAGACCGCGCCGTTTCGGCGTGTCAAACCAGCGCGTCGCATGGCAGTCGGCTTGCTATCGGCATTTTTGCACATGTGGCCACCCACGCGCCAGCCGGATCGCCCGCTGTTGCGGAGCAGGATTCCTGCGGATTCTGCGCATCGTTCACCGCTATGGTGGAGGGTAGGACTTGCGGCGGACTTCCGGCACAAGTGTTGCTATCAGGGCTTGTGTTCGTCCTGGATGACAAAGGAGCCGCGTCGCATTGACCTTCTTCACCCTCTGCGCGCGGCGCCTGAGCGCTATCATCCAAATTGAGCGCGATGACACCGACGACGATGACTCATCGGTTTGGCTCCCGCGTGGCTCCAGCATGATGCGAACAAGGCGGCATTCCTGCCCTCACCCAGCGCTTCATCTGCCAGGCCAGCGGCGCCAAAAAGGCCAAAGAGAGTGACACCATGACCTACACGACACGCCTCTCCACTGCTCCTCGACGCAGACCCCTGGCGGCGCAGAGCCGCCCTTCCACGCTTGCGCGTTCTCTGGCCCGGCTGGAGCGCGAGCACGTCGCCCTGCTGCTGGCCCTCTCTGAGCTGGATTCCGGCAGCGCCGTCGCTCCTGACGCCGCTCTGCGCGCTGCGCTGGCTCCGCTGTTGCGCGGTGATCTGCGCCGCACGCAATATGCGCTGAGCCGCGCCGACGCTGGCCTCTACGGCGTCTGCGATGGCTGCGGGCACGCCATCCCCGCGCGCCGCCTGGAGTTGAACCCCGCACTGACCCGCTGCGCGGCCTGCGACGCCCGCGCCCGCTAAGGAACTGGACGGCGCCGCTTGGAGGCGACGCCTGGCTGGCAGTTTTAACCGCCAGCCGATCCGTCAGAACCATTCGGCCAGTCGCGCGAGGCGCGGCGGCCGCCAGTCGTGCGCGCGGCGCCATGCCGCGCGCAGCAGCGACTGCGCGAACGGCTGGGCCAGGTAGGCGAAGACGATCAGGCTATAGGCGACCCACAGCCAGCTCTTCCACCTCAATCGCATGCCCGTCACCAGCGGACTCCACAGCACGCTGGTCTGCGGGAGATACTGGCATGCGGCGCCGTCGGGACTGGCCGGCCCGAAGCAATAGGGCAGCAGCGGCGCCTGGTCGTAGACGGCGCCATTGATCCCCACCCAGACACACCAGGCCAGCGCCGCCAGCGTGATCGCCTGCGCCAGCCACGAGGCGTCGCGCGCGGAGAGCCAGACGGCGAGCGCGAATGAGGCTGGCAGCGAGGCGAAGAGCAGGAAGCGCGGCCCCCAGAACCAGTCGCCAGACCAGTCGTACCAGTGGCCGTAGACGAGGATGAGTCCCGCGAGGAAGGCGAGCCAGAGCAGATAGACCTCGTACATCTGCCCGCCTGCCTTGCTGCCGCCGCCGAGAAGCCGCCGCTTCACTGGCAGCAACAGCCCCGGCGCGAACCAGAGGACACCCTTGCCGAACGAGAAGAGCAGCGAGAGGACACCAAAGACAATCGGGAAGGTGAAGCCAGACTCGTAGCGGCTCGCCAGGGGATTGCCGCGCCGCACCCAGTTCTCCGCCAGGATCAGCACTCCAGCGGCCACCAGCGCGAGCGCCACGCGCAGCTTGCGGCGCCGCCAGACGCGCAGGGCCAGTGCCACCCCCAGCGCCACCAGCGTCGCGGGCGTGTTGGCGACGCCGATGGCGACGCTGGCCCAGCCTGCCAGCCGCCGCCCGAAGACCGCCGCGACCACCCCGACGCCGACCAGCACGGCGGTGAAGACCTCGCCGTAGTAGGCCTTCAGGTGGTTGGGAAACATCGAGCCGATGATCAGGATGAGGAAGAAGCGACGCAGCAGCCCACGATTGACCTGATGGCGCAGCAGCAGGTAGATCACGCCCAGCCCACCCGCGAAGATGAACAGGTTGAAGCGCGCCAGCCACCACGCCGGGCCGCGATAGAGCGCGCCCAGGAGCCACAGCGGCGCCGAGAACAGCGGCCCGATCAGCGAATATTTGTCGGTGGAGAACCCATGTCCCTGGAGCAGTTGGGCCAGCTCCAGGTAGCGCTTCTCACCGTCGCCAAACATGGTGTGGGGCAGGAAGAAGAGCAGCGCCAGCAATCCACCGAGGATCAGCGTCGTCTCGATGCGCGCGCGCCATCGGTCGCCGCCTGCCTGTGGGGTGGCGACGGAGGCCGAGACGGCGCGGCGCGGGAGGGTAATATCCATCGTCGTGTGCATTATCCTGAATAGACGTGCTGCGCAGCGAGCCGCCCGAGCGAGCTCAGAGCCGAGTATAGCGATTCGCGGCGCCGGAGACAAGAGGTCGGCTGATCGACGCGGCAAAGGATCGGCGCTGCTCTTGTGGAACATCTGGCGCGTTGCTATACTACGCGCTAACGGCGATGCGCGCCGCCAGCGGCCCAGCGTCCGTGGACGCTGGCAGGGAAGGGTGTATCACATTGGGGTATCAGCCGACATCGGACTATGACCCGAACAACCCGAACTCGGCGGCGCAGTATCCGCCGAATCCACCTACCTATGAGCCACAGCCGGGAGCGTATCCACCACCACCGCCACCTCCGCCCGCGCCGAGCTATGGCCAGCAGCCAGGCTATGGGCAGCCGATGTATCCGCCGCCTGCGCCGCCTCCGTACGCGCAGCCAGGCTATGGGCAGGGCTATGGTCAACCAGGCTACCCGCCACCTGCGCCGCCCTCGCAGCCGCTCTACCCGCCACCTGCGCCGCCCTCGCAGCCGCTCTATCCGCCGCCTCCGGGCTATGGCCCAGGCTATGGCCAGCCGCCCATGCAGCCGATGGGGTATGGCGCGCCGGGCTATCCCGCGCAGTCTGACCAGGGGTCGGGAGCTGCGATGGCGGGGCTGATTCTCGGCATCATTGCCGTCCCGGCCGCCATCATCGCAGGCTGCGGTATCGTCTTCGGCGTGCTGGGGCTGATCTTCAGCATGCGCGGGCGCGCCTCCATCTCGCGCCACACGCTGGCGGTGGTGGGCATCGTGTTGTCGAGCATCGGTCTGGGCCTTGGCATCATCAACGGCATCGTGGGCGTTATGATGAACGTGAATGCTTTGCCGCACTGAGGCGCGGGCGCAGACGAAAACGAACCGCCGGAGGGGCATATCCCTCCGGCGGTTCGTCATGCTCTAGATGCGACTGCGGCGCGCTATTCGCCGAGGTTCTTCCAGTCGGTGAACGGCTTGAGCGGCACGTTCGGGCTGTTGTAGAGCAGGTAGATCGTCTCTTCGTCGCCCAGCTTCAGGTCATACGGGTTGCCGGTGTAGGTGGAGACGGCGCCAGTCTTGTCAATCAGCTTGATGACCAGCTTGTGCGAGCTATCCGTCTGATACGCCCCCACCTGCGAGCTGGAGAGCTTGACGCCCCAGATGTCGAAGAATTGGCCCAGCGTGAAGGTCACGTTCTGCTGGTTCGTCTCGTTGTGGATGACGTTCGGCTCGCCGTCATGCACATGCAGCGGATAGAGGCAGTTCGCGGAGTTCACGATGCCCGTGCCGGGCGGCACAGTCTGCTGCTGTCCGTTGATGTACAGGTCGAGATATTGATGGATGTGCAGCGCGCCGCCCTGCTGTGGCAGGCACTGGAGGCCATCCACCGTCTGGCCGGTCGCAGGCTGCGCGTTCAGCCCTGTCTTGGGGGTCGCATTGTGGATGATGAGCTGGCTGATGAGCAGCCCCAGCAGCAGCACGACGACGATGCCGCCGCCGATGATGCTATAGCGCCGAATCTGCTGGCGGCGAATCTGCCGCTGGCGTTCGGCGCGGCGCTCGTTCTGCCGTCGCTGATATTGATCGCGGCGCGTCTCGCGTCGCTGGTCACGCTTGGTAACCATGCCTCCCGGGCCACTCATGAGGGTAAATGTCGCTCCTGTCATCCACTCATCCACGCGCGGAGGGTTTTTCGTCCGGGCGGGTACGGCGCCTGCGTCACTGAGGCGTCTCTACACTCAGCGAGAGTATATGGCGCGGGCGAAACGAGTGTCAACGCACGTAGCTCTTACCCATGAGCTCGGCGGCAGGTTTCAGCGAGCGACCTCACCCCCTGACCTCCTCTCCCTGTGGGAGAGGGGAACCGAACGATGGTCACACCCAGCGGGCGAAGATCAGCGTATCGCGCAGGCTGCCGTCGTGGGCGCGCTGGTGGTGATGCAGCAGCGCCTCCTGCGTGAAGCCGAGCCGCTGGGCCACGGCAGCGCTACGCGTGTTGCGCGCGTTGCAGCGAATCTCGACCCGCCGTGCGCCGAGCGCGCTCAGCGTATAGTCCACCAGCGCCGAGGCGGCCTCGGTCATGTACCCATGGCCCTCGGCCTGCTGCGCCAGCCAGTAGCCGATCTCGAACGAGGGCACGTCGCGCTCGCGCGCATGCAGCCCCAGCCCACCCAGCAGCGCGCCCGATTGATCGTCTGGCTGACGGGCGAAGACGCCATATGTGCAATACTCGCTCGCGCGCCAACTCGCCTGAAACTGCTCGATGAAGGCGCGTGTGTGGGCGACGCTCTCGTGCGCGACGGGCCAGGGTAGCCAGCGCGCGATGTGCTCGCGCGAGGCCACCACCGCCGCGTAGAGCGCCTCGGCGTCGGCGGGCTGGAAGCCGCGTACCACCGTGCGCGCGGTGAGCAGGGTATGGTCGAGCGACGGGAACGCGCCCGCCGCCTCTGCTGCTGATGATTCGGATGACATGCGCGCTCGCTACTTGTCCTTCTGCGCCACGAGCTGCAGCCAGACGCGCGGTACCGCCGTCAGCCCCAGCTCGGCGAAGGCCTCGCCAGCGGCATGATAGAGCGCGTCGGCGCCCATCGGGATCGGCACGCCGGGCAGCGCGCCCTCGATGAAGAGCCAGTAGCGCCCGATGTCCTGCCAGGAGCTGAGCGGCATCTGCACCAGCTCCTCGCCGCGCTCGACCACATGCAGCCCGTTGCGCGCCATCAGGTCGCTGTAGCCGTCGGCGCTGAGCCACTGCATCGCCATCGCTTTTTCCTGGCGCGAGGTGCGCACGCCTGGATGATGTGCGCGCAGCCAGCCCAGCGCGCGGCGAGTCCAGAGGTGATAGAAGCGCTCGCTGCCAGGAGCATACGCGCCGGTGTAGAACGAGCTATTGATGGCGAGCAGCCCGCCCGGATGCAGCGCGGCGGCGAGCTTGGAGATGACATCGTCTTTGTTGGGGATCAGGTGGATGGCGTTGAAGAAGAAGGCGGCGTCGGCCTTCGCGCCCAGACGCGGCGCCTCATCAGCCTCGCCCTGGATGAATTCCACCTGGCGGCCCGCCAGCCGCTCGCGAGCGATCTCGACGGCCTCAGTGGATGGCTCGATCCCGGTGACGGAGCCAGGCCGCCCCAGCCGCTCCATCTCATCCAGGATCAGCTCGGTGACGGCGCCCGTGCCCGAGGCCAGCTCGACCACATGGGCAGCGCGGCCCTTGGGCATCGCGGCGTCCAGTCGGTCGATGGCGCGGCGCACCAGGGACTCATTCACATCATGGTAGAACTGATGCCGTGCGAACGGATCGAACGTGTAGCTGCTGGCGATGGTGGGTGTCTCCGCCATAGCGCGCTCTCCCTCTGTACTCGACGATTTCCCACCAGGTAGGCGGTCGCAGGTCATCGTCCGCTGCCAATCGCTCGAACGGCGCCAGCACATCGCGTGCATGCCATCGTTGCGCCACTCTTACGACGAGTTAGAGCCACGCCCGCATTGAAATGTTTCAGAGGATTGCGCAGAAGCGCGTAGGGGCATGCCACGCTGGCCAGCGAGAGCGCCCCGCCGTATAATTCTCGCGGTGTGACTCTCGAATCCTCCCACTCTGGGAGGCGAATCCCTTGCCCCATCGCCACAAACTCTGGCCTGGGTTCCCCCTTCCTGAAGGGCGAGTGGTAGCGAAGCCCTGGTTCGGGTTCAGGGTTCCCGAACCAGGGAGGGGGTCAGGGGGAGAGGTTCGCGCCACTTGAATCGTTTCGGACGACCGGGGAGCGTGAGATGCGGGCGGAAGCGCGCACAGCGGCGGCCAGCGGCGGGCGCAAGCTGCGCCTCTTTTTGGACTCCATCAAGTTCGAGCACACGATCTTCGCGCTGCCATTCGCTTATTTGGGGGTCGCGCTGGCGGCCCGCGCACAGCACGGCTGGCCCGGCCTTGGCCCGCTGATCTGGGTGACGCTGGCGATGGCGGGCGCGCGCACCGTGGCGATGGCCGTCAACCGGCTGGCCGACGCCAGCATGGACGCGCTCAATCCGCGCACCAGCAATCGCGCGCTGCCGCAGCGGCTGCTTCGGCCCGCCGAGATGGCCGCCTTCGCGCTGGTGGCGGGGTTCGTGCTGGTCTTCTCCGCCGCGCAGCTCAATCCGCTGTGCCTGGCGCTCTCGCCCGTGGCCGTGCTCTTTCTGCTCGGCTACTCCTACACCAAGCGCTTCACCTGGCTCTGCCATTTCGTGCTGGGGCTGACCGATGGCATCGCGCCGATTGGCGGGTGGCTTGCTATCAATCCCACTATCAGCGTCGCCAATCTCGTTCCGCCGCTGCTGCTGGGGCTGGCGGTGGCGGCGTGGGTTGGCGGCTTCGATCTGATCTACGCCTGCCAGGATATCGCCTTCGACCGCGCGCATGGCCTCTACTCCATCCCCTCGCGCTTCGGCGCGCAGCGGGCATTAGAGATTTCTGAGATGATGCACGGCGCCTCGATTGGGCTGCTGGCGGCGGTGGGTGGCATACTGGGGCTGGCGTGGCCGTTCTGGATCGGCGTGGGCGTGGCGGCCTGGCTGCTGATCTGGGAGCATCGCCTCGTGCATCCAGAAGATTTCACGCAACTCGATGTCGCCTTCTTCAACATGAATGGCTACATCGCCGTCTCAGTCTTCGTTTTCTCGCTGCTGGCGGTGATCATCGGATGAGGCTGGGTGAGATTGCGCAGCGCCGGAGGGCATGGGCGCCGAACGCAGAGCGCGGTTGGCGCGTATTCTGTATAGTGGAGCGAGACTCAGCGCGCTACGCAGGGCGCTACGATAGACCACAGAACGGAAGATGATGGAGAACGCTGGCCCTATGGAACAGACGACAGACGCGCGCCCGCTGATCGAGAAGGGTGACGAGCTGCTCAAGGAGCTGCGGGTAAACGAGGCCGCAGCCGAATACGCGCGCGCCGCGCAACTCGATCCCTCCGCGGTGGGCGCGCATCTGGGCCTGGCCGAGGCCAACCTGGCGCTGGGGCAATACAACGTGGCGCAGATGGCCTGCCAGGCGACCGAGCGGCTGGCGCCGAACACGGCAGACGCCTACATCGCGCAGGCCATCCAGGGAATCATGGCGTCGCGCTTCGATCTGGTGATGACGGCCATCGACCGCGCCATCGAGCTTGACCCGCCGCGCGCCTATGCGCATGCGCTGCGGGGCTTCGCGCTGCGCCAACTGCGCCAGAGCTACGACGCCTCGCTGGCGGAGTCGAAGGCGGCGCGCATGTCTGGCACGCACGACCTGCCCAAGCTCTTCCCGCCGGTCAACCCGGTCGTGCCAGAGGTCTTTGGCTCGGCGGCGATTCCGGGCCAGCCCGTAGCTGCGCAGGCGGCACAGGCGGCGCCACAGGCTGGCCCACGTCCCTGGCAGGAGCGCAGCAGCGTGGAGCGCGCCGCCGTGCGCGCCCGCTTCGCCACGCGCAACATCCCCGTCGTCACCTTCGCGCTGATCGCCATCAACCTGGCGGTCTACGTGGTCTGCCTGGCGTTCTCCAACTTCGATCTGATGGGCACGGCTGACCTGCGAGCGCATCCCAACAACCCGCTCTACATCTACGGCATCGAGGTTGGGCTGAAGTATATCCAGCAGGACCCGACGCAGGTGTATCGCATCTTCACGGCGATGTTCCTGCACCAGAGCATCATCCACGTCGGCTTCAATATGCTCTCGCTCTACTTCGTGGGCATCATCACGGAGCAGATCTTTGGGCGCTGGCGCTTCCTGACGATCTACCTGCTGTCGGGCATCATCGCGGGGATTGCGCAGGCCGTGCTCGACCCCACTGGCGCGGCGCTGGGCGCGTCGGGCGCGATCTTCGGCATCTTCGGTGCGTTCGGGATCTTCTTCCTGCTGTATCGGCGCGTGCTCGGCTCGGCGGCCAATGCGGTGCTGGGCCAGTGGTTCTTCTGGCTCGTGCTGAACTTCGTGTTCGACTTCAGCGCCAGCGGCATCGGGATCTATGACCACATCGGCGGGCTGATCGCCGGGATGGCGCTGGGCGCGCTGCTGATTCCCGGCATCGTGCAGCGGCGGTAGCCCCCACCCCCAGCCCCTCCCCCGCTTTGCGGGAGAGGGGAGCTAGTGGGGAGCGTGCCTCACAACAACCTTCCGCTCCCTCTCCCTCTGGGAGAGGGCTGGGGTGAGGGTTGCCCCGCGCGATACCTCACCCCAGCGCATAAGCGGGTTGCAAACTCACCCGCTTCAAGCCTCCTGCCCGGGCGCAAGGCGTGTCTCGCCACAGCGACGGCAGCGTTGCATCGTCCCCTTAGGATACTCCTCGATGCCGCCATCCTCGCGCAGCACGCGCAGCGCCACATCGCGCCAGGTGTGGCCCTTGACGGCGCATTTCTTCGCGCCCGCGTGATCCATGCCCGCGTCGAGCAGCTCGCCAGCGATGCGGCCCCAGATCGGTAGGTCGGTGATGCCCATGTGTCTCGCCTCCTGCTGATGGTACTCTGAGCGATTGCTATTCGATGACTGGTGTTCGCGTGCGTGGCTCGCGATGTTGTTAGCGTGTGCTGGCGGCGCTATTCGTGAACGGCCTCGCGCGTCCAGGGGCGGTCGAGGGGCAGCGCCGCCGAGAAGGCTTCGACGAAGGCGTCGAATTGCGGGATGTCGTCGCGGTAGACGACCCACGCGCGGTGCAGCCCCTTCGCTCCCACACGCTTGTAGACCATGACACTGACCGAGACGCCGCTCTTGAAGACTTCCTCTTTGACGCGCGCCACATTGCCCCAGGTGATCAGCAGCGGCTCGACGCCGCGGTCAGTGCGCGTGACGCCGCGCTCATCCAGTCGTAGGGTGAAGGGCGTGGGTGCGACGACCTGCAAGTAGCCGACGAAGCCGCCGATGAAGATGACGCCGATGATCGTGCTGACCAGCGCCGAAGCGCCCTCGTGCACGGCGATGAAGAAGAAGAGGATGGCGACCAGCGTCACGCCAATGCCCGTCAGGATGCGCTTGCGCATGCTGACCCCCGGGCTGACCCACTCGCGCGGGGTCACGGGAGCGCGCGGGCCAATCTCTGCTTCGGCGGGCGCGGTGTCGGCAGGCGTGGCCTCGGCAATAGCGTGGGCGTAGGAGTCGTCGAGGTCTTCCATCATGGCGGCGCAATCCCCTGGGCTGGTGTAGGCTGGCAAAGACTGGCGGGCGCTGGCGGCGCGCAACGATCTGGCTGCCGCCTGGCCCATCTGGCATTGTAGCAGCGGCGTGGCGCCCCGGCAAATTGGCGGGATGCGCTCTCGGCCTTGAAAGGCCGCGACTCCTCCATCAACCGCGCTTGCGCAGCGATTCCATGAAGCCGATGGCGCTGCCCCATTCATAAGCGGCGTGGGCGGCGAGCAGGCGCGCATCGCTGGCCTGCGTTGCCAGATTCGTCAGATTTGCTGGTGGCGTCGCGCCGCCCGGCGCCGACCGCGCGCCACTGACCGCAGCGTACTGCGCGCGCGCCCAGGCGATGTCGCTATCCAGCGAGGTGTCGCCGCTGGCGTTCAGTTCGCGCAGCCGCGTGACGCTGGCCAGCGCGCCGGGGTAGCGCGCGTCGCCGCTGCCGCTGAGGATGTGGCGCGGCACGATATCGCCGTGCAGCGCCGATGAGAGCGCATACAGGCCGTGGTAGAGCATCGAGACGGGAACAGCCCCCGCTGGTGGCAGACTCGCCAGCGCATAGAGCGTCAGCGCCAGTTGCTCCAGGATGGCCTCCATATGCACGGGCAGCCGCGACTCCGCCACGTAGCGCCAGGCATAGCCGCAGCGCCGCAGCCGCGCCTCCAGCGAATCGCCGCGCAGTGTGTAGCCGCTGAAGAGCGGCCACCACACGTCATCCGGGCTGTCGCTCACGCCGGGATACCCCGCCTCCAGCGCCGTCAGATAGCCCTGGGTGGCCACCTCCAGCGTAGCGGAAGCCTCGATCAGACGCCTCAGCGAAGCCGCCAGCCGCTGCAGAAACAGCTCGCCGTCGCGCGGCGTCGGGCGGATGACCCCCGGCGCGGCATCCACCAGCACCAGCAGAAACTCCGCCTCGACGCCCAGCTCGCCCAGCGCGTGGGTCAGCGCATTGCGCGCCTCCGCTGGCGCCCGCCGAACGCGCAGCCCGTCGTAGAGGCGAGCATCCCAGCTCGGCGCCGCGATAGAGACGCTGCGCTGTCGTGCCAACCCCGTTCCCGCTGTCGCCATGTGCGTCACCTCCCTCACCCGACCACAGCGCCAGCGACTGAGGCCAGCGACTGACGTCACGCCCAGCGCTCCCTGCGCTCAAGAGCGAGTGTAGCCGGGTCGCCACAGACAAGCAATGCGCGTAGGAAGATGAGGCAGGCGGGCGTGGGTATGACGGGCTAGCGAGTCGTCACAGGCGTATAACGACGGGGGTTCAGGCGCCAGCGCGCACTTGCGCCGTAGCCGCGCCATAGCCTACACTGCGGGCGTAGGAGCGAATCCAATGGGGGCCGCTCTGTGCTAGGTTGAGCGCGGGGAGGCGACTGTGCGCTATGTGCCGAATCTGCTGAGTCTGGCGCGACTGCTGGCGACGGCGCCACTGGTATGGCTGATTCTCGTCCATACTCCCGGCGCCTATCTCTGGGCGACGGCGCTCTTCTTCCTCGCCTCCATCACCGACACCTTTGACGGGCGCATCGCGCGGCGCTACAAGCTCGTCTCCAACCTCGGCGTTTTCCTCGATCTCACCGCCGATAAGGTCTATGTGGCGGCCATGCTCGTCGCCTTCACGCAGGTCGCCATTGTGCCCGCCTGGATCACCATCATCATCATCACGCGCGAGTTCCTCGTCTCGGGGCTGCGCTCGCTGGCGGCGGCGCAGGGTGTGGTCATCCCCGCCGGGCGCTGGGGCAAGCAGAAGACGCTGCTGACGCTGATCGCGCTGGGCGGCATCCTGCTCTCGATTGGCCTGGGCGGTCACACCGCCTTCCCGCTGGGGCTGAGCACGGGTGGCGCGCCGAGCAGCGTTCCCGACTACCTGCTCGTCATCTCGAACGTCATCCTGCTGCTGGCGGTCATCTGGACGATCTTCTCGGCGGTGGAGTATGTGCGCGGCGCATGGGGCCTGCTGATGGATGTCGCCATGCCGAAGTCATCGAACTGAGGCACGGCAGGGTCGCAGCCGTGAATGGCCGGCGTGGGGAAGAGGTCGCGGCCATCAATGGCCGACGCACGGCGCGGACGGGGGGCATGAATGCCCTGGAGCGCCGCCGCAGACTGGCGCGCGCCTTGCGGCTTTCAAGCCGTCGTCGCGTGCTCCGGCCTTGCAAGGCCGAGAGCGCTCCTCCCCTGTCGCTACTTGGTCTGGGCGATGGGGGTGGCCTTCTCGCCCAGTTTGCGCTCGTTCCCGGCGCGTAGCCGCTGGATGTTGTCTTTGTGCGAGACGATCACCAGCGTCCCGGCGACCACTACGAAGACGCAATGCGGCACGCTATCGAAATGGATGATGGTCAGGAAGATCTCGGCGACGATCGACATCAGCGAGCCGAGCACCGAGCCGAGCGAGACATAGCGCGTCAGGAAGACCGCCGGGATGCCCGCGAAGGCGGCGAAGACCGTCGCGATGGGCGTCATGGTCGTCATCGCGCCGGTGGCCGTCAGCACGCCACGCCCACCTTTGAAGCGCAGGTAGATCGAGTAATTGTGGCCCAGCACCGCCGCCATCGCCGCCGCCGCTTCGGCGCTATCGCGCAGGGTCGCCCACGTCTGCGCGCTATAGCCCACATGCGCAATCGGGCCGAAGAAGACGAATTGCGCCAGCAGCACGGCGGCTACGCCCTTCAGCAGATCCACCACCACCACGATGGCCGCCGGGCCGGGGCCGAGTGACCGCAGGATGTTCGTGGCGCCAGTCTTGCCACTGCCCAATTTGCGCGGATCCGCGCCGCCGAAGATGCGACTGACGATGACGCCCGTCGGGGTCGAGCCGAGCAGGTAGCCAACGATGATAGCGCCGACGAAGCGCAAGACGATTTCGGTGATAGACATAGCGTGCGATCCTCTCCCATGCTCGCGGTCTTCACTGGCGCGCGAGCCGCCACAGCGCAGCGGAAAAAGACAGTGATGAATGCATGCGGATGACGATGGATACGGATACGGCTGCGCATGTTGGCACAGGTGAGCATAGGCGAGGCCAGGGCGTGTGTCAAGAAGCAGCGAATGACGCGCGACTCCCATGCAGCGTCGCGCGCGCCCCTGCCTCAGACTACCTGAGCAGGCTACCTGAGACCAATGGGCGTACCAGGCGCAGAGCCGTGGCGTGCGGCGCTGGCCACTCGTTGTAGCGTAGGAGTGATGTGGCGTGACGCGGGCGTGTTGTGCGAGTGGCGCGCGAGTTGCGCAGGAGCCTCGGTGTAGTCCTGGAGTCGCTGCAACTTTTCCATTGCTCCGCGCGTCATCTCATCGTATGCTTTCCACAGGAAGCAGATGGAACTGAGAGAACGACCTCCCAGTCAACGTCGAGGAGCATCAGGCGCGACGCCTCCAGGCTATGAACGCTCCGTCGTACGTCGGCTCATCGTTGATATGTGGCGAGCGTTGAAAAGAAGCATCTGGCAGTTATGAGTAACCCGAAGCGGCGAACCCACGCTGCAAGCTCGCGGGCGCGACGCAGGAGTCAGGCCAGGAGTCAGGCCAGGAGTCAGGCCAGCATGCAGGCTGGCAGGCGGGCGACGCGCGCGCTCCAGGTGGCGGCAGGCGCGCAGCGCGCTCAGGAGCATGAGCTCGTCTACGCGGGGCTGGTCGCAGCCGCTTCGGCGCAACAAGGACGGTTCGATATGGTGGGTGCGCGTGGGGAACATTCCGCTGAGGACGCCCAGGACGGGCGGAGCGGCGGAAACGGGAAGGCAAACAACGGACACGCTCTGGTGAGTGGGGCCAACAAGGTTGCCCGCATCAGCGATGTGCGCGGTGGGAAGGCGCACCCTGGCCCGCGACGCAAGGGCCACTCGCGCCGCACCGTGCGCTCAGCCGCCGCCGAGCGCAGACGGCAGCAGAACGCGCGCCAGACCCATCCCAATATCGCCGATCTGCCACGCTCGGCGCCCATCGCGGCGGTCGAAGCGGCGCTGCGTCGTCGCGCCAACCCGTCGCGCCCGCGTCCTACACCATCCGAGCCGCTCGCGGCGCAGCCAGCCATCGAGCCGACTGAGCCGACAGTGGTGGCGCCACGCCCCGCGCGGGTCAGCGCGCCGCTGTGGCGTCGCCTGGGCGAAGACGCCGCGCGTAGTGTCACCGTCTTCCGGCGCAATGGCGCCACGGGCATCGCAGCGCCTGCAATGCCTGTGACTACGGTCAGCGCCGCGCCATTGCAGCAGGCTCCCTCGGCCACGCCGACCTCGCGCGCGCTCGTGGCGCCCGCCAGCCCGCCCATCGCCATCCCTGCCCGCCCGCGCATCGCCCGTCGCAGCGCCCGCCGCCACTGGACACGCGCTGGCGTGCTGCGCCTCGTGATCAGCGCGGTGATGCTGCTGGCGATCAGTGTAGCGCTCATTCCCACTCCGAGCCTGGCCTACCACAATACGCTCGCGCTGGCCCAGAGCGGGGTGGCGCATCTCAAAGCCGCCGAAGCTGACTTCAAGACGCTCTCAGCCAACCCCACCAATCTGACGACTATCGACGCCGCGCAGCAGCAGTTGCAGATGGCGCATGACGACTTCTTTCAGTTGCAGATGCGCCTGGCGCTGGTCAGCCCCGCCGCGCTGATTCCGGGTCTCGGCGACAAACTGGCCAGCGCGAACAGGCTCGTTCCGCTGGCGGTGGATGGCACGCAGGCGGGGGTGCTGGCCTGCGACGCGCTCAAGACGCTGGTGAGTGGCCTCAAGAATCCACTGGGCGCGAGCGGCGGGCTGACCAACGACGACGTGAACCAGATCATCAGCGATGTCGATCAGATCACGACGCTCTATAGCCAGATGGAGCCAGCCATCGTCAGCCTGACGCCCAGCGATCTGGCGCTCGATCCACGGCTGGGGCCGCTGGTCGATCAACTGCGCAGCAAGCTCCCGCAGATCACGCAGATGGTGAACGATGTGGACGGCGTGGCGCATGTGCTGCCGCAATTGCTGGGCGTCGGCAAGCCTGCGAGCTATCTGGTGGAGGTGCTCGACTCCAGCGAGCTGCGCCCCACTGGCGGCTTCATCGGCAATGTCGGCGCGCTGACCCTCGATGGAGGGCGGCTGCAGCCGGGCTTCCACATCAGCGATGTCACGCTGATCGATAGCAGCGTGAAGTTCTCCAGCGCGCCCAACCAGCAATTCATCCCGATTCCGAGCAAGTATAGCTGGCTCAACGCGGTCTTCATCGACCCGAATGGCAATAGCTGGTCGCTACGCGACTCGAACCTGGATCCAAACTATCCGACGGCGGCGCAGTATGCGCTCGACCTCTATCCGCTGCTGTTGCCCGACGCGCAGAAGAACCTCGCCGCGCAGAATAGCACGCTGCAACTCTACAATCCGGCGCAGAGCGGGCAGTTTGCGGGGGTCATCACGCTGAGCCTGGGCATCTTCGAGGAGGCGCTGAAGATCACTGGCCCCATCTCCGTGCCAGAGTTCCACGAGACGATCACCTCCAGCAACTTCGTCAGCAAGATCCACAGCTACGCGCTGGGTTCCAAGGCGACCGGCCCAGATAGCAAGGCTTGCGGGCAGACCTCCTGCGCCAAGACCTTCACCAGCGCGGTGGTCAGCGCCTTCATGGCGAAGTTGAAGTCGAATTTGCCGCAGTACGTTGGCCAGATGGGCAAGCTGCTCTACGAGTCGCTGCGCACGAAGGACGTGGAGGTCTACCTGACGCCGACGCCTGCCCAGCAGATGCTGCACGACCTGAATCTGAGCGCGGAGGTGGCCTCGCTGCCGACTGGTGATACGGTCTTCGAGGTCGAGGCCAACATCGGCGCCAATAAGGACAACTACTTCCTGAAGTACAAGATGGCCGACCAGATCACGCTGGATGCCGCTGGCGATGCGACCCACAAGCTGGCCTGGAGCTATACCTGGCCCAATGATCCCGCGACGCTGAAAGAGACCTTCGCCGCTGGCGGGCCAGACTACTCGTCATATGTGCGCGTCTACACTCCGCCGCGCGCGAAGTTCATCGCACAGCAGAATCTGATCGGCTTCGGGACGGGTGGCGAGTTCGAGCGCAAGGTATTCCACGGCAGCGTGGGTGTGGGCTACAACGCCACATCATCCTACGGGCTGAGCTGGAAGGTACCGGATGTGGTCACGCACGATAGCTCCGGCTACCACTACCATCTGACCTTCCAGCGCGAGGCGGGCATCGTCTGGCCGCTCAACATCGCCGTGAATCTGCCCAAGTGCGCGATGTTGCAGGGCGATCCCGTCACGAGCGGGCTGACGGCGCAGAATCACGTCTCGGTGGCCAATGATACCGTCTCCATCACTGGCCCGCTGACGATGGATGCGCAGATCGAGATCAACTACACCTGCTCGCCCGCGGCGGGGGCCGCCAGCTCCGCCAGCATCACCTCGCATGCCCTGCGCTCCGCACACTGGAGCGTGGCGGCGGCCCGCCTCGGCTATGGCGACCTGCGCACGCGGTAGACCTCACCCCCAGCCCCCTCTGCCACTGAGAGAAGGGGCTTTTTGCGCGGCTCACGGCCCCAGCCAGGGACGAGCGTGAATCCTGGCCGGGCGGTGTACGCGCGTGCGGTGGCGTCTGCGATCTGCTGGTCTGCTGTACTCCTCATTCATAGCGCCCATGCAGCATGTGGCTTCACGGCATATGCTGCATGGATGCGCCCACGCCTTGGGCGGCGAGACGTTAAGCGCCCGCTGCTGCGCCCAGGCGCCACAGGCGATTTGCGAGGGCGAACCAGGGATGCGAAACAGGGGCATGGACGGATGTCCCAGCGATTCCCCAACTCCAAGGAAAGGCCATTCATTTTGAAGGCAGCACATGTCCGAGCGATCACGCTTACGGTAGGATTGGGCCTCATGCTGGGTGTGAGTTGGGCGCGTTCAGCGCGAGTAGCAGAAACACGCAGGCCGCGAGCGCTCCGAGCGACTTCAACACAATAGATGATTACATTACCGCCCGCATGGAGAGAGCGCGTATTCCAGGGCTATCTGTCGCCATTGTGAAAGGCGATCAGATCGTGTACCTCAAGGGTTACGGCCAGGCAGACCCTGCCGGGCGTGCGGTGACGCCGCAAACACCTTTTATCATCGGCTCCATCAGCAAGACCTTCACGGCCCTGGCCGCGATGCAACTGGTCGAGGCTGGCAAGGTGGACCTGGATGCGCCGGTGCAGCGCTACCTACCCTGGTTCCGCGTCGCCGATCCGCAGGCCTCGGCGCAGATCACCGTCCGCAGCCTGCTCAACCACACCAGCGGCCTGCCTCAGAAGGCCGACACCTTCCTCTGGACTGATCAGGATGATGGTGTCCTCGAACGGACTGTGCGGTATCTGAAGACAGTTGAACTGGCTCGCCCGATCGGAACCTTCGGCTACTCCAATGCGAACTATCAGATCCTTGGGCTGATCGTGCAGGTCGTGTCGGGCCAGTCGTATGAAGCCTATGTCGAGCAACACATCTTCGCCCCGCTCGACATGCAGGCCAGCTTCACCTCGCAGCGGCAAGCGCAGCAGCGTGGGATGGCCACGGGGTACCGATGGTGGTTCGGCTTCCCCTTTCCCGCCGCCATGCCGTTTCTCCGCTCCGAACTGCCAGCCGGATACCTCATCTGCAGCGCCCAGGATATGGCCCACTATCTGATCGCCCAGATGAATGGCGGGCGATTCCAGGGACGCTCCATCCTCTCGCCGCAGGGCATCGCCTATCTGCAGGCGCATTCGGCTGGCGTTCCCTATGGCAATGGATGGGAGCTGGCGGCGCTCAACGGGCAGACGCTCGTGAATCAGGATGGTGGTACCGCCAACTTCCAGGCATCGGCGTTCTTCGACCCGAAGGCGCAGGTAGGCGTCTTCATCACCGCCAATGTCATGGATGCCTTGGACGGGCTGTCGTCGCCTCCTGATTCGGCGACGTTTGCTTCCATCACTACCCGTGGGATCGCGGAGAGCGTGTTCAGTATGACGACGCATCAGCCGCTACCCAATCAGGGCCTGGGGATCGAGCGAATATCCTTGATCTACACCCTGCTGGTGCTGGCGCTGACGGGTGTGCTGGCGCTTGCGCTCGTGCGAACGCCACGGCGCTATCGGCGCTGGGCTCAGCGCGGGCTTGCGCGGCGGTCCGATCTGGCGCGGCGCAGCGGCTCGATCGCAGCCCTGCATTTCGCCTGGCCTGCCGCGCTCCTGTATGTGGCGCTCACCATCCCGGAGTGGAAAGAGCTTATCTGGTTCCAGCCTGACCTGACCTACTGGCTCCTGGCGATCGCCGCGCTGGTGTCGCTCAAGGGCGGGGTCGATCTCGCACTGGCCTGGCGCGTGTACGAACACGCCCGCCAGGGTCAACTCCAAGCTGCGCAGCCAGCGCAGCAGTCGTGATCCGAGCCAGGGCCAGCCGTAGAACGCCAAAAAGCCCCTCTCCCGCCTTGGCGGGGGAGGGGTTAGGATGGGGGCAGCCGCTAGTTGCAGGTGGCCTTGTCGAAGGAAATCGTGATGCCGCTGGCGCTGGAGCTGGCATGCGCGACATCGTGGAAGTCGAAGCTCGATCCGTCCGAGCCGACCGCGTGGACGGTGAAGGTGGACGTTTCGCTGCCATTGCGCAGGTTGTTGTTATCGCCGAACCACACCGTCTCGTGACCGCTGTAGGTGGGCAGGGTCGCATCCAGCGGCACGGCGGTAAATGTTCCGGTCACGGTTCCGGTGAACCATGAGGTTCCCGCGCCCTTGCCAGCCGTCAGCATCGTGCCGTGCATCTGACCGTTGTAGAGCTCCGTGATCGTGGCGGGCGCGCCCGCGAATGGCCCACAGGGGACGACATCGACGAACTGATCGGTCGCGTTGTGGTAGGTACACTGGATGTGCAGTACACCGGCGCCGCCACCATTGCCCGCGCTCCACGGCGTGCAATCCTGCGACGATTCAGCCGCCGCCTGCGCGACGCCGCCGCCACCCGCCGCCATCAGGGCGATGATCGCCAGACCCAGCAGCGCGCCAGACCAGGCGCTCCGTTTCGAGATGCGCATCGCTTCTCTCCTCTTCTTCATCACGTCACATACGCCCTCATGCGCATGTGCTCAGCTCCCCTGGCGACCACCTCGCGCAGATGGGGAGGCTATCATGGCTGGAGGGTCGATTGGTCTCGCCGCCCTCCACCATCGAGGCTACCGTGACGCTGTCTGGAAATCGTTACCGCTGGCGTTACGACGGCTGGGCTGTGACGCTCGTCACAGCGCATCTCACGCAATAATGCGTAACGTTCTCGCGACTGCTGGGGTGTATGCTGGGCCGTGAAGAGCGCGCAGGCGGATTGAGCGCTTGACTGTGATGGCAGGTGTTGCATGATGCAAGGCGAGGCAGAGGCTCCATCAGGAAGCACAGCTACGATGTCGCGAGCCGCCATGGCACGCGCCTGTGGGATCATCGCCGTCTTTGTGTTGGGGGTCGGGGTTGGCTCCTTCCTGGCTGCGCAGGTGGGCATCTTTGGCCGCGTTGCGCCGTTGGCGATTGCCTTTGCGATGTATCCCCTCGTGGGGGCGGTCATTCTAGCCTATCGCCCGGGTAATGTCGTCGGGCGGCTGCTGGTGGCGATTGGCTTTGGCGTCTCCACCACCTTCTTCTCTGGCGGCTATCTCGACTACGGAGTAATGACCGGCCATCCGCTGCCCGCCTCGGGCTTCGTGGACTGGCTGGGCAATGTCATCTGGCCGCAGAATATCGCGCTCGGACTCTTGCTTGTCCTGTTCTTCCCGACCGGTCGGCTGCCCTCGCCGCGCTGGCGCTGGCTCCTGTGGGCAGGGGTCGCTGGCATGGCGCTCAACCTGCTCTCCTCTGCGTTCATGCCGGGGGTCTATTCGGGCGAGACCACGTCGAATCCCATTGGCATTCCCGCGCTGGCGCCACTGCTCGGCGTCGTCGGCCTCATTGCGAACGTCCTGATCACGGCGCTGGCGCTTGGGGCGCTGGCTGCCGTCTTCCTGCGCTTCTGGCGCTCGCAGGGCATCGAACGCCAGCAGATGAAGTGGTTTGCGCTGGGTATAGCGATTCTGGTAGCGGCTATCACGCTCAACCTGCTGCTGGTACCCGATGACAACAGCGGCGCACAGTTGGGATTCGCGATTGGCTTTGGCGTGCTGCCCTTCTCCATCGGCGCCGCCGTGCTGCGGGCGCGGCTGTATGACATCGACATCGTCATCAATCGCGCGCTGGTCTATGGCCTGCTCACGGCGACACTGGCGGCGGTCTTCTTCGGCCTGACGCTCGGCGCCCAACTGGTGGTCTCGCACCGCGTGAGTGGGCTGGGCATCCAGACGCAGCAGCCCATCGTTATCGTGCTCTCCACGCTCTTGATCGCGGCGCTCTTCACTCCGCTGCGGGCGCGCATCCAGCGGCTGATCGACCGGCGCTTCTACCGGCACAAATACGACAGCGCGCGCACGCTGGCCCGCTTTGGCCAGACACTGCGCACGGAGGTGGAGATGGAGCCGCTGTGCGATCAACTGGTAGGGGCAGTGGAGGAGACGATGCAGCCTGCGCACGTGACGCTCTGGCTGCGCGCCCGCGATCCCGCTTCGCAAGCTGCGCGGGCGGACGCCGTAGGCCGCTAGGGGAGATGCAGGCGCCGCTCAGCGATGGGCGGTCGTGTAGACGCTGGCATGGGCGTAGGGCAGGTAGCCCAGCCGGGCGAGCGCAGCTTCCAGCCGTGTCGCGCCAGCGCCCGTGGCGATGACGGGCTGGCGATTGCCTTCCAGCGCGAAGCGCGTGGCGCGGGCCACCAGCGCCGTCAGCAGATCATCCGGATGTGCGGCGAGCGCGGCGGGCGCCCGGCTGCTCAGCGTTGGTTCCAGCAGCTCCCAGACGTGCGGCGACTGCGCGCGTAGTCCCACATACGCGATGATGACGCCATGCTGCCGCACGACGAAGACGCCGCCGCCGTGTCGCGCCAGCAGCGCGATGGCGAAGAGATCGCTCTCGGTCGTTTCGTCCAACTGCTCGATCCACTCCTGCCATTGGGTCAGATGTGGTTTCAGGCGTGGCCGTGTGATGTACCACAACGTCAGGTGGGCGTCGCTGGATGGCGCCAGCGGCTCGGGCGTCTGCGCGCTGATGAGCGCATCGAGCGAGGCGAGCGGCTCCGGAGCGTAGAACTGCGCGGGCGGCGTGGCCTGCAGGAGCGCGCCCACCGCTGCGCGTACCTCCGGCGCGAGCGCGGCCACGGCGGCGTCGCCCGCGCGCTGCTCTCCTGGCGCGGCGACCGGCGCGATGATATGCGCCAGGGTGCGCATGCCAAAGAGCAGCGCCATCGGATCGCCCTCGGCGCGGGCGCGCAGACTCGTCCAGCCAGTGCGCCGCAGATCGCTGGGCGGGCAGCCCAGCAGCGACGCGAAGTAATCATCCAGCAGGAGCATCGCGCGCGCATCGCTGGTGGAGAGTGATCCTGTGTCTGACATATGCTCTCGCCTCTACACGTCGGCTCTCAGCACGGCTCTCAGTGCGCCTGACGCGCCGAGAGATTGCACGCAGCGTGATGGCGGCGCCCGCTCGCTGCGTGGCGCCGCTCACCTCGACTATGGATCCGCGACGACGGCGTGACTACTCGCGGCGCAGGAAGGACGACCAGATCGGTGGATACTGCTCATCGCTCGCCAACTCGCCCGGCGCGTCGAGGCGCTGAGCAGGGAGCTGAGCAGCGCGCGCATCGTCGGCGGCGCTGGCCGCGTCGCTCGCGCTGAGCCATGATCCCCAGACGGGCGCCGCGCTGGCTGGCGACGGAAGCTCGGCCCCCAGCGACTCCAGCGGCTCGGCGTCGGGCGCGCTGGCGCCGGGCCGCCGCCAGATCGGCGGCGCGACGATCAGCGCCGTATCTAGCAGCGGGTCGAGGGCCAGCGGCGCGGCTGCCTCTGGCCGGGCGGGTCGGGCAAATGGCGTACGATTCCAGATGGGCGCGGGCGCCACGGTTGATGGGCTGGCCGCCATCTGCGCGCGCCACTCGGCAGTGATGGCGCTGATGGGACGCAGCAGCGGTGGCGCAGACTGTGGACGCTCGAAGACATCAGGGTTGAAGAGGCTGGACATCGGCGCGTCGTCGTCACCCTCAGCGTGGAGCTTGGGCGTGGGCTCCGGGGTGGGCGCGCTCAGCGAGATGGGGCCAGGATGCAGGCGGCGGGCGGGGGTGGTGGGCGGCGCGGGCGCGCCATAGGCGGGGGGAGCGGCAGGTCGGCGACTGACAGGTGCAGCCGTGGGCGCCGGACGCGGCGTGGCGCTACGGGTAGCCCTGCGCAGGGTGATGACCGAGACGACACCACCGACGATGACAGCTATGGCCTCGCCCAGGCCGCCAAACAACAGATGCTGCTGATGAGCCAGCAGGCCAGCGAAGGCCGTCGCACTCTGCCACATGGGGACCTCTCCTCTCCGCCACGGCAAGCGGACACGTTTCACACAGAGAGTATGCCGTATCTGGCCGCCTGGCGTCCATCCCTGGCGGCGATTGGGCCACATCACATGAGGGTGATACCTGCGTTGTACCACACGACGAACGAGGGCCGTCGGCCCGCGCATAGCGAGCCTGTCGCGTAGGGCTTGCGCTTCATTCGAAGCAGGACGGATTGCCAAACCTGAATCCACTTCTCATTAGGGTCTGTCTGATGAATCAGCCGAGATGTGTTACCCTCGTTGTGAACCAAGCACAGAACGGGGGACACGATGGCTGGTCGCGGCGAGTTGACTGAGGAGGCCTGGAGCGCCATTGCGCCGCTACTGCCGACAAGTGGTGGGCGACGCGGCGGGCAGTGGCGTGACCTCCCCGAACGCTATGGGCCATGGCAGACGTGCGCTGACCGACTCTACCGTTGGCGAGGCGATGGGACTTGGGACCGGGTTCTGGTCCGGGTCCAAACCCGCTCGGATGCAGTGGGCGAGATCGTCTGGGAGGTCAGCGTGGACAGTTCCACTGCTCGCGCCCACCAGCATGCCAGTGGCGCCCGTCATCGACCCAGCCAGGCCGACGTAAAACGGGGATCGCTCACCCAGCCGATGAAGGGCTCGGGCGCAGCCATGGCGGGCTGACCACCAAGTTCCATCTGGCCTGCGATGGGAAAGGGCGACCGCTTTCGATCGTGATCACACCGGGGCAGCGCCATGACAGCACGCAATTGGATCCGGTGTTGGCAGGGATTCGGGTTCCACGCCTGGGTGGACGCGGACGACCGCGGATCCGTCCGGACCGGCTCATCGCTGACAAAGGGTACAGCTATCCACGATGCCGCCGGCTGCTGCGCGCACGACAGATCCCGCACACGATCCCCGAGCGCCGCGATCAACGCGCGCACCGGGCCGCTCGTCCCGGTCGCCCGCCGGTCTTCGACAAAGTCATCTATGCCCGGCGCAATGTCGTCGAGCGCTGCATCAACCGCCTCAAGCAATGGCGCGGACTGGCCACACGCTACGAGAAGCGGGCGGCCAACTACCGGGCGATGGTCGTCATCGCCTCCATTGTCGTCTGGATTGAGTCATGATTCATCAGATAGACCCTAATGCGTCGTTCCTCAATGGCATACAGGTCTCTTACACCAAAAACCGGACGAGCATTCTGCGGGCAAATGCCGCACCCGCTGCGCTTCGTTCTTGCTCGCTGCTGAACTCTCCTTGCTTCATGCGCTATCATAGCGTCGAGGTCTGCAAATTGCGTCGAGCGCATTCATTCCCCAGAGGCGCACGCTACTTCCCTTACGGCAGCACATGTACGGCATCTCGTACCGTCGCACACCTTACTCGGCAGTTAGCGGAGGAGGAGACCACCGATGGCAGACGTTGACGGGCAGGCGCCCGACAGTTCCTTTTCCTTCAATCCCTTTGCCCAGCATCCGTTCTACACCGACGTGAATCGGACACTCGTCGAACAGGCCCTCGCCACGCTCGATCAGACGCGCTCACCCGGCGCTCCCCTTCGTCTTGTCGAGCTGGCCTCTGGCACCGGAGCGGTGACCGAGCTCATCCTAGATGCGCTCGCGGGGCTCGGACGGTCGGCGACACTGGTCAGCATCGAGCCGTCGTCCACTGCCCTCGCGGTCGCCCGCGACCGACTCGCGGGCCGTCTCATCACCTTCGTCCAGGGCGATGTGGCCACGGCTGGAAGCGCCCTGGAGTCGGCGGATGCGGCCTTCTGCTGCAACGCGCTGCACCTGATGGCCGACAAGGACGCCTGTGTGGCTGCGCTGGCGAAGGCGCTCACACCGGGCGGTGTTCTTGCCTTCAACACCACATTCTATGAGGGCGCGTATGTCGCCGGCTCACAGCCATTCTATTACGCGCTGATGCGCCAGTCTCTCGCCTGGCTCCGTGCGCATCACCCTGAGGTACGCGTCGCCCGCCATGGCAAGGCGACCGCACGCCAGTGGCTCTCCGCCCAGGACTATCGGGACCTGGTGAGCCGTCAGGGGCTGGACGTGATCATCCTTGAGGAGCAGCCCGTCGAGTTCTCTTTGCGCGCCGTACAGGACATCGGACGCTATTCCCTTTTCATCGAGGGCGCCTTGCCGGGTGTGCCCTGGCCGATCGGCGCCGAAGCCCTCGGCGCCGCCGCCACCCAGGCGTTCGAGGACCTCCAGCTGACCAGCGTGCCACGCCACTGGCTCCAGGTCATCGCTCGCCGCAGCGCCTAGGCGCAGTATGTCTCACGGTGGGCAAGGGACGACAGGACGACAGCGGCAGGTTCCCCTACAGGATGCTTGTGCGGTCTTTGGCGCATGATTACGGACTGCGGATGAAGTCAGCCTTCGCAGCGTCGACATCATCGTAGGATATTTGCCGCTGTTGAGGAACAAGGCACTAATCTACTGGAATCCGCTAATGATACGAGGTCGCGTTACACCGGGGTAGAATCATTCGTGATGGTTTGTTCGTGATGGTTCCACCCCGGGCGGGACAGCTCAGAAAGAAACGCGCAGGGGACAGGATGGCTCGGTTCAGAGGCAAGACGTATTGGGCCTACAGCATCGGGTGCGCTATGGTCTGGGCGGTGGTGCTCGCGATCTTCCTGACGCTCTGGGCGAGTGAAACGCGGCCCCTCCTGTTGGGCATGTTCGGCTGGTGGATCTGCTGGGTCTCGACGACGATTTCCCGCTACGCCTTCCCACCGCCCAAGCGCTGGATGGCGAACCCCTCCCAGACGGTCAATCCGTTCAGAACCTACTGGGTCTACAGTGGGAGCCTCGTCATCGCCTGGGCGGTCATGCTCACGCTTGCGCGGACGATCCTCGGGGGACTGGTCGCGCAGACCCTGGTCTTTGTCTTTGATGGCTTCTGCCTCGGTTGGTTCTCGACGACGATTGCCCGCTATGGCTATCCGCCACCCAAGCGCTGGACGTCGAACGAGCGGCATGCTCCAACGGCATAGGACGACCGCGTAGGACACAACCGTCCAGTGAGCCCCACCGCTCTCTGAACGGTTGTTGGCTTGGGGTCGCACGATGGGGGCGGAGGCGCTCCCTGTTTGTGCGATACTCCCTCTAGT
>DATAED010000180.1:0-2225 GCA_036258195.1 Ktedonobacterales bacterium
CACCGCTTCGAGTGGACACGCGCCGAGTGTCGCGCCTGGGCCGAGCGCGTCGCCACGACCTACGGCTACGCACTGACCTGGCAGGGCATTGGCCCGGATGACCCCGAGGTCGGCGCGCCCTCCCAGATGGTGATCTTCGACCTGAACCCCCATGAGGCGCAGGTGGAGAAGGAGGCGACCGCATGAGCGAGCTGAGCGAGCCTGCCGAGCCGAGCGCGCAACCCGCGACGGAGCCTGAAGCATCCGAGGCGCAGGGGCGTGAGATCGCCATCCCGCAGCTTTGCCTGGTGGCGCTAATCGGCGCGACCAGCGCGGGCAAGTCTACCTTTGCCGCGCGTCACTTCGCGCCAACCGAGACGCTCAGCTCCGATGCGTTTCGCGCGCTGGTGGGCGACGACGCCAACGACCAGAGCGTCTCGGCGGAGGCGTTCGAGGCGCTGCACACCATCGCCGCCACACGACTGAAGCTGGGACGACTGACCGTCATCGACGCCACGAGCCTCAAGCCACAAGATCGCGCTCCGCTCGTGCGGCTGGCGCGCGACCACGATGTCTTCCCCATTGCCATTGTCTTCGACCTCGACGAGCGCACGCTGCTGGCGCGCAACGCGGCGCGGCCCGACCGGAGCCTGGGCGAGCATATCGTGCGCCGCCACGTACAGACGCTGCATCGCAATCTGCGCGGGCTGGCGCGCGAGGGCTTTCAGCAGGTCTATGTGTTGCGCTCGGTCGCCGCGATGGATGCGGCGCGTGTCGAGCGGACGCCGATGTGGCCCGACAAGCGCCAGGAGCGCGGCCCCTTCGACATCATCGGCGATACGCATGGCTGCTACGATGAGACGCTGGCGCTGCTGGAAGCGCTGGGCTACCAGGCCGACGAGCGCGCGGGCAGGCGGCATCCCGCTGGGCGGCGCGCCATCTTCCTCGGCGATCTGGTCGACCGTGGGCCGCAGGTGATCGCGATGGTAACGCTCGTGCGGCGCATGGTGGAGAGCGGGCAGGCGTTCTGCGTGCCGGGCAACCACGACGTGAAGCTGTCGCGCAAACTGGCGGGACGCAATGTGCAGATCACGCATGGGTTGGCCGACTCGCTGGCGCAGCTCGACGCGCTGCCCGCCGACGAGCGCGCCCAGTGGATGCGCGACTACCGCGCCTTCGTCGATGGCCTCGTCTCGCATCTGATGCTGGATGGCGGGTCGCTGGTGGTGGCGCATGCAGGGATGAAGCAAGCCTATCAGGGGCGCGCATCTGGCCGCGTGCGCGACGTCGCGCTCTACGGCGAGACGACCGGCGAGACCGATGAATTCGGGCTGCCCGTGCGCGCCAACTGGGCGGCGGACTATCGCGGCGCCGCCTCGGTGGTCTATGGCCACACGCCCACACCAGAGGCCACCTGGCTCAACAACACCATCAATATCGACACTGGCTGCGTCTTTGGCGGGCGGCTGACGGCGCTGCGATGGCCGGAGCGCGAGCTGGTCAGCGTCGCCGCGCAGCAGGTGTGGGCTGTTCCCGCGCGTCCGCTGACCACGGAAGACGCGCCAGGCGCCGCCACCACCGAGACGGCAGTGGAGACGCAGTTGCGCATCGAGGATGTCGTCGGCAAGCAGATCATCACGACGCGGCTGGCTGGCTCAGTCATCGTCGAGCAGGATCGCGCCGCCGCCGCGCTGGAGGTGATGAGCCGATTCGCCACCGACCCCCGCTGGATCATCTACCTGCCGCCGACGATGTCGCCCTCCGAGGCGTCGCCGCGCCCCGATTGGCTGGAATATCCCACCGAGGCGCTGGCCTACTATCGCTCGCAGGGCGCGCCGCGTGTGGTCTGCGAGGAGAAGCACATGGGCAGCCGCGCCGTGCTCGTGCTCACGCGCGATGCCGAGGCCGCCAGTCGTCGCTTTGGCGTGGCGCCAGATTCGCCTCCGGGCGCCTGCTACACGCGCACAGGCCGCCGCTTCCTGGACGACGACGCGCTGCATCGCGCCTTCATCGAGC
Source organism: Ktedonobacterales bacterium (assembly GCA_036258195.1). Classification (GTDB taxonomy): domain Bacteria; phylum Chloroflexota; class Ktedonobacteria; order Ktedonobacterales; family JADMIN01; genus JAKAIY01. The sequence goes on from DATAED010000180.1 coordinate 1,996, forward strand.
GGCTCTCGGCGGCGCTGGGAGCGTCTGGCTTCTGGGAGCGGTTCGAGACGGACTGGGTCTGCCTGGACGCTGAGATCATGCCATGGAACGCCAAGGCGCAAGGGTTGCTGCGCGAGCAATACGCGCCCGTGGGGGCAGCAGGCTCGGCGGCGCTGGCGGCGGCGCTGGCAGCCGCACAGGCGGGCGTGGCGCGCGGCCTCGATTCCGCCGCGTTGGTGGCGCTGGCCGAG
>DATAED010000181.1:0-3303 GCA_036258195.1 Ktedonobacterales bacterium
GGCTTGCGCCACCAGATCCTAAGTCTGGCCTGTCTGCCAATTTCAGCAATCGCCCGCTGTGGGGAATGTCCATCTCGCTCGCTCATGTGAAGCGTGAGGTTCGACATTTCCTTGCGTGCAGTATATCACGCGCGTGGGGCGCGATGGCTCAGCTCTTCCGCCCGCGCAGCCTGGCCCAGAAGCGCTTGAACCAGTTGCGCTCTCTTCGCGGGTCTTCGGGGTCGTAGTCATTCCGCCGCCCAGGGTCGTACGGATCCAGGCGTATCTGCGCCTCTTTCTCGAGCGTTTCCTGCGCGGCCAGGAAGCGTGGATCATAGCCAGGGCCGCCCGGACGATTCAGTGCCATCTGCGTCCTCCAATAGCGCCATACCATGGGATAGCCAGAGTCGAGGATTCGCCTACGAGCAGCAGTAGAGCAGGAGGACGCTGGAGCAGCGCGCTACCTCTCGGCGCGCCGCCCACGCAGCCTGGTCCAGAAGCGCTTGAACCAGTTGCGCTCCAGGCGGGGGTCGTCGGGATCATCCTGATCGTCCTGGCGGCCCTGGTCGAACGGGTTGAGGCGTATCCGCGCCTCTCGCTCGAAGGTCTCCTGGCCAGCGAGGAAGCGAGCATCCGGGGGTTGCATCATCGTCGTTCTCCTATATGTGCCATGCAGCGCGATAGCCGGAGTCGAGGATTCGTCTGCCAAGCAGCGTATAGCAGGAGTACGGCGGAACGGCGCTCCGGGTTGCGCTTCGTGGCGCGCGGCGCTCATTCCAGCAGGCGCTTCAGCCGCGCGATGCCCTTCAGAACGTCTGCGCGGTTCTGGCGGCGTTTCATCCACAGTGGCAGGCGGCTCGTCAGGGCGCGATTGCGGTTGGGAACCGATCGCTGTTCGCGCAGCGTCGCCTGGATGTACGCCTCCAGAAACGCGAGATGCTCGGCATTGTAGGCCCACAGGATGTGACCGCAACAGGGTGTCTGGAGCCAGAGGCGCAGGCCAAAATACCAGTCCACCGCGTCGCGGCCAATGCTCAGCCTCTTCCCGCGCCACTCCAGAATAAAACCGCTGCCAGGACTTTTCCCGCGCCACGCCTGGATGAAGCCGCAGGCGGGGCAGACACAGCGGTGGGGAGAGAACAACGCCGTCGCGCGACTCTCAGCCGCCGCAGCCACCGGCGCGACCTTCGCGCGCTGCCCACACCTGGGACAATGCACGAGGAATTCGTCGCCGAAGTCATAGATGGTCTGCCCGGCATCCTGAAATCGCGAAGTGTCCGCCGTCTCCATAGCGCGCTCCCCAGCCCATGCTAGCATACAGTAGCATATAGAGGCGCACGGCAGGACGCACAGTAGGAGCGTGATGCTGCGGCATGCAGGCTCGGCGGCGTAGGGCTGGGCGCCGGGACCTGACGGAGCGTCAGACCTTGCGGATGATCTGCTCCATCTCGCTTTCGCTGAAGGCGCGAAGCGTCTCCGTGCGAACGTTTCCGATTCTTCCCAATGCCAGCAACTCGGCCATCGCCGTCTGCTCGTCGGGGAAGTCGACGATAGCGACGATATCATAGCGTCCCTGCGTCCAGTACAGTCCCAGCACCTTACCACCGCGTCGCTCCACATCGCCGCTGAACTCACGAGCGCGGCGGGTAGTATCCTGGGCGTTCTTCACTCCCTGCTCAGTCCAACTCACCAGTGTAACGTAGGTAGCCATTGAAGCGCTCCCTCCTTCTGGCGCCTGTCACGTCTGGCGTCCAGCCCCACGCATCGCACAGTCAGGTCATGCCTCCGGAGCGGTGTCAAGCGGCAGAATGGTCTAGATGGACTGCGCCGCTGGGAGGCCTCCGCCGCCCTCCCCTCGCCTGTGCTACACTGCCCGGCAGGCAAAACAGGGAGTGAGGGAGCAACCAGAGCTATGGCCAATCAGCAGGATGAGTGGACGGGCGGCGCGCCAACCCTGGAGGAGGAGAGCCGCGCCGCGCGTGGGCGCCTGGGCGAGCTGTTCATCAGCGTGGTGGTCGTCACTGTGCTGGTGGGCGCCGCGCTCAACATCTTCACCTCGATCCTCATCGCGCGCTTCAATGGGCAGGCTGATGTCATCATCGCCTGCGGATGTCTGGCGCTGGCGGCGCTGCTGCTGCTGATCGTCATCCCGCGCGTCTCCACCACCGTCAGCGAGTTTCACGAAGAGCTGGAGATCGCGCTGCCGGTGCTCATCACGGCGAAGGATGTCGAGATCGGCATCGTCAGCGGCTACGAGACCACCACCGAGCTGGCACATGCTGCGCTGGCCCGCCAACCAGCGGAGGAGCGCGCCAGGCTGGCCGCCGCGCTGGGCGCCAGCGTCGAGGACAAGAGCGCACGCGCCACCGTCGCGCGCTTCTGTGTCGAGATGGCGCAGCTCATCTTTACGACGCAGCTCCTGCGTGAATCGCGGCTGCTGCTCGGCCAGACGGCGCCCTTTCGCCGCGCACGCGCCATCGCCCGCGCGCAGGATGGCGTCGATCAGGTGGATGTGGTGGCGCTGCTGGCGGCGTCGGGCGCGGGCGGGCGCAATCCCTATCTGACGCCCACCACCCTTGGCGTGCGGCAGAAGGGGCCGCTGCCGCGCGGGATGCGTCTGCTGCTGGAGCCGCTGGAGCCGCCAGCGGGCAAGCGCCGCCAGCGCAACATCTTCGCCGAGGCGCCGCTGCTGGCCGTCTCCGGCGGACGCGATAGCTGGCTGGGGGTCACGGCCTACTGGGAGTTCAGCGATTACGCGCTGCCACGCGCTGAGGCGCCGCACACCGGCTTCATGGCGCGCTGCTTCCTGCGCAACCTGCGCGAGCCTGCGCTGCGCGCTGCCGCCGTGACCGAGGAGCGCGCCGCCATCGCCGCGCTCGATCCCGCCCACACGCCAGAGGATCTGCAAGCGCACAGCCGCGCCTGCGCCAAACTCTACGACCGCGCCACGCGCCCGCGCATTCTGCGCATCTTCGTGCGGATGGATGGCACATTCCGCGTGCGGCTGCTGGCCAACGAGCGCCGCCAGCGTGGGCGCTACATCTGGGGCGCGGCGGTCTCGCGGCGGCTCTCCAGCATCGACATCACCGCCTTTATCAGCGCGCTGCGCGACCGCGGCCAGGCCGTCCCCAGCCGCGACAACTGAGAAATCTGAGCGGGCGCTGAGGCGCCGTGCTAGCCCGAATGGCATCTGGCCCGCCGGCAGAAACTGCGGCACAATAGAGCGCAAGAGCAGGAGGCGGGCGGCGCGGATGTGGGCCGCTCACCAGACATCGAGGGGGCCTGATATGGCGTTGGCGTTGCTGGAGATGTGGCGTGGCGCGT
>DATAED010000182.1:0-8143 GCA_036258195.1 Ktedonobacterales bacterium
GCCAACAGAGGGGGGAATGATTCCGGCGACGGGCGCGGTGGCGGCGCTGGTCTACGAGGCCACTGGCGTCAGGCCCTACTTTGTTGGCAAGCCCAACCCGCTGATGATGCGGTCGGCGCTGCGCCGGCTCGACGGCCACTCTGAGACGGCGATGATGATCGGCGACCGCATGGATACGGACATCATTGCTGGCACCGAGGCCGGCATGACGACCACCCTCGTGCTGACGGGCGTCACAGCCCGCGAATCCGTCGCGCGGTTCCCGTATCGCCCCACCCACATCGTCGAGTCGGTCGCCGACATCGTGATCTGAGGCTGACCGGGAAACCTCACCACTGGCCCTCTCCCGCGAGGAGAGGGGGAACTGGAGCGCGCGTGGCGCACGAAAGGATCCGCTGCATGCTCCCGCTCATCTACACGACGCCCGCCTACACCATCGCCTTTGTCGTTGTCGTAGTCGTCACACGCATTCCTGAAGTCATCAGCGCCTCCAGATGGCGTCCCCAGCGCGACCCGATGGCGCGCAAGGCGGATCGCGGGTCAATTGTCGAGATGAGCGTCATCACTGGCGGAGGCGTGATCATCGCGTGCGTCCTGGCCGCCGTCTGGACGGGCGCCGCGATACCGTGGCTGCGTCCTCAGATCACGGCTGATCGGTCTGGGCTATCGTGTCGCGGTGGAAGAGCGCGCGCTCGTGGATGCGCTGGGCCAACCCTACGTGGACTATATCCGCCATACCAGAGCCATACCAGACGCCTCATCCCGTTGGTGTTCTGAGCGCGCCTGACAGACCGCAGCGCAAGCAGGCAAGAAAGCAGGATGATTGCGAGCCAGGGAATCGAGTCGAAGGAGCGCCTGAGAGCGCCACTGGTTTCGACGAAGGCGATGAACGCTTCAGGATAGCTCCTCGGCCAGCGCGACGATGATGCCCGCAGGGCCGCGCATATAGCAGAGTCTGTACATGTCCTCGTACTGGGCCACCTCGCCGATGAGTTCGCCGCCGTTGGCGCGCAGTCGAGCGATCGTGTCGTCGAGGCTTTCGACGGCAAACATGACGCTCCGGAGGCCCAGCGTGTTCGGTGGCGCCATCGCCGGTTCGCTCTCGACCAGTTGTGGATTGCGAAACTTCGTCAGCTCAAGCCGCCCGTGCCCATCTGGGGTTCGCATCATCACGATGTCGACCTGGACACGTTCGATCCCGTTGACGCGATCCACCCACGAACCCTCGACCGGCATCTCGTCTTCGTGCGTCATGCCGAGCGCGGTGAAAAAAGCGACAGCGGCTGCAAGGTCGTCGACCACGACGCTGACGTGGTCTAATCTCTTGATCGTCATATTTCCACTATTCCTGCTTCCTTGACTGCTTACGCGACGGCTTTGTGAGGCGTACTACACGCGCTACCCCAACGAGGCGCCGCACGTCGTGCAGAAGCGCGTGCCGGGGGTATTCTGCATGCCGCACTTGAAACATTTGCGGCCAGGGACACCGCGCAGCATATTCGTGCCGCAGCGTGTGCAGAAGCGATTGAGGCTGTCGTTGGGCGTCTGGCAGGTCGGGCAGGTGACATACCCGGCTGGCGCGGCGTGCGCCACTGCGATCAGATGCGCCGACGCCTGGGCTGAGCGCGGCTGATCAAACGCCAGTCCGCAGCTCGAACAGAAGCGCTGGCTGGCGTGATTCTCGCTCTGGCAGCGCGGGCAGACGATCTTCTGCGCGGCGCGCTCCAACTCCTCGGTTGCGGGCGCGGGGCGATACTCGGTGGCGGGGGGCAAGGGAGCCTGCGCCGCCGCCGCCTGCTCCAGCGTGATCGCCATATCCATCGCCTGCTGGAAGCGCTCGGAGGGATCTTTAGCCAGCGCCTTCAGCGTGACCGCCTGCACCGCCGGTGAGATGCGCGGATTGTACGTCGAGGGCGGCGGCGGCGTCTCGTAGATATGCGAGTGGGCCAGCGCGGTGTAGTTGTCGGCCTCGAAGGGCGTATGGCCAGTCAGCATTTCGTACAGCATAACGCCCAGCGCATAGATGTCGGCCCGCGCATCGACCTGGATGCCCTTGCACTGCTCTGGCGACATATACTCTGGCGTGCCAACACCCGCCCCGCTGCGGGTGAGCGCGGCGCTGGTGGCCAGCACCTTCGCGATGCCAAAGTCGCTCAACACGGCGCGCTTCGACTCATCCATCAGCACGTTGACGGGCTTGACATCACGATGGATGATGCCGCGCTCGTGAGCATAGGTGAGCGCGCTGGCCACCTCTTTGATGATGCGCGTCACCTCGCGCAGGCTCATCGACTGCGTCATGTAGTCGCGCAGATTGCCGCCCGCCACATACTCCATGACGATGTAGAGCAGTCCCTGCTCGTCGCCCGCGTCATGGATGACGACGATATTGGGATGCATCAGCCGCGCGAGTGAGCGCGCCTCCAGTTCGAAGCGATCGACGAAATTCTGGTCGGAGGCATAGAACGGCGGCAAGACCTTGATGGCCACGTCGCGGTCGAGATGATTCTGGTGCGCGCGATACACACGCGCCATGCCGCCCTGACCGAGCAAATTGGTGATGACACAGCCACCCAGGGACTTGCCGACCAGATCGTCGTGGGCGCGCCAGGTTGCCTCTTGACCAGCCACACCATGCCTCTCTGCGCTGACTATTCGCCGACTGCCTGCCCCTGGACGTACCTGGAGATTTTTGGGAGATTTCGGGAGATTAGCGCTGGTGGAAGACCAGCACGGTCTGCCCCACCTGCACCTCATCGCCATCGTTGAGCGCCTGCTCGGCTACGCGCTGCCCGTTGACATAGGTGCCGTTGGCGCTGTTCTCATCGCGCAGGATGTAGCGACCAGAGGGATCGCGGTTGATGGTCGTGTGCAGACGTGACACCGCCAGGTCTTCGAGGAAGACATCGCTCTCGCGGTGGCGGCCAATCGTCAGCCGATCTTTGTTGAGGTCGAACTCCCGACCGTCGGGCTTGCGCTCCACCAGACGGGGGCCGAAGCCGCCACGCTGCGGAGCCGGATAGCCCATGCCCGCCATGCCAGCGTCGGGCTGCGGCGTCCACTGGGGCTGGCTCGGCGCGGCCCACTGCGGCTGGCCCTGCGGCTGCCCATTCCACTGGGGCTGGCTGGGCGCGGCAGGCTGCGGAGGCGCCCACTGGGGCTGGCTGGGCGCGGCGGGCGCGGCGTCCCAGGGGGATGGCTGGGCGGGGGCATCCCACGGCGCGGGGCTGCTGCCAGCGCCTGGACGTGTCGCGGGCGATGCCTGCGCGGCGCCATTCGCGCCATTCCAGGCGGGCGCGCCGCCGCTGGGTGGCATATCCCAGGCATTCGCGTTGGGGCGACCCTGCGCAGGGGACGGCGGCCAGTCGTTCAGACCGCCCATCTGGCCCATCTGGCCCATCTGACCGCCCGTCTGGCCACCAGCGGGAGCCATCTGGTCGTTCCAGTGGCCAGCGGCGGGCGCATTCGCATCGGCGCTCCAATTGCTGGCCTGCGCTGGCTCGCCAAAGTTCGCACCCCAGCCTGGGGCCTGCTGCGGGGCTCCGGAGCGACCCTGGCCCATCGAGTCGAAGCGGTCGTCCATCTGGCCCATCTGGCCCATCTGGCCCATTTGACCGCCCATTGGCCCCATCGATCCCATGCCATCCATTCGGCCCATCTGGCCGCCCATCTGGCCCATGGAGTCGCCAGACCACGGCGCGGCGCCTGTGGGCGCATGCGGCTGCCCCATCGGTCCCTGCTGCGCATCGTAGTCGAGTCCGCTCGCCTTCTGACGCGAGGAGCCACCGCCGCGCAGCACCATCACAAACACCAGCAGGATTGCCAGCACGACCACGACACCCGCAGCCGCGACCAGAACTCCCCGGCTGAGGGCAGCGGCAGCCACCACCAGCGGCTCCAGGGCGCCATATGCGAGAACCATAGAGCAGAGTACCTCCGTTGTATCGCTTCAGTTACCGCCCTCGGGCCTCGAAGCGGAGATCGATATTGCCGAGCCGAAGTGTATCACCATCCTGAAGCTCCACGTCTTCATGCGGTACAAGCGGGCGCCCGTTGACGCGCGTCTTGTTGAACGCATTCAAATCTTCGATGTAACAGTGGCCGTCGCGGCGCATGAAGCGCGCATGGCGACGCGATACCGCCTGCGACGGATCGAGCGGCAGCAGGTCGATGTCAGGGAAGTTGTTGCGCGCGGGATCGCTGCGCCCGATGACCATATCCGCCGCTGTCAGCGGGAAGACTTGGCCGCTCGACACGTCCACCAGGGCGGCTACCCCGCGCACGCCCGTCCCGCTGGCGCCGCCGACGCTGATGGGGCCAGAGGCGACAGGAATCCGCGTGGGATCCTCACCGTTGAGCAGCGCATCCGCTGCCTCCGTGAACTCCTGCGCCGACTGGAACCGCTGATCGGGGCGCTTGGCCAGCGCACGCTGGAAGAAGGCGTCGTAGTTGGCGGGCAGGTCGGGGCGTAGCGCCGTCACCGAAGGGATCGGCGAATTGAGGTGCTTCATGACCACATCCCAGGCATGCTCGCCGTCGTAGGGCACACGTCCGCTGAGCAGCTCAAAGAAGACGCAGCCCAGCGAATAGAGGTCGGCGCGCGTATCGACCCGGCGGCTATTCTCCACCTGCTCGGGCGCGACGTAGAAGGGCGTGCCGACGAAGAAGCCCGTCACCGTGATGTCTTTGGACTCGTGGCTGCGCGCCAGGCCAAAATCAGTCAGCTTGACGGTATTATCGACCGTCAACAGCAGATTCTGCGGTTTGATGTCGCGGTGGGTGACGCCGCGCGAAGCCGCCGTGGCCACGCCCGCCGCTGACTGCTCGATTACGTCGATGGCGCGGCGCGGCGGGAACGGCCCGCCCGTCAGCACGGCGTGCTTGAGCGTGTGACCATCGACATAGTCCATGACGATGAAGAGGACGCCCTTGTCGTCGCCGAAATCGACCGGCGCGACGACGTGCGGGCCGGAGATGCGCGAGAGCAGCTCGAACTCGCGCTTGAAGCGCTCCGAGAGCTCGGTGTCGGCGGCGGCCTCGCGGCTGAGCGCCTTGACGGCGTAGATGCGATTCGTTTCGAGGTCGCGGCCAATGTAGACGGTCGCCATGCTGCCACGCCCGCGCTCGTCTACCAGCTTGTACCTGTTCTTCAGGACTCGTCCGATCATCTGTATTCCCCAGGCGTGTGCGCGCATGGCGCGTGGGATCGAGCGGTCGAGCGCCCGGCGACGGGGTATCTGAGCGCAACCCAGCAGCCGATCATCGCAGGACACGCGCTGAGGGTTGCGCCCCATTATAGCAACTGCGCCGGGGAGCCGCAATGATAGCGCTGATGGTACCCGGCGCGGCGAGCGCTATTTTGACGGCCCGATGACCCTCATGGTACACTCCTTCGCTGAGAGAAGAGAGAGCAAGAACACCCGGCGCCAGGTTTTTTGAGCGGTTGTCACATCCCACCAGACAACTGTGTATGAACTGGCTTGTGTATCAGCACGGAACACCAGCCGCGCTGTAGCAAGAGAGAGCCGCCGTGCTGTCGAACCCGTCACTCCCATCGCCGCCAGAGCCACACTGGCCGCTCGAAGCGCTGGCGGACGTCGCCGCCTCCGCCGCCGTGGTGCTGAGCGCATCGCGCGTATGGATTGCCCTGCGTGATCGCCACGGCTTCATCGTCTCGCGCATCGCCTACACCATCACACCGGAGGGCGCGCCGCAGCCGATAGCGCCCGACAGCATCCCCCAGATGTTCGCTGACAATATCAGGAATCTCGCACAGACGCCCGTCAACTCCACCCCGCTTGCGCTGTCTGATCTGCACACCACGCCCCTGCTCGCGGAGCAGTTAGGGTCAGATAGCGCTGCCATCCGCGCGCTCGGCTCAGCGCCACTAATTCTGAATGGCGAGACCATCGGCGCTCTCGTCGTCACCAGCTCACAGCCTCGCAGCTTCGAAGGCAATCGTCGCGTGATACTGAAGACCTTCGCCAAAATGGCGTCCGATACCATCCAGATGGCGGCCTCGGTGGAGCGCGACCAGGCGCAGGCCGCCGAGCTGGACGCCATCCTGAGCGCATCGCAGGCGCTGACCAGCACACTCGATCCCGATGAGCTGTTCCGCACGATCATCGAGCACATTCAGCGCGTCATCACGTTCGATAGCGCGCTGATCTATCGCCATGAGCGGCGCGCAGAAAGGCTGCGCGTGATCGCGGCGGCGGGCGCAGACGCCGAGCGGCTCAACGGCTCGACCATCGCAGAGGACACCGAAGGCTCGCGAGTCGCGCAGGTCGCGCGCAAAGGCAAACCATACAATGGGCCAGTGGGCCCAGCGGATGGCATCGGCGAACACACGAACGCGCTGATCAAGGGCAGCACTGCCTGGCTGCTCTGTATGCCGTTGATCGCTAAGGGGCGGCTGCGTGGCGTGGCATCGCTGGCCCGCGTGCACGCCTTTTCGACGTCAGAGGTGCGCGCGCTCGAACGGCTCAGTCCAATTGTCGCCGCCGCGCTGGAGAACGTGGGCCTCTATCAGCAGTCGCAGGCCGAGCGACAACAACTCGAAGCGCTCTTCGATTCGGCCTCAGATGGCATCGCGCTGCTCAACGAAGATCTGGCCTTCATCCAGGTGAACCGGGCGTTCGCGGGCTATCTGGCGACTGATGAGAATACGCTGCTGCGCCTGCCCGCGTGCAAGGCGCTGGGCCGCGCAACCGACAGCTCGCATGCCCCTGGCTCGTGCCTGCTCTGCAAGGGCGAGCCTGATTGCCTGTTGCGCCAGGTGATGCGTACGGGTGTCCAGCGCGATCATGTGGAGTGCGAGTTTCCGCCCACGCCAGTCGCGCACGGCCAGCGGGCGACCGCTGGCTCCGACGATGCCACTCGCCGATCTGAGGGGCCAGCGCTGGTCGCGCGGACGATAGATTTCAGCCTGACGCCGATACCTGGCCTGGGGCGACGCCAGCGCCTGCTGCTGGTGGGGCGCGATGTCAGCAGCGAGCGCGCCATGCAGCGGTTCCGCGCCGAGCAGGTCAACCTCATCTCGCACGACATGGCGAATCCGCTCTATACCGTCACCAGCGCGCTCGAACTGTTCCTGAAACTGTACGGAGACAGACTGCCACCACCACCGCTGAAATCGCTCTCCACAGCGCTGACCTCGGCGCGTAGCATATCTGATCTGCTCTCTGATCTCGATCTGGTGACGCGCCGGGACGCCGGCCAGTTGACCTTCGAGCCACGCCAGATGGATCTGGCTGTCGAAGCCCAGCAGGCGGCGCAGGAGATGACCTTCGCTGCGCAGGAACAGGGCGTCACGCTCAGTTTCCAGCTCGATCGGCGCATGCCGCTCGCGCTGGCTGATCCGAAGCGGGCGCTCCAGGTGGCGCGCAATCTGATCGGCAACGCCATCAAGTACACGCCACCGGGTGGCTGGGTGGTCGTGCGCCTCGTCGCCAATGAGCGGATGGTGACGCTGCAGGTCGCCGATACGGGCGTGGGCATCCCCGATGCTGCCAAGGAGTACGACATCTGGCGACGCTACTATCAGGTAGACAAAGAGGCGCCGGGCAGCGGGCTGGGGCTGGCCAGCGTGCGCATCATCGCCACCGCGCTGCACGGCGACTACGGCGTGATCGACAACCCGGCGGGCCGAGGCTCGATCTTCAGCGTCAGCTTCCCCCGCGCCGACCGGCGGTAGCGAGATTTTCGGCTATGCTGCTGCCGCCCCCCTACGGCCCGCAGGTCGCTGACGCTGAGGTAGTACCAGAATTGTTCGTGATGATCCAAAGTGAAACGGTACCGTTGCAACCAGCCGGCGTCGTCGTGATCGTAATCGTCCCATTGCCAGAACCATCAGTAGTTCCCTGGTTCTGAGGGGACGTACCACCACCTGCATAACTCTTCACGAACACATTGACCTGCGCGTTCGGGTTGCTGGTATGGACAGTCACCGATCCAGGCTGCCCATCGTGGAATGAGAACGCTGTCACCGTCACAGTTCCACCACCGCCGCCTCCGCCTCCACCGCCGCCGCCTGGGTTGAAGGGGACGGGCGTGGCTGTGGGCATGGCCGTGGGTGTGGGCTGCGGCGTGGTGGAGGGCAGGATGGGGACGCCCGCCGGGATCTGCGGCGCAGTCCACGGCG
>DATAED010000183.1:0-10051 GCA_036258195.1 Ktedonobacterales bacterium
GTAGCTCAGCGATATGTCGACAGATGGACTACGCGCCAGCATGCATGCGTTTTCGTTCATGCATTCTATCGTAGTCCATCTGTCCAGCGTCGGCGCAAGCTCTCTCAGACCAGTCCTTGCGGGACGATGCGCCAGTAGGCCCGGTTGAAGAGCTGCTTCTCCATATGATAGTAGCGGCTGGGATGCGGCGGCTGCGGTGGATGCTCGTAGTCGAAGACGAGCTGTGTCGCGCGGCCCTCACCCGTCTCCAGGAAGCACATCACCTCGCCATCGTAGCTGGCGTGCTCCGGATCAGGCTCCTCGCCGCGTATCTGCGCCACCAGCCGCGCCGCCAGCGTTTTGGCTTCGAAGTGCGCCGCCGAGCCGCTCTTCGAGACGGGCAGATCCGTCGCATCGCCCAGCGCCCACAGATGCTCGTGGCCCGTCACCGCCAGCGTATGGCGGTCGGTCGCCAGCCAGCCCTGCGCATCGCCCAGCTCACTCGCCTCGACTACCCGCGCGCCTCGATGTGGCGGGATCAGCACGAGCAGATCATAGGGCGCGTCTTCGCCTTCGAGCGAGCGCAGCACATGGTTCGCGCCGTCCAGCTCATCGGCATTGAAGAAGAGCCGCGACCTGACTCCGCGCTGTTCGAGCAGCGGCGCTGCGACCGCCGCGACGGACTCGATGGGGAAGACCCGTGGCAGCGGGAAGAGATACTCCACCTCGGTCTTGCTCCGCAGATGGCGCCGACGCAGCCATTCATCCAGCAGGAAGGTGAACTCCAGCGGCGCTGGTGGGCAGCGATACGGTATGCCGCCCACCGCAACGACGATGCGCCCACCCGTGAACGTCTGGAGCGCCTGGCGCAGCGCAAACGCGCCCCGCTGGCTATAGAACTCATGATAGGCGCCCGCCGACTCGCACATGCCAGTTAGATCCTGCGGCGCCAGACGCGCGCCCGTTGCCATGACCAACTCGTCGTAGCCATAGATAGCGCTGGTCGCGCCACCTGTGCCGCGAATGTCGTCGCGATTGGCCCCATGCTGCACCGTCAGCTCGCGCCGCTGCGGATCGATGCGTGTGACCTCGCCGATGACCAGATGCACGCGATGGTTCAGCAGCGAGCGCACAGGCCGCTCGAAGTGACGCCGACTCACCGGCTCATCGCTGAAGGGAATGTACAGCCAGGCAGGCATATAGACGTGCATGCCTGAGCTGTCGATCAGCGTCACCTCGGCCTCTTCCGCCGTCAGGCGGCGCGCGAGCACGTTCGCCAGAATGGTTCCGCCGACGCCCCCGCCCAGGATGACAATGTGCCGTGGCATAGCCGTTTCCCCTCTCAGCGCAGCTTGCGCGCAATGAAGCGGGTGTAGCCAGCCTCCTGGAATGCGCCGATGAACTCGTGGCCAGCCTTGCCGATCCATGCAGGGATGTCTTTGGCCGAGCCAGAGTCACTCGACAGCACGGCGACGACCCCACCGACGGGCAGCGCTTTGATCCCGCGAATCAGCTCCATCAGCGGGCCAGGGCAGAAGCTACCACGCGCATCGATCTCACGGTCGATGTGAATATCTGAAGCAGTGGACATAGCAATTCCTCCTCGCTTCGCGCGAGCGCCACACGGACAGGCTGCCAGCGCGGGCGCTCGCGCCTCGAACAGCGGTGGCGGCTCCTGTGTCAGATGAAGAGCGTGATACGCCCTTCTCTGGCGCGCTCAACGAAGGTCGCCACGCCGGTCACATCGTCGACGATAGGCTCCAGGTCGCCCAGGTGTATGCCATACAGCTCCATCGTCATGCTGCAGGCGTAAACCTTCACGCTTCCCACCTCTTTGGCCCCCAGCAAGTTCTCCATCCATGAGGGGCTCTGCTTGGCTTGCATCGCCTCCATCATCGTCGGGCCATACTCCTCGAAGTCCTTGCTGACGCGCGTGTTGGTCAGATAGTCGCCCTTGCGGAAGGCCATCAGCCCCCACGTCGTGAGAAAGACTTCGACCTCCAGACCCATCGCCGCGCCCCCTGTCGCCAGGATGGAAGCAGCCATGAGCTTATCGACAGTTCCAGAGAAGACGATCAGCGACATGCGCTCTGACGTCTGTGCCATGAGAGAATCCTCCTCCTGCGTTGGCCGCTGAACAGCCAGGTAGCCTGGCTGTTCAGCGTGGCCTGGCGATTCACCGCTACTCGTTCCCGGACATTTCCGGGCGCAGCGTGAAATCGACCCTCATGGGAAGCCTATCGCCGCGAGAGAACACAGCCATCTCAAATCGTCTGCTGATACTCACATCTGTGTCTCGCCCAGCGCCGCTGTGAGCGTCATCACTGCACAATAAGAAGCGCCTGCGCCGAGCGATGTTGCTCGACGCAGGCGGCTCCGTTACCCTGGCTGCCCAGGCGCTGGCCACTACCGCGGCGTGGCGGGATACTCGACATCCGAGGACGCCAGCGCGTTCAGTGGCACGATGGCCTCTTCCCACTCCTGGCGACGCGAGTTGATGTCCACCGCATTTCCAGCTTTGAAGATCTCCTCCGCCTTGGCGATGCGCTCTTCGGGGGCGCGCACCGCGACGATCAGGTTGCCCCGCTTCACGCCTTCGACATACACCTTCGCTTCGTGCTCCGGCAGACCGAGCGCGACCAGGCCACCCAGCAGGCCGCCGCCAATCGCGCCAGCAGCCAGGCCCAACACCATCGCGCCTATCCAGGTCAGGAACTCACCAGCCGCGACAATCGGCCCGATGCCCGGAATGACCAGCGCACCCAGGCCGATCAGCAGTCCGGCGATGCCACCAGTCGTCGCTCCCGTGATGGCGCCTACCTCCGCGCCAGTCGTGACGTCCAGCCCACTGTCTTTGAGGACTTCGCGTCGCGCGACCACGCTGATATCACTCTTGTCGAAGCCATTACTGGTCAACTCGGTGATGGTAGCGTCCACGTCGCTGGTGGTTTCAAACATCCCCACAACTGTCTTCACGCCATCTCCTCCTTCTCGCTTGCCCCGCGGAGGCGCTCGCAGGCGCCTCCGGGTGATACGCGGCAGAACGCCACGCGCTCGTAGCATGCGATAGGCGCATCACATCAGCGGCACACAGTGGCGGCGCCACGTCTCAGCCTCGTCAAACGTATGCGTCGGCCGCGTGGGCAAGCGCTGTGACCCGGCAGTGATAGCCCACCAGCCCGCCGTGATCGTGACGAGACGCGCGCACACGATGATGTGAAGAGGTGAATCGTCTGGCGAGCGTCAGTCAGGAGACAGCATCATGACACACGAGATAACAGCGCAACGCTCGCATATCAGGCAGGCATCGCAGGTGGTGGCGCGGCGGCTCTGGGAGGAATGCGCGCCGTCGTCGCTCGGCAGCGCAGGTGAGCAAGCCACCGACCACATCGCCAGTGCATGGGAGCAGCGCCAGCGGTCAGAGATCGCCTGCTATCCGCATACCGGAGCGTGGACACTGCTGCGGCAGGGCGCGCCATTGCTTTTCTGGCCGCCAGAAGAGCGCCAGGCCACTCAGCCGATCAACGGCGCCCCGCTGATCGTCGTACCACTGGATGGCCATCTGCACGCCGAGCGCGCCATCCCGTTGGCCTGCTCGCTGGCCGCACTGGTCGGCGGCGAGGTTGTCCTGGCGCACGTCGTGCGACGGCCCAGATGGCGCATATCTGAGCGCGGGTCGCAGGTCACGCGGCAGGCGGCATTGCGAGCGATGCGAGCGGCGCGCATGTATTTGCGCGAGGCGCGTGCACGGGCGGCCGCCAATACCGCCGTCGCCATCTCCACCAAACTGCTGCTGGGCGAGCCCGGCGAGGCGCTGGTCGCCTTCGCGCTGCGCCCACAGATAGGGGCGATGGCGCTGACCACACACAGCCAGCTGCGCAATGACCACTTCTTCGCTGGCGCGGTCGCCACACAGCTCGTGCGGCAGGCGCGCACGCCCATCCTGCTGATTCCACTGGGGCCAGAGACAGAGTCGCAGCCGACCTTCTCACTGCGGACGGCTGCGACTTCCTGACGCTGTGTCATGAAGGGTTGTGGTCGGCCCTCACGCCCCCTTGGTAGCCAGCATGCGCTCCAGCGCCACCTTGGCCCAGCGCGCCGTCTCGCCGTCCACGGTCACCTGGTTGACGACGCGCCCGGCCACCAATTCCTCCAGCACCCACGCCAGATACGCCGGGTGGATGCGGTACATCGTCGAGCAGGGGCAGACGATGGGATCGAGGCAGAAGATCGTCTTGTCGGGGTGCTCCTGCGCCAGCCGCTTCACCAGATTGATCTCCGTGCCGATCGCCCAGATGGAGCCAGCGGGCGACTGCTCGACCGCCTTGATGATGTACTCCGTCGAGCCGTTCAGGTCGGCGGCCATCACCGTCTCGTGGTTGCACTCCGGATGCACCACCACGCGCACGCCGGGGAAGCGCTCGCGCGCCTCGGCGATCTGCTCCGGCGAGAAGCGCTGATGGGTCGAGCACCAGCCCTTCCACAGGATCACCTGCGCGTCGATCAGCGTCTGCTCATCGGCGATGTCGCCAAAGTCGCGGCGCTGATTCCATACCACGATGCGCTCCGGCGCGATGCCCATCTTCAGCGCCGTATTGCGGCCCAGGTGCTCATCGGGGAAGAACAGCACGCGCTGCCCTCGTGCGAAGGCCCACGCCATCACCTGCGCGGCGTTGGATGACGTGCAGACGATGCCGCCGTTGCGCCCACAGAACGCCTTGAGGTTGGCGGCGGAGTTCATGTAGGTGATGGGGATGATCGACTGCCCCTCGCCCGCCTCATCGCGATAGAGATCGTCGAGGATGCTCCACAGCTCCTCCACCTCGGCGATATTGGCCATGTCGGCCATCGAGCAGCCCGCGGCGGGATTTGGCAGGATGACCTGCTGGCGTGGCTCGCTGAGGATGTCGGCGCTCTCGGCCATGAAATGCACGCCGCAGAAGAGGATGTAGTCGGCTTCCTTCTTCGTCGCGGCGTACTGCGCCAGCTTGAACGAATCGCCGCGCGCATCGGCGTATTTGATGATCTCGTCGCGCTGATAGTGGTGGCCCAGGATCACCAGCCGCTCGCCCAGCGTCGCTCGCGCCCGCGCGATGCGCTCATCCAGCTCGGGCTGGCTCATCAGCGCGTACTCGCGCGGAATCTGGTCGGCGCGCTCGGCGCCCGCGTGCAGCGGACGATGCGCCGCCTGCGCGCCAGCCGCGCGCGCGCGCCACTCAACCAGCGCTGGCAGCGCCTGCGCGTCGGCGCTCTCCTCGCAGGCCACTACCAGCGGCTGCCCCTGCTCGTTCTGCTGCTGCGCCGGAATGACCGGCAGTTGGATGTTCGTCGTCATGAGAGAACACTCCTCGGCGCCAGGAATCGCTCAGGAATCGCTGACATGCGCCGTACTGCATCTATCGGGGCGGATGCGGACTTACTCCACATCGAACTCCAGAGAAACATCGAAATTGGGCGCGGAGTGCGTCAGCGCGCCCAGCGAGATCAGGTCGACGCCGGTGGCGGCCACCGCCGCGATGCGCTGCGGGTCGGCGCCGATATTACCCGACGCCTCGATCATCACCCGTGGGGCGCGCTCGCGAATCAGCTCCACCGCCGCGCGCATCGCCTCATCGGTCATGTTGTCCAGCAGGATGGCGTCGGCTCCGGCGTCCAGCGCCTCGCGCACCTGCGCCTCGTCCTCGCACTCCACCTCTACTTTGATGAGGTGCGAGGCGTGCGCCCGCGCGCGCGTCACCGCCGAGGTCAGGCTGCCGACCGCCGCGATATGGTTGTCCTTGATCAGGATGCCGTCATCCAGGCCGGAGCGGTGGTTCTCGCCGCCGCCCATGCGCACAGCGTACTTCTCCAGCGCGCGCAGCCCCGGCGTCGTCTTGCGCGTATCCACCACATGCGACTGCGTGCCAGCGGCGCCCGCCACGCACTGCGCCGTCAGCGTGGCGATGCCCGAGAGCCGCCCCAGGAAGTTGAGCGCCGTGCGCTCCGCCGTCAGCAGCGCGCGCGCGTTGCCCTCCAGCGCGGCCAGGCGCTGCCCCTGGGTGACGCGGTCGCCATCATGCGCGATCAGCACGACATGCGTATCGAGGTCGAGCAGGCGGAAGACCAGCGCCGCCATCGGCAGCCCGGCCACTACGCCATCCTGCTTGGCGATGATGCGCCCATGCGCCCGCGCGCGCGCCGGGATGGTGGCCTCGCTGGTCAGGTCGCCGCGCCCGACATCCTCGGCCAGCGCACGCCGCGCCAGCTCCACATCGAAGATCGGGTCATAGGCGAAACCATCGGCCCGCCGTCGCTCCAGCGTATCGGGCGCGTCAGACGTGTACGGCATGCGTCGCCTCCTGCTGCTCTTCTTGTTGCTCTTCCTGTCCTGCGTGAGTCGGCTGTGGGGTATGTGTCGGCCAAAGCATCGTGTGCCGCCCATCGCGGCTGGTCTCGCGCTGCGGATAGTCCGTGCGGTAGTGGCCACCGCGACTCTCTGCCCGGCTCAGCGCGGCCAGCGTGACGCCCTGCGCCACCAGCAGCATATTGGCCGTCTCCGCATCATATGGCCCGCCCGCCGCCAGCGCGCGCAGGCGCTCCAGCGCGGTCGTCAGCCCCCCGGCGTCGCGTCGCAGCGAGACATGCTGCCACATCAGGCGCTGCGTCTTGCCGCGCACCTCCACTGCGATGGGCGCGTCTGGCTCGCTGTGCGGCATGATGACGCGCTCCAGCTCGACCCACGGCCCGGTCAGCGCGGGCGTCGTGGGCCAGTCGCCCGCCGCCTGCATCGCCTCCGCAGCGCCGCCGATCAGCCGCGCCGCGCGCCGCCCGAAGACCAGCCCCTCCAGCAGCGAATTGCTGGCGAGGCGGTTGGCGCCATGCACGCCCGTGCACGACACTTCGCCGATGGCGTAGAGCTGTGGAACGGTCGTGCGACCCCAGGTGTCTGTCACGACGCCGCCCATGTAGTAGTGCGCCGCCGGAGCCACGGGAATCAGGTCGGTCGCCAGATCCAGCCCGCGCGCTTTGCAGGCCGCCGTGATGCTGGGGAAGCGCGCGCGCGCCTCCTCGGCGGGCAGGTGGCGCAGATCGAGGAAAGCGCTGGGCGCGTCCTCGGCCAGCATCTCGCTGAGGATGGCGCGCGCCACCACGTCGCGCGGGGCCAGCTCGGCGTCGGGATGATAGCGCGGCATGAAGCGCTCGCCGCGCGTGTTGCGCAGCCAGGCGCCCTCGCCGCGCACCGCCTCCGAGACCAGGAATGGCTGCCCATCGGGGCCATCCACCGCCAGCGTGGTGGGATGAAACTGGCAGAACTCCAGATCGGCCAGCGCCGCGCCCGCGCGCCACGCCAGCGCCACGCCGTCGGCGGTCGCGCCAGCGGGATTGGAGGTGCGCAGCCACAGCCGCCCGGCGCCGCCATTGGCCAGCGCCACGCCGCGCGCGCCACGCAGGCGGAGAACCCGCCCGCCGATCAGCGCGTCCACGCCGACGCAGGCGCCCGACGCATCCAGCGCGAGGTCGAGCGCCAGCGCGTGCTCGTAGACGGTGGTGTGCGGTCGGCTGCGCGCGGCGGCCACCAGGGCGCGCTCGATCTCGGCGCCGGTCGCGTCGCCATGCGCGTGCAGCACGCGGCGGCGGCTGTGCGCGGCCTCCAGCGTCAGATCGTAGCGCGTGGCCAGCGCACGCAGCGGATCATCGCTCGCCGCCGACTCCTCGGCGGTGGCCGATGCGCGCTGGCGCTCGTCGAACTGTGTCCCCTGAGCTACGAGCCAGGCGACGGCCTCGCGCGCTTCAGCCAGCATCGCGCGGGTGGCGGCTTCGTCCACCAGCCCGGCGCCCGCCGTCAGCGTATCGCGCAGTTGCAGCTCGGGGTCGTCGTCCAGCCCGACGGGAGCGGCCAGCCCGCCCTGCGCGTAGCGCGTGTTGCTCTCGCCCAGCGCGGCCTTGGTCAGCAGCGCCACCCGTGTCTGGGCGGGCAGCGAGAGCAGCACGGAGAGGCCCGCGACGCCGCCGCCGACGATGATGAGATCGAAATCCTGTGTATTGGAGGTTGTATCTGTGATGGTATCAGGGCGCGCGGTGGCGTGCGCCCGCGCTGGCGTGTGCTCCGTTGGTCCGGTCAAGTCCCGGCTCCTTTCGCGCCTGCGAGCTGGCCCCATCGCCCGGCTCGCTCTGGCTTGGCTGATCGCACGCAAGCGAGCACGCCCGCGCCGACCCGACATTAAGTGTACTTAGTACACTAACTCGCCGTGCGCAGATTATACCACGCCCATCTCACCCTTCGCCAACCCTCCGCGAAAATCGCCGCAGGTCATCGCGCGTGGGCAAACAGAGGCGCAGAGAGGCATGCGCTAGGGTACAATGGTTCTAGAGAAATCAATAGAGATCAATCGCCAAGCGGGGGAAAGTGAGCGATGTCGAGCCAGCCAGCCGGATCAGCCAGAGCAGCCGCCGATGCGCAGGCCAACGCGCCGCAGCAGACGGAGCGACTGGAGCAGATGGAGCGGCGCGAGCATGACGCGCGCGAGATGCCCTGCCCCGTCTGTGGCGAGCCGATGCCCGACCTGAAGGGCGGCAAGGCGACGATCTGCGCCAATTGCGGCTTCAAGGATAGCTGCTGCTACTAACGCGACGCGTTCCCCATTCCCAACTCATTCCCCTGCTCTCGCTGCGGCAGGGAGGCGCGACAATGCTCGCGCGGTGGTGTATGCTTGCTGCAACGCAGGACGTGCGGTGGGGATGTTGGTGGCCAGGCGCAGGGGAACAGGAGCGTCCGCCATGCCTTCAAAGCGATTCAATCCCTTCGGCTTTCTCGCGCCGCGCGAGCAGCGCAAGACCGATCAGCCAGCGCAGGCTAGTCCGCCCCCGACTGACGCTCCCGCCGCGGCGCCAGCCTCATCCGCGCCAGCGGGCGATGACGCGACCGAGCTGGAGCGCGCTCGTGAGATGGCGCGCGTGATGCTGGCCGACGAGACGTTCATGCGCCATGTCACACCAGCAGGGCGCGAAGCGCTGACCAATCTAGCCGCGTCCGACCCGACAGCGGAGCAGATTGAGCAGGGTATGCGTGCCGTGCAATCGATCGCGCAGGTGATGGGGCAAGCGATGGAGCGCGACACGCTGCTTCAGTCGCTGCCAGAGCCACTGGTAGCGTGGTATCAGACGCCGAGCTGGCCCGCATCGCGCCAATGGCTGGCCGAGCATCTGGCCGAGCTACCTGCCGACTCGCCCACCCTGCTGGAAGACGCCTCCCAAGGCGCCAGCAAAGCAGGCGATGAACGAACCGCCGCGACCCTCCAGCGCCACGCTGACCTGCTACGCCATGCGCACAGCGACGGGGTAGACGCGGCCTACCAGGCCATCATTGGCGCAGCGGCGTTCGGGCAGTCAGGCCTGGGCGCCGGAGCAGCGGAAGGGGCGTCCGAGAATCAGGTCGCACTGACTCGTGACGAAGCAGAGCGCGGGGTGGCCGACCCAGCCTTCCTGGCAGAGCGGCTGGGGCTGCCGCCCGGCGATCCGCAGATCGCCAGCATCCAGGCGGAGTTGCGGCAGGCGCTTGCCGCGAACCAGGGCGCGGCCAGCCCGCGCGCCGCTGATCTGGAGGGCATGGACACGCTGATCGCCTGGCTCAATGCATCGCCAGCCGACGCGCAGCGCCGCTATCTGGAGCAACATCGCGAACTGCTCACCCCCGCCAGCGACGCGCTGCTCCAGCAGCTCGAACAGCGCTACCGCGACCACGCTGAGACGCTGCTCGCCGCGCTGCGGCCAGCCCTGGACGCAGTAAAAGCGCAACATACTGCGCTGCCCGACGAGTTGTGGGAACAACTGCAAGCCTATGACGAAACGATGGACGCGCTGGCGGGGCTGGGCTCCAGCCGCCGCCTGCTCGACGACATTCGCCGGGAGGGCGGCGACGCGCCCGCCATCGCCCATGCATATGTGAACGCCAAAGGCGGCTTCGCGCTGGATCTCCCCTCCTGGTTGGATGCTTTGCTGGATCAATTGAGGGAGATACCAGTGGAGCGTGTCGGCGATGTGGCCAGGCGGGTCGCGCTGCTCCAGTCGGCCATCGAGCAGGCGCGCACGCGCG
>DATAED010000184.1:0-8434 GCA_036258195.1 Ktedonobacterales bacterium
CATCGACCTGGGACACAGCAGTACGCCAAACGCCGTGGCGACGCCGTGGGAGGAGACTCGTCGCGTCCTCGAAGCCGCTGAGGTCTTCTGGCTGTCGACGGTACGCGCCGATGGACGCCCGCATGTCACGCCCATAGCAGCCGCCTGGCTCGATGGGATCCTCTACTTTGGGACAGGCTCCATCGCACAGAAGCTCAAGAATCTGCGGAGAAACCCACATGTGGCGCTGACGACTGGCTGCAACCACCTGGCCACCGGATTCGACATCGTAGTCGAGGGTGATGCCGCCCCAGTCACTGACACAGCCGCGCACGAACGCTTCTACCAGCAACAGGCTATCCTGTGGGGCGAGGGCTGGCCCATCCAGCTTCGCGACGGGATCCTATGGGATGACTCCGCGAGCGAACCGCTGCTGCTGTTCGCGGTCACGCCCACCAAGGTCTTCGCAACCACCAGAGGCGACCAGTGGAGCCAAACCCGCTACCAGTTCTGAGAGCGCCAGCGGTCAGCGCAGCAACACAGCGCGCCAACACCATCCTGTGTTGGCGCGCCGCTTCTGCGGGAGGAAGGACCAGCAAGCGCGCTAGAGCGTGGTGGGCGCCGCGACGGGGGTGTCGCTCAGCATGGGCGCGATCTCTCGTGCCGCAGCGCTGCGATGCTGTGCGGCGTGCGGCTTGAATGGGCTACGCAGCAGCGAGCGCGTCCAGCTCGTCAGCTTGTCGAGCGCTTCATCGTGAAAGACCGAGAAGTCGTGGCGCTCACCGGGAAAGATGACCAACTCTTTGGGATCACCCGCCCGCATGTAGAGCGTGCGTGAGATGGTGGCAGGCGCAACACTATCCGCAGAGCCATGCAGCATCAGCAGACGACGCGGCGCAATCTCTGCTACGAGTTCGAGGCAGGCATCGTTGGGGGCCAGCGCGGCGACGCCGATGACCGTCTCGCTGTCGGATCCAGCGGCGATGGCGAGCGCCGCCCCCGCATGCCAGCCGATCAACGCCATGCGCTGCACCCCCTGGCGTCGCAGCGCCGCCAGCGCCGAGAGCAGGCACATCAGCCGCTCGTCGAACGCTGCTGAGCATGGCTCCAACTGCAACACGCTCACCCCCGCCCGCTGAATGCGCGCCGCCAGCTCATCGAAGAGGTGGAATGGGCCATCCGGGGCGCCTGGCGCATCAGGAATCAGGATGGCGGCGGCGCGTGTCACGCTGGATGGTCGCCACTTGCCACAGACACTCCCGCGAGGGGTGGAGATCGTGATGGAGATCGAGGAGGTTGAGCCAGTTCCCGGCACGGATTGTTCCTTTCAAGCGCATTGCCGCGCGACCAGCCGCAGAGTGGCGAGCTGGCCTCAACAGGTAGATGCGCTTCACCGCGCTCTCGCCTTCGCGCTCCATGCTCTGAGCGCGCCAGACAGTGGCTCGCGCCATGCCGCATCGCATAGTGGAGGTGTCTCAGTCCTGGCCCGCACACCTATTGCCCGAGGCCCAGCCATCGCAACTAGACAGCCAACATGCAAGCGCCAGGGAGGAAATCTTCGCATGATGCTCGACGCGATTGGCCTCATTCCGCTGACACCACCTTGTGTCCAGCAGCCAGGCGCGCTCATGGCGCCGAAGCGCCATCATCGGCCATCGACGCTATTGTATCCGATGTGGTCGCATGTTAGCCAGGAACACCCCCGCGAGCGGGACTATCATGCGCACCCTTCTCTTTTTAACTTGACATAATGTAAGTTTGTCGCCATCGACGCTATCCGGCGCTCAGTTCACACCCGCGCTATCTGTACACACTGGTGTGGATAACTCGCGTCCACCAGAAAACGCTCCGTACTGAGCAGGAGGGCATGCGCCTCAGCGGCGGCCGCCCGCTCCAGAGCGACTGGGCAGCGTCCACATCGCCCAAACCACGTTTTCGTGGATAAATAGCCTATTCGTGTGGAAAAGTGGCCGCCAGTGTAGATAACTTGGCGCGAATGGAGGGCCTGCGAGACCCTCTGGGATTTCACCGACAGCCCCCTGTCTGGCGACACAGACGGTGGATAACCCTGTGGATAACTCCATGTCATTGTGGATAACCCGTGGGAATGTTGGGCGCCGTCTGTCGATGCGCGCGGATGAACATGCGCAAAGTCGCCTGGCCGTGTGGACGATCCTGTGGATGACGCTGTGGATGGTCTGGGAACGCTGGTGGAAAGATTGGAGGCTATCCACCGGCATAGTGGATGGGATTGGGGATGCGCTGTGGATGCTGTGGACAGGGGTTGGAAGTTATCCGCAGCCATCCACAATTGGCCAGCAGATATCCCAGCGTTGCCCGGCATTTACCCACGCCGCACGCCTTGGTGGATGGGGTGGGGATAATCGTGCGCGCCCAGACGCAGTCAGTGTTGAGCCATGTATGGCGAGGGCGCTCTAGCGGGTTATCCCCACTATCCACCGGCCCTAATACTACGTACTACTATTTCTCTTTTCATTCATATACATGAAGAGAAAGAAGTAAGAGCGGACACCAACAACGACATATCCACAACAGCGCAGTTGTCCCCAGATGTGTGTGGACAGTGGAAAACGATGCGCCGACGTCAGCTCTCCACACGCAACGACGCTTCGAGCGCCTGACGCATCACTGCCAGCGGAGCCTCATGGCCAGTCCACAGGGTAAATGACTCCGCGCCCTGATAGAGCAGCATCGAGAGACCGCCGATGGCGCGGAGCCCTGCCGCATGCGCCGCGCGCACCAGCGCCGTCTCCGGCGGATTGTAGACGAGATCGAGGATGAATGCATCGCGCGGCATGCGGCGCAGCAGTTCGATGGGGATCGGCGCCGCCTGGAGGTCGCGCGTGCCGACGGGCGTCGCGTTGATCAGCAGGTGGGTCTCAGCAAGCGCGGCGGTGAGCGCCTCGCTGTCGTCGAGCGCGAAGGCGAAGTCTTTGAGGTGATTGGGCGCGGCGAATGGCCCGTTGGGAAAGACGCCACTCGTTCCGATGGCCTCCAGGCGGCCAGCTTCTTCGCGGCGGCTGTAGAGCGCTTCGAGCGCCTGGCGCGCAGCCGAGCGCTTGCGCGCCGCCACCCAGGGCAGCCCACCACGCAACAGGATGGCGCCCAGCGCCGCCTGCGCCGCGCCGCCCCCGCCCAGCACCAGCGCACGCAGATCGGGCCGCCAGATACGCTGCTCGTCGAAGATGCGCAGCAGCGCGGTGGAGTCGGTGTTATGTCCCACCAGGCGCACACCGTGCGGCGTCTCTTCGCGCACGATGGTGTTGACCGCGCCGGCGAGGTAGCGCGCGGTGGAGACGCGGACGTCGAGCAGCGGGGCGACCGCCAGCTTGTGGGGAATGGTGACGTTCGCGCCGAGCATATCGGGCTGGCGCAGCGCATCGATGCGTTTGCGCAGATCGCTCTGCGGCGTCTCCCACAGCTCATAGCGGATGTCGAGACCCAGCGCATCAAATGCCGCCTGCTGCATGGCGGGTGAGCGCGAGTGATTGAGCGGGCGCCCGATGAGGCCGACGCGGCGCTGCGTGGCGCGTGCCATAGGCAGTGTTCTCCGTTCCCCTCGTTACCTTATGATCGCTCAGGCGCATGACGCTGGCGAGTGGTCACATTGTGCTCCTGCATGCAGTGTACTCAATCGAGCGGATTCTTCGCCAGCGGGGCTGGGACGCTCCCTGTTCGTTGCGCCCGGTGCGCCGACGCCTTCTCATGCCGAGCGATGAGGCGTTATACTGCGATGACAGGTGTGACGCGCGGCGCCGTCGCACGATTGGCGCCGTGAAGGCATGGCGTGCGGGCAGGACGGGTAACAGAGGAGCGGTCTGGTGTTGGAGTCTCCCATGGCGAGTGGATCACCGGCGCCACGGCGGCGCGGCTGGCTGATCGCGGCGGCGGGGCTGGTAGCGCTGGTGGTCTGCGTGGCGATCGTCGGCGTCATGCTCGGCCCGCTCGCGCTGAGACGTCTCACCGGGCGACCGATCAGCCTGCAGCCAGCGGCGCCGCTGGTCTGCCCGCAAGCCAGGGCCAGCGACGCCGTTCCCCGCGACGCCAGCGGGCAGTTCACCGTGCAGCCCGTCTATAAGGAAGTTCTCGATTACGCCCACGACGCCAGTGGCCAGCCCACCAGCCAGCGCACGCATCTGTGGAGCGTGGATGTGCTGGGCGAGTATCCGCCGATGGATGACATCTTCACCGAGGCGGTCGGCGGCGTGGATGCATGGAATACGTCGCTCAGCGCCATCAATCCCGGCGCGTTCCGCTGTGTCACCCAGGATATGCAGACGGCGAATGTCGCCGGGCAGGCGCTGGCGGTCTTGCAGGCCGCCGCCAAAGAGTTGCCAGGGCCAAAGACCTCCGCCTATCTCGTGCCGTGGAATACGGACAAGTTCTATGGCGCCTCTGGTGAGCAGAGCTTGCTGATCCCGTTCTGGGAGTCCGATCCCCTCAACCGCAGCCTGACGCGCAACGCGACGAGCGACTGGTTCTACATGAATGGCGCGCTCGACCACGAGTATCTGGAGGTCGTGCGCTACGACCGGCTGGGCAGCGAGGGCAACGCCTACCTGACGCTGCTCGGCAACATGGTGACCGATGGCCTGGCCGACAACTTCGCCGAGCACATGACTGGACAGCCGATCGAGTGGGGCATCAGCTCCGAAGAAGAGGCGGCGCTGTGGGCGCAGTTTCAGCCGACGCTGACGCAATACGCCAACCCCAACGAGCCTAACGAGATGCTCGGCGACCCCTCGCAGGGCATCCCCAATGGCGCGGGCTACGCGATTGGGGACCACATCGTCGCGCTCTACCTCCAGCGTCACCCCGGCGTGACCTTCAACCGGCTCGTGGGCATGGACGAGCAGACCATCTTCGACGGCAGCGGGTATGCGGGGTGAGCGCGAGGGCGCGAGGGGATGTCAGGGGCGGCTGAAGCCGCAGGCTGAGGGCCTGCGGGCCGCAAAGCCCGCCTGCGCGGGCTAGGATGTGCGCCCCCATCTCCCTCTCCCGCAAGGAGAGGGAGATGGGGGCGCGGTCATCACTCAATAGTCGCCCGGCTCGTCGGCCATGCGCACGATGCGTGGCGTGAACTTGCCGAGTACGTCGATCAGGTCGGCCTGCGCCGCGATGATCGACTCGATATCTTTGTAGGCTTGTGGCGACTCATCCACACCGCCGCCCAGCAGCGTCACGCCGCGCTCGCGCAGATAGAGATCGCGGTCACGCCGCGAGACGCTCTCGATGGCCTTGCGGCGGCTCATCCGGCGCCCGGCTCCGTGCGAGGCGGAGTTCAGGCTGCTGGGCGCGCCCCGCCCGCGCACGACATAGCCCGCGTCGCCCATCGAGCCGGGGATGATGCCCAGCATGTCGGGGCCAGCAGGCGTCGCGCCTTTGCGGTGCGTGATGACTGATGAGCCGTTGACGAGCGTCTCCCTTTGCGCGAAGTTATGGAAGTTCTCGACTGACGCGATCTCCTTCAGCCCGACCGCCTGCGCCACCCGGTGGTGGATGACGTGGTGGTTGGCCGAGGCGAAGCGGCCTGCCAGCTCCATCGCGAGCCAGTAGTCCTGGCCCGCCTCGCTGTCGAGCGGCAGCCACGCCAGCCGCTGCATCTCGCCGCTCAGCCCGCCACGCTCACGCGCCGCCACATCCGTGAACGTATTGGCGATCTTGAAGCCGACGCCGCGCGAGCCGCTGTGCGAGAGCAGCGCCAGGTATTCGCCTGCCGTCAGCCCCAACTGCTCGTCGTCAGCGTACAGCCGGAAGACGCCCCACTCCACGAAGTGGTTGCCGCTGCCAGAGGTTCCAAGCTGCTGGCTGGCCTTGAACTGCAAGCCCTTGAGCAGCCGGGTCGCCTGCCAGGCCGTATCCTCCAGTACGGGATGATCCGGGTGGTCGCCGCGCTCCCAGCCCTCGCGCTGGCCGAAGCGCGTGCGGTCGATCAGCGCGCGGCGGAAGTCGTGCGGCCGCTGCCCCAGCGTGATCGGCGAGACGGGGTAGACCGAGAGCCGCATGCGACAGGCGATGTCTACCCCCACGGCATACGGAATGACCGCCTCGTGGGTGGCCAGCACGCCGCCGATGGGCAGGCCATAGCCAGGGTGCGCGTCGGGCATCAGCGCGCCCGCCACGGCCACGGGCAACCGCAGCGCCTGCTCCATCTGGCTGATGGCGGCAGGCTCGATCTGCTCGGCGCCCCAGATGGCATAGTCGGCGGGGCGCTCGCGCAGGGCTATGTCGTCCTGGCGCTCGACCGGCGCCGTCCGGCGGATCACCTCGCGCGCCAGATCGGCGAAGCGCGGGTCGGCCAGATACGCGCCCGGATTGAGCCGCACTGGCTCCAGCCGCGCCAGAATCTCCGCCTGCGAGGCGCCCTCGCGCTCCATCCGCTCGGCGGCGGCCTTGGCCAGGCCTATCACTTTGCCCTCGGGCCAGCCATTGGCCTTGAGGATCTTTCCACTCAACATGATGTGCTCTTCTCTTCTTGTATCATCGGCTGATTGCGCGCAGGCAGACGCTCGCCCCCTACGCGCCTGTACGGGCAGGGTGGACAGTGGGTGTGGGGGATTGCGGCACTAGCAAAGCGCGGACGCCGTCGCCTGGCGCCCGCGCTCATACGCTTTGGATCGTCTGCTGGGCGGCTATGCCCTCGGCGATCGGTGTGAGTGGGGATGCAGCAGGCGGCCTGACTGCGGCAGGCCGAGCAGCGACAGGCGTCGCTGGAAGCGAGCTGGAGCCATGCGTACACCTCCTGCGCAGTTGCGCAATTGCGTCAATCGAGCGATTTGGGGCGCGTCACGTATTGGGTATAAGCGTGTTGTGACCGGGGGCCAGGCGCTGTGACGCAGGCGCGGCCTCTCGGCGAGTGGGACTATATCACACGCCGCCAGCGCCTGGCAAGGGGACGTTCGCGCTCAGGCCTTGCCCACGACGACGAGCACGCCCGAGACGGTGAGCTGGCTGGCCAGCCGCATGACGCTCAGCTCGGGCTGCGCCATGCGCTGGCTGATGGCGATCAGCGACGAGGCGCCGTCGATCTGCGTCAGCAGGCTCCACTGCTCGCGGGTAATGCTGATGACCTCGCCAGCGGGATCGACCTCGGCGAAGTCCACGATCATCTCGGGCGCCAGCGGCGGTGGGTTGCGCACGTTGCTGTCGCGCTGGCGGCGCTGCGCCTGCTCGATCAGCGGGCCGACCGGCAGCGGCAGCGCCACGCGCCCCGGCGGGATCAGCATGCCATCCTCGAAGAGGAAGTCGCCATCTGGCCAGCCGAACGCCGACACCAGCATCGTGATGGCGTCGTCTTCGGCCCAGGAGCGCAGCTGGCTCTGGGTCAGCACCCGTGCGCTGGTGAGCGCCCGCACCGCCTGCACGTCGGGCAGCGCCTGCGCCTGCTCGGCGGGCAGCCCGGTGGCGTTCTCGATCTGCTCTGGCGAGATGAGCCGCGCTCGCAGGAACTGCTGGGCCAGCGGAGGATTCTGGCCAGAGCGCTCCACCAGCAGGAGCTGCCCACCGGAGAAATAGATCGCGCCTTCCAGGCCATTGTAGGCCAGGCGCAAGCGTCCGGTGCGCTGGCCGCTCTCGATGGCGTGCAGCACATTGGGCAGCGTGAACTGGCGCAGGTTCCCCATCAGTGGCATCTCGATCGTTCCTCTCTGCGGGCGGGAGATGGGAGAGTGAACGGCGCGCGCTGCTGTGCCAGGGGGCGCGCCGCCGCATCTGAGTATACTGCATGGGCCGCGCATCAGCCTACCCAATGGGGGCGCCGCTGGCTGGGCTTGTGAACGATCGCGGCCATGAATGGTCGAGGGCGCCGGGCAGCATGCGTTTCTCCCCACTATTGTCCTTCCTGGCTACTCATTCGTCTGGCATATAACGCTCCGTTGCGCTCTCTTGCCCCACCTGAAGCGAGATCGAGCGCGGCGGCGCCAATCGCATCCCTCTTCCAGGGTCTATGCGCTCACTGCGCTCACTTGAAGGCGTCCTCTGCGCCGCCCCGCGCTCTAACGCTCGATACCCTCACCATCGGCTTGCGCTGTGCCCATCGCCAGACGCCGCCTGACGGACGCCCCGGTCTGTGTTGGCGGCGCGATCGGTTGGGGAGCACACACGAAGGAATCTTTGACCATGACAACTCCACTCTGGCGGCGCCTGACCCTCAGGCTCGGCTTCAGCCTGGCCACCATCGGCGCGCTGCTGCTCTCAGCCGCGCTCCCTTTTGCGCCGGGGGCGCCCGCGCTGGCGCATGGACGCCACGCCGCCGCCACTGCCGCCGTTGGCCAGGACTGGCCCACCTATCTGCACGATCTGGCGCGCACCTCGGCCAGCGCAGAGAGCATCCTCACCACCGGCAACGTCGCGCTGCTCCAGCGACAGTGGGCCTATCTGACGGGCGGCGGCATCGCAGCCTCACCCGCCATCGTCAACGGCGTCGCCTACATCG
>DATAED010000185.1:0-2405 GCA_036258195.1 Ktedonobacterales bacterium
GTCACCAGGCGGCAGGCGCGCCCCATGCGCTGCGCCTCCTCGGCCAGCACGTTCAGCCGCTCGGCGCGCCGCGCTACCGCCACGAGGTCGGCGCCCGCGTCCAGAAAGGCGAGCGCGATGGCCCGCCCGATGCCCGAACTGGCTCCAGTCACCAGCGCGACCTGCCCCGCCAGTTTTCCCGCGTCATGGCGGGCGTCCGCCGTGGTCGATGTCGTCGCTCCCGCTGCCTCATCTGGTGTCATGCTCAGCTCCTTTATGCCGCAGTCTCGTGGCGTCGTGGCGGTCTGTCGCAGATGGGCGCTCACCCCATCTGCCCTTTAGGCTACCGCGCGCAAGGCAGAGGGCGCCAGTGGCGGGCGATCTGCTGCGTAGCACACATGGCGCGAGGCGGATGGCGAGGATAGCGGGCGTGCAGAGGCTGGAGGAAATAAAGCGAAGGCCGGACCACATGTGCCCGGTCTTCACAAGGAGGGGAGGAGGAGATTTGGTGGAATTCTCTCTCTGTTTCTACGTTACGCTGATATTGTGAGCCGGGCATCAGGTGTTCACCTGACAAAACCATCAGGTGTCACCTGATTTCTACGTCAAAATACGTAGGCGTCGCGTCACTGGCCGATGGTTGCTCAGCCTCGGGCGTCTCTGGCGTCAGTTCTGGCGGCCAGAGCCATACGCGCCGCCCTGCCCCAGCGAGCGCATCTCTTCGAGCGCGACGACGACACGACTGATGTCGTCGGCCACCTCGGCCAGCAGGTGCGGGAGCCACTCTTCGGGGTGCGGTTGCTCGCCGCCGCGCCCGTGCCCACGCCCGAACGCGCTGTGTCCGCTGCGGCGCTCCAGGCTGGAGGTGTTTGAGCGGAAGCCGCTGACGCCGTCAGGATTCCATAGTGGCAGCTCGACGCGCTGTTGCAGGGTGAGCGCTTCGGCCTCCATGGCGCCGTCGCCCAGCGCCAGCGCGATGCTGGGGCGTGTCTCGCCGGCGCGGCTGCTGTGCTCGGAGGCGCGCAGCTTCAGTGAGCGGGCAAGCTGTCGCAGATTGACCGAGTCCAGCGAGACGCGCTCCATCGGCAGGGTGTAGGCCAGATCGAGGATCAGCGGCGGCACGTTCTCGGTGTGCAGATGCGGGCAGTCTTCATCTGGCTCATGGAAGAAGTCGCAGACGCCCTCAGCGCCGTCGATGGAGAGGACGCTATCGAGCGGTCCCCAGGCGAACGAGACGGTGCAGGTGGCGCGATGGTCGGCCTCTTCGCAGGGGCCGGGGTGCAGCGCGCAGGCGAATTCGCGCTCCATCGTCTGGGTGTTCAGCCAGAACTCCGGATGCGCAGACAACCCCGTCGCGTCGATCGCGTTCAGGAACATATCGGTGATGTCTTCGTAGGTGACCATGCGCCGCCCTACTCCTCCTGGCCGCGTGGGGCAGTGAGACTGCTGGAATCATCGCTAGATGCGCTGCGGGCTGCTGTGTGGCAGGTCGCCAGGCGCCCGCGATGTTCACGGTATCATATTCGGCGCGGCGCCGCTTGTCAATCGCCCTTCGATCACGCTTCAACCGCCCTGAGCGCGCTAAAATTCGTCCATCACCGCCGCTGGCGCATCTGCTCACGACCAGCGCACAGCGCTTGCCCCGGCTCGCCGCAATCTCGCTGCAATCTCGCCGCAATCTGGTATGCTGTGAGGTGGCGGCGACCGATGGCGCGGCGATGACCGATCGCGCGCAACTGCGCGGCGCCGCCTTGCGGGCTGGCAGCGTCGGCGACGGCTCCAGCCACGCGACTGGAGTGGAGATCAACGCATGCTTTCTGCGGTGCGCGGCAGCTCGATAGCGCTGCGACTCTTGTGGATCATCAACATCGCGCTCGGCATCTATATTTCGTACATCGCGACCGATGCGACGTCCAAGTCCTGGGTGCTGGGCCACATGATCAATGGCCTGGTCATCGTCCTGCTGCTCTGGTTCCTGGGCATCGCGCAGGGGATGACCAAGACCGGCTCGGTGGGGCTGGCCGTGGCGACGTTCCTGGTGGGGCTGGCCCTGCCGATCATCGGCATGGCGCAGCCATCCATCCCGGATGGCGCCGGCCTGTACATCGTCCAGGCGATCCATGTACTGCTGGCCATCGGCGCCATCGCGCTGGGCGAGATCAGCGCCGCACGCTATCGCAAGGGCATTGCCGCGACGCAGGCCGCGTAGCCAGCATCGTCGCGGCGAGCCACACTTGACCCCGGCGATTCATTGCCGGGCAGGCTCATTTCACCCCCTCCTCGCAATGGCTGAGGAGGGGGATGTTTGTGTCCTGATGACCCAGCGCATATACGTATTTCTGCTTAATTTGTTCCATCGCGCTGTGATGGTTTCCGTTTTGCGCCACCTGCATAGAATTGTCTACCGCGAGGCTACTCTACAGTCG
>DATAED010000186.1:0-8499 GCA_036258195.1 Ktedonobacterales bacterium
CTTCCCCTGGGGCGAGAAGCTCGGCGGCATGGTCTACATCCTGCTGGGCGCGGCCACGCTGCTGACCTTCGGCGTGGTGACGCTGGGACGCCGACGAACGGCCATCTTCTTCGCTGTGGCCACGCTGCTACCGCTCACCGCCGAGCTGATCGGCACCAGCACAGGTTGGCCATTTGGCCACTATGCCTATACTGATCTGCTGGGAGCCAAAGTGCTGGGCCGCGTGCCATTCACCATCCCGCTCTCGTGGTTTTACATGGGCTTCACCACCTATCTGCTGGCCAGCGTCATCACTGGCGCGCTGAGGCTGCATGGGCGCACATTCTGGAGCCTGGCGCTGGGCGCGTGGCTGCTGGTGGCGTGGGATCTGGCGCTCGATCCGGCGATGGCGCGCAACGCCGTCTTCCCCTTCTGGACGTGGTACACCCACGGCGTCTACTTCGGTATGCCGATCCAGAACTTCGTGGGCTGGTGGTTGGTCGGCTTCATCTTCATGGGTGTCAGCCGGTGGCTGTGGCGCGCTGATGCGCCCGCCGACCTGCCTGCCTGGCTGCCGCTGGGGATGTATCTGGCGAATATGGTCTTCGCCATGGCGCTCAGCGTCAGTGCGGGGCTGTGGCCGCCGCTGCTGATCGCTCTGGGGCTGGGCATCCTGCCTGCGTCGCTGGCGCTGCGTGGCGCGCATGGATTGCGCGGCTCCGGCGGCGGGCTGGGAGCGGAGACGGACGCCGAGCCAGCGCCGCATGTGGCGTCGGCGCCCACACTGTGAGCGCCAGCATCATAGAGCGCCGCGCGCCGCGATCCGCGCGCCCGGTCGAGGCCATCGCCTATCGCGCCATCGATCTGTACGCGCGGCGCACGCTGGCGCGCGCGGTGGAGTTGCGCGTGGAGGGCGCCGAGCGGCTGCCGCGCGCGGGCGCCACGCTGATCGTCGCCCGCCACTACCATCATCTCTACGATGGTTTGATCTTGCTGCGCGAGGCGCGACGGCCCGCGCACATCTTCGTCGCGCTCGACTGGACGCGCACGCCGCTCCAGCGCCGCGGGATGGAGCTGGCGTGTCGCCTGGCGCGCTGGCCCGCCATCCTGCGCACAGACGAATTCGCGCTGCGCCAGCGCATCTATGACGGCCCCAGCGCCTATCAGTTGCGCGAGGCGCCCGCCATGCTACGCGCGGCGACGCGCCTCGCGCTGGAGTTGCTGCGCGCGGGCGAGACGCTGGTGATCTTCCCCGAAGCCTACCCCAACATCGACCCATTCCCCACGCCAAAGGCCGATGGGGAGACGTTTCTGCCCTTCGCGCCGGGCTTCGCGCGGCTGGCGCAGCTCGCTGGGCGCGACGGCGTGACGCAGGTACAGGTCGTCCCGGCGGGGCTGGCCTATGAGCGGCTGGCGACGGCGCGCCCGCAGTGGCGGGTGACACTGCGCTTCGGCGAGCCGCTACGCATCGGGCCGCACGCCACCCACGCCGAGGCGGCGGCGCTGGCGGCGCAGGTCGAGCAGATGGTGCGCGCGCTCTCCACCACGCCGCGCCCGGCCAGCTTCTCCCGCCGCCAACCCATCTGAGCGAAGATACCTGGCGTGCGCTATGATGTGGAGAGCAGAGAAGCGTCTCACGTCGTGGCGGCATCGCCCCTGCGCGCGGGCGCCATCATCGCGGATTGTCGTGCAGCGTAGAGCGTGGCGTCGTCTGAACCACACCGCCGTTCCCGTTGGCGGGCTGAGGGGGAGGAGTCGCGCGATGTCCAGAGTAACGAGGCCCATTGAGTCGCTTGTCGATCTGCTGATCGACCTCTTCGCGCGCATTACCCTGGCGCTGTACGTGGATCTGCGCGTGGAGGGTCGCGAACACCTGCCACCGACGGGCGGCGTCATCATCGCCTCACGTCATTATCACTTTGTCTTCGATGCGCTGGCGCTGGAGCGCCTCGCGCGTCGCCCCGCCCACTTCTGGACCGCGCTGGACTGGACCAACGCGGCCTGGCAGCGCCTCGGGATGGAGCTGCTCTGCAAGGCGGCGCGCTGGCCATTCATGCTGCGCATCGATCAGTACTCGCTTGACCGTTTCGCGCGCGGCGAGAGCGCCTATCGGCTGGAGGAGGCGCATCCCTTACTGCGGGTGGCCACCCAGCAGGCCGTCGCGCTGCTGCGCGCGGGCGAGACGCTGGTGATCTTCCCCGAAGCCTACACCAGCGTGGACATCTTCCCCACGCCCAAAGACGATGGCCGCTCGTTCATGCCGTTTCGTCCGGGCTTTGCCAAACTGGCGCAGCTCGCCGAGCGCGATGGCGTGACGCACGTCAGCATCCTGCCAGCGGGTTTCTCCTATGAGCGGCTGACTGGCCCGCGCCGACCCGCGTGGCGCTTCAGCCGCCACAAGCTGTGGCAGGTAACGCTGCGGCTGGGCGAGCCGACCAGCATCGCCGCACGCGCTACACCCGCTGAGGTGGATGCGGTGGTGGCGCAGGTCGAGCGCGCCGTGCATGCGCTCTCCGCGCCCATCAGCCGCGAGCCGGCCGCCAGCGCCGAGGCCGTAGAGGCGGTGGATGCGCCAGAGCGCCAGGCGCATCACGGCTGAGGGCGACCTCTCCCCCTGACCCCCTCCCCTTCAGGGAGGGGGAACCCAGGCCAGGATTCAACACAGGGCGGGGCGATCCATTGGCTGAGCGATACAATAGCGGCGCGCTGGCGCGGAATCCATGCGTCGCTGAGAGAGCTGCCTGCCCCGCGCCGAAACCTCGCCATGGGTTCCCCCTCCCTCGGAGGGGAGGGGGTCAGGGGGAGAGGTTCCGCCTGCCCGGCATGATTCCGTCCGTGTAGCTCCCCTCTCCCGCGCAGCGGGGGAGGGGCTGGGGGCTTCACACGTCTATGACGATGCGGCCATCGCGCATGCGGATGAGCCGGTCGGCGCGGGCGCTGATGTCGGGCGCATGTGTGACGATCACCAGCGTCTGCTCGCGCTCACGATTCAGCCGCTCCAGCAGATCCATCACCTCGCCAGCGGCCTCCGTATCGAGGTTGCCGGTCGGCTCGTCAGCCCAGACGATGGCTGGCTCATTCACCAGCGCCCGCGCGATGGCCACCCGTTGCCGCTGCCCGCCGGAGAGCTCCGCTGGGCGGTGCCGCTCGCGATGGCTCAGGCCCACGGCGTTGAGCAGCGCCCGCGCGCGCCTGCGGGCCTTGTGCGCAGAGACACGCAATAGCAGCAGCGGCAACTCTACATTCTCCACCGCGCTCAGCACAGGCAGCAGGTTGAAGTTCTGGAAGATAAAGCCCATGCTCTGGGCGCGATAGTCGGCGCGGCGGGCATCGCTGAGGCTGGCGAGATCGACACTGTCGATCAGCACGCGCCCGGCGTCGATGGTATCCAGCCCGGCGAGGCAGTTGAGCAGGGTCGTCTTGCCGCAGCCGCTCGGCCCCATCACGGCGACCATCTCGCCGCGCGCCACGCTCAGATCGACAT
This sequence comes from Ktedonobacterales bacterium, assembly GCA_036258195.1. Classification (GTDB taxonomy): domain Bacteria; phylum Chloroflexota; class Ktedonobacteria; order Ktedonobacterales; family JADMIN01; genus JAKAIY01. The sequence continues at coordinate 3,464 of DATAED010000186.1, forward strand.
CGCGCAGGGCGTCAAGCTCCAGGCCGTGCGCGCGATAGGTCTTGCGCAACCCCTCAGCCTGCGCAATGGTCTGGCGCGGCGCCGACCACTCCTCCGCCCGCGACAGCTCTTCCAGCGCGCTCATCCGCGTCTCCTCTGCATCCTTCGCCGTTCTTCGCTTGCCGCGCTCATTCATACCGGAGCGCGTCGGCGGGCGCGATGCGTCCGGCCTGCCAGGCGGGCAGCGCGGCGGCGAGCAGGCTGGCCGCCAACGCTATGCCACAGATGACCGCCAGATCGCGCCAGGGAATGGTGAGCGTCAGCCCCGACTGGAACTGCTCGAAGAAGTCTACCGCAAAGATGTTACGACACAAGAGCAGGCCCAGAACCAGCCCAAATAGGACACCCGCCGCGCCCACCAGCAACGACTCGATCAGGAAGATCGCCTGCACATGCGCGCGATGGAATCCCAACGCGCGTAACATGCCGATTTGCTGCCGACGCTCGACCACCGCGCGCGAGCCGGTCACCGCCAGCGCCGCCATGCCCACCAGCAGTGTCAGTCCTACCAGCCCCACCAGCGCCCGGCTGATGAAGACACGCGCTCCCGTCGTGCCGAGCAGCGCATCTTGCAGCACGGTCGCCTCAAACCCATGGTCAATCAGCGCCGAGCCGATGGCCAGCGCCGCCGCGTGCGGGTCGGTTCCCGGAGCGAGCTTGAAGTAGTAGTAGTCGTTGCCCAGCGGCGCCAGTCCATGCTCGACCGGCGCGAAGGTCTGCGGCGACCCCATCAGCCCGTAGTTCTGGCCGTGCGCGTTGGCCACGATGCCAATGATCGTCACCTGCTGCGGCGCCCCGCCGCGCAGGTCGGCCACCCACAGTGGCGTGGGGACGATGCTGCCCGGAGCCCGCGCGATGCCGCTCAGATGGATCGCCAGATCGTTCAGCGCGCGCTGGTCGGTCAGCAGGAAGCCGAGGACGTTGAGCGCCCCCGCGCCCTGCGCCAGTTGTGTGCTGACATCCGCCTGGGCCTGCTGCCCGGACAGCGACTCGAAGCCCGATGACCCTGGCAGGCCAGCGGCGATGGGCGGGCCAGTGAACTGCCCCGCCGTGGCCGATGGAGCGGGTGTCAGGCCGAGGATGCTGGCGTCTGCTCCGCTGAGCGCGCTGGCGTCGATCACCACATCGCCGGGATGCTGCCGCAGCGCCTGCCAGACCTGCTCATCGCTGCTGAAGCCAGTGGCGCGCGCTGCCAGCGTGAAGCCCACGCCACTGAGCAGCGAGCCTTGCAGCGCGGAGGCGGGATAATAGCGCCACATCGCGCGGGCCGCCGTTGGCTGCAGCACGCCCAGTGGCAGCGGCGTGGCCTCGCCGATGGCCGTCACCTGCGCCGCCGCCGACGGATCGTGGCGCTGGAGCAGGGCGAGGGCGTTCTGCGCGCTGCCAATGCGAGAGAAGAGCGGCTGCCCAACGATATCGTAGTTGGCCGCCTGCGTGGGCAGGTCGTCGTAGCTCTGGGTGGTCGAGGCGGCGATGCAGGTCATCACGACCATCGTAAAGACCACCAGCGAGAAGAGCGCCAGCCCGATGCCCGTCCGGAAGCGCTGCTGTGAGGGGTAGACCAGCGCGATGCGGCTGATGTGGCGCAGGCGGCCCAGCCGCACGCCCAACCAGCGCAGGGGCGCCAGCAGCAGATCGAGATTGGGCGCCAGCGCCAGCACGCAGCCAAAGACCATCATCACGCCTGCGGTGAAGAAGATCTCGATGCCGCCCGTGAAGCGCGGCAGCCCCAGCACGCCCACCAGCGCATCGAAGGGCAGCGACCAGTAGAGCGCCAGGCTCCCGCCGATGACCAGCGCCGCCAGTCGCTCGGTGAGCAGCGTCGCACGCGCCAGCGCCGCCAGCGCCCGCCGAGGCTCGCGCCGGTAGCGCAGCGCCACCAGCCCCAGCGCCACACTGCGCGCTAACAAGGTCAGCCCCGTCACCGCCAGCGAGAGCCCGACGGAGAACAGCAGCGCATCGGTGCGCTCGATACCCCGGCGCAGCAGCCAGGCGCCCAGCGCCAGCGGAATCGGCCCACGCGCTGCCAGCGCCCACAGCAGCGCGCCCCACGCTCGCCCGTTGGCCATGCGCGGGGTCAGCGCGGCGCGCGCCAGCGCCAGCAGCGAGGGCGCGGCGGCGGGCGGCTCCGGCAGATCGCGCAGCGCGGCGGCGATGCTTATGCGGCTGACGACCCACGCCGCGGCGACGATGGTGATGAGCGTGAAGAGCAGCCCCAGCGCGAAAGCGACGAAGACGCTGGCTGGCTCCAGCGCGAACTGCACCGGAAAGCCGATGCGCGCGAGCGTGGGGCCGACGACGCCCAGGATGACGGCGCCCAGCCCCAGCCCCACCAGCACGCCAATCGTCGCGGCGGCCAGATCGTAGGCTGCGCCCTCGAAGAGCAGCATCCAGACGACCTGACCACGCCGCATGCCCAGCGCCCGCGCCATGCCCAGCTCGCTGCGGCGCTCAGCCGCCAGCAGTGTGAAGATCAGGAAGATGAGCAGCAGCCCGATGGCGAACGCGAAGAGCGTGTAGAGCGTCAGGATGCGCCCGAAGAGTTGCTGCGCCTGGAGCGCGAAGGCCACGCCGTTCCTCTTGACCTCGTTGACGGCCAGCCCGTCGCCCGGCAGATTCTCGCCCACCCGCGCCGTGACGAAGTCGCTGTAGCCGACGCCACTCAGCCCATTGCCTGCGTTGGCGATGTAGACGTGATTGACGGAGTCGAACGCGTTGGCCGCCTGTTGCAGCGCATGGAGCGGCGCCACCAGCGCGGGCGCGTCGCCCAGCGGCCCACCTTTCACAATGGCGCGCACCTGGAAGCGGTAGCGGCGTCCCGGCCAGTCCACGGAGTAGAGCGCCACCGTGTCGCCGGGTTTGGCGTTCAGCGCCGCCGCCAGCGCGCTATTGAGATAGACACCGCTGCCGCCCAGCGCTTGCAATGGGCGCGGCGTCTTCGGTGCGTGGGCGTCGGTCAGGGCGCCGAGCGCGCCAGCATCGTCGGGCTGCATGCCGAGGGCCGCCACGCCGCCGCGCACCTCACGCGCCGTCTCATCCGCCACCAGCGTGTTGGGGATGTCGAGGGTCGGCGCGACGCCTGCTACTTCGACGTCGCCGCGCAGGGCGTAGGCGATGGCGCTGGCGTCTTCCTGCGGGAAGAGATTGAGCGTCCCGGTACCGCCCGTCACGTCTTCATCCACCCGGCCCAGATTGAAGACGGCCACGGTGCGCACGGCCTGCGTGATGGTGTCATCCACCGCCAGCGACGACGCCACGAAGGTCGTGGCCAGCATCAGGCCAAAGGTGATTAGCACGGCGCGCAGCAGGCGTCGCGGCGCATTGCGCAGACCGATGCGCGCCAGAAACGGCGTCAGCGCCCCCCGACCGACCAGCGCGCAGCCCGCCACGATCAGCCCCAGCAGCAGTGGTCTGGCCAGCGCCGCCGGTGTGAAGGTCAGCAGGCCACCATCGGCTGGGTTCATGCGCGCTTCCTTCTCGCGCCGGGTGTGGCGCGACTAGTCGGTGAGATGCAGGGTCTGGCGGATGACGATGTCAAAAAACGCGGCCAACTCCAGCGCTCCCAATGGAGACGGATGAAGCCCGTCGCGACTTACATACTCTGGATGATCGCCCAGACGCCCCCAGCCGCTGGCGAGGTCGGCAAGCGTGGCGCCCTCGGCGGCGCAGTCCTGCGCGATGGCGACATTCCAGGCGCTGATCTGCGCGCTCAGTTGCGCTGGGTCATACGAGCCGAAGAACGGCAGTTGCGTCAGGTCGGGTACGTTGCCAACGAAGACCTGCGTCTCCGGACTCTCCTCCTTGAAAGCCGCCAGAATCGCGCGCAGGTCAGCCGAATAGCTCGCCAGCGGTACGCGCTCGATGATGTCATTGACCGCCAGCCACAGCACGACCACCTGCGGATGCTGGGCGAGGGCGATGGGCAGTTCTTCTTGCCGTCCCTGCGCCATCGTCGCGCCCGGTATGCCAAGATTGACGAGGTGTACGGGCTGCGGCAGATCATCCGCCAGCCGCGCGGGCCAATTCTGGCGGTCGAGGTCATACGTGCCGACCCCATAGGCGTCGGATGCGCCCATCACCACCAGCCGCAGACCTGGCGCGGCGCGTCCGGCGTCGCTGCTGGGATGCTGCGTCGGCGTGGCTGCCCCGCAGGCGGCCAGCGCCAGGCAGGCGAGCAGCGCGATCAGCAGGGCGCTGGCGCTCCATCGCCATCGCCCGATCTGGCGTCTCCGGTGAGCAAACATGCGGGAATCCTTCGACCAGCTCGCCCCCGCAGCCATACGCCACCGGCCAATCGAGAGCATATGGCGAGATTGTAGCAGGTGGCGGCGGGCCGTTGGTAGAGTGCGCGGCCCTCATCCCCGCTCCTCTCCCAGAGAGAGAGGGGAGTTTGCCTGGGCTGAACCGTTCATACCAAGTTGGCTTATGTGGTATGTAGTGCAGGGCCGCCCGGCGACGGGCCAGTAGGCATTGTTGCTACACGTACCCGCAAGCGCCCAACTTGCTTCGGGTTGGGGAGGACAGCGGATGGCGAACGCGTTTGATCCCGAAGAGGCGCTCGCACGCTGGAGAGCCCTTGAGGAGGAGAAGTGGCGGGACTACGCCGTGCAACGAGCCAGTTGGAAGGCTGATCAGCTCGCTGAGCAGGAGAAGCTTCGCCTCGTCAAAGTTTGGTCGAATCGCGTCAGTCAGGCACAAGCTGAGGAACGTGCGCGCGTGTTGAAATCCCTCCGCGCAGCAGGACTCAATCTGCAGAAGACGAATGACGGCTGGCGACTTGTGCCGATGCGGGCTTGGCTCGAGGAGGAGCTCCGCGAAGCTGAGGCGGCCGAGGCAGAGGATGCTGAGGCACAGCGCACCGATGTCCCTGCATTTGATCATCCATTGCTCCATCTCGACATGGGGCTCATCACCGCCTGCACACTGGTTGTCGCGAAGTCTGCTCTGCCAAGTTGGTTGGCGCATGGATGGATCGAGTTACCCTATCGACGCCTGCC
>DATAED010000187.1:0-2801 GCA_036258195.1 Ktedonobacterales bacterium
TGGCGTGCGCCCGCAGTCGATCCCCGACTGGCTGGGGCTGGTGGGCGATGCGGCCGACGGCTTCCCTGGCATTCCGGGCTGGGGCGCCAAATCCGCGTCGGCGGTGCTGGCAACATACGAGCGCCTGGAGGCGATTCCCGCCGATCCGCTCACCTGGGGGCTCGCGGCCATCTCGGCCAGCCGCGCGACGCGACTGGCCGAGAGCCTGACGCAGCACTGGGCTGAAGCGCTGCTGTTCCGCAAGCTGGCGACGCTGCGTGAGGATGTGCCATTGCAGGAAACGCTGGCCGATCTGGAATGGCAGGGGGCCCACGAGCGGCTGAAAGATATCTGTCACCAGCTGGGCGATGAAAAGTTCCCTGGGCGGGTTCCGCGGTGGCGCACGAGCTGAGTTCAGCAGCGCAATGACACGGGAAAAGAGGTGGTAGCATCCCTACGGAGCGAAAACATCCCAGCATAGTAGACCATAGTAGACCATCGAATACCTCTCATGTCCTCAGATGCTCTTTCACAGAGGTGGGCGTCGGGAGCAGCGCGCCATTCTACAACTGTGTGGCGCGACGCAGGATAAACGGGTCAGGGCGCCACTATGCTGGCGGCTCGGGCGGCGACGACTGTACGGCGCGTGACTGACTGAAAGGGTAGCGGCGGATGTCCTTTCGCATTGGCGTCTTTGCCACTGTGCTCGATGGGCAGGGCCGCGTGCTCCTCTGCCATCGCCGCGACCACGACTTCTGGTCTCAGCCGGGCGGCGGGCTGGAGTCGGGCGAGCCGCCGTGGCAGGGCGTGCTGCGCGAGACACACGAGGAGACCGGGCTGGAAGTCATCGTCGAGCGGCTGGTCGGCGTGTATTGCTGGCCGCAGAGCGATGAAATCATCTTCTCGTTTCGCTGCGTCGCGGTTGGCGGCGCCCTCACGCTGAACGATGAGGCGCGCAACCTGCGCTACTTCGCCCTCGACGCGCTGCCCGCCAACCTCTTCGCCGAGCACGCCGAGCGCATCCGCGATGCGGTACACGCCGATGGCCCGACGCTGCTGCGCACACCAACTGGCCTTTCCGCTCCAGACGAGATTCGCCGACGCCTGGCACGGGCGGAGGCTATCGCGCCCCGAGCGGATGAAACGGGCAGGTCGGGAGAGTAGCCTTGGCGGATGTGAGCGACACGCCAACCGATGGGCGAGCCGACGCCAGGCGCATCATCGTGGCGCGCGGGCTGCGGCAGTTCGCCTATGGCATGATGGGCGTCACGCTGGCGGTGGCGCTGACATCCAGTGGCTTCTCGCCAGTGGAGATTGGCGCGCTGATCACCATCGCGGCGGCGGGCGACTTCTGCGCCACCTATGTGATTGGGATCGCCGCCGACCGCTGGGGGCGGAGGCGCACACTCTGCGTCCTCGCCATCATCATGGCTATTACTGGGGCCATCTTCTCGGTGACGCGCTTCTACCCTGCGCTGGCGGTGGCGGCGTTCTTCGGCGTGCTCGGCTCGACCAACTCCGAGACGGCGGCGTTCCTGCCCATCGAGCAGGCCATGCTGCCGCAGACCAGCCCCGCCGCACGCCATACCGCCCTCTTCGCTCGCTATAATCTGGTGGCCTCGCTGGCGGGCGCGCTCGGCGCGCTGACCGCCGCCCTGCCTGATCTGCTGGCGCGCTTCGGGGTCGCGCGACCGCTGGGCCTTGATCTGATCTTCTGGCTCTACAGCGCCTGCGCGCTGGTCGTGGCCTGGCTCGTCACGCGGCTGAGCAAGCATGTGGAGCAGACCGCCGCTGCCACCAGCCCAGCCCCCAGCCGAGCCACCAGCAACGCACTGGGTTGGCGGCAGCGGCTGCTGCCACCGCTGGGCGGCTCGCGCGGCATCGTGCTGCCGCTGGCGGGCCTCTTCAGCGTGGATGCGCTGGCGGGCGGGCTGGTGACGCAGAGCCTGCTGGCGCTCTACTTCCATCTGCGCTTCGGCGCCTCGCTGAGCCTGCTGGGCGCGCTCTTCTTCGGCGCCAGTGTGCTCTCGGCCCTGTCGTTTCTGGCGGCGGTTCCGCTGGCGCGGCGCTTCGGCCTGCTCAACACGATGGTCTTCACCCATCTGCCCTCCAACGTCCTGCTGATCCTGGTGGCCTTCATGCCAACCTTTCCGCTGGCGGGGGTCATGCTGCTGCTACGCCAGCTCCTCTCGCAGATGGATGTGCCGACGCGCCAGGCCTACACGATGGCGCTGGTGGCGCCAGAGGAGCGCACGGCGGCGGCCAGCGTCACCTCGCTGGCGCGCAGCGTCGGGACGGGGATCAGCCCGGTCGTCTCTGGCGCGCTGCTGACGGGATCACTGGTGGCGCTGGGGCTGCCGCTCATCATCGGCGGGGCGCTGAAGGTTGGCTACGACCTGACCCTCTGGCGCATCTTCCGCCGTGTCCCCATGCCAGCGGCGTCCAGGAGCTGACGGCGGCTGGCGACGGCTAGCGGGCGCGCTTGACAATTCGCTGGCTGGCGGCTATACCAGAGGAGGAAATCGGTATCCTTGCCGATACGCATCAGGCGCACGAAGGCCGTCGCGCTCGCCAGCATCCCTCTCGCCCACGCCTCGCCAGTCAACCTTCGTTCAACTTTCGTTCAATCTTCGTCATCCAGACGCCCGCACACTATCTGGCCCAGCCGATGGACGGTTCATGCCGGTCGCTCTGATCGGCGCGCAGACCGCCGCAGGCACTATCGGATGTCGCTCGACGCCAGGGCCTGCGGACAGCAGAATAAGAGGTGTTTCGCTTGAACATGCGTCGCACACTCGTCGGAATCCTCGGACTTGCCGCCG
>DATAED010000188.1:0-25393 GCA_036258195.1 Ktedonobacterales bacterium
GTTATTGGGCAGGCTGTAGTGGTAGTCGCCGGGGACGATGGCGGCGGTGTAGCCCGTGAACATCTGGTAGAAGACATCCTTGGGCAGATAGTGGATGTAGTACTCCGACGAATCCACGATCTGGAGGCCCTGCGCGTCGCCGCCGACCACGACGAGGAAATGCCCGCCATCGAAGAAGTGGTAGTAGCCGTAGCTGATGTGGACATTCACGATTACGGGCATGCCGAGCTGCTGGGTCAGATAGAGCAACTGATTGTAGGTCAGCGACATACTCTCATCGGCGCGCAGATTATGTTTCGCCGCGACAGTGACAAAGCCGTGGCGATTGAGCAGGCCGCCATTGGGCGAGATGTAGGCGCCAAGCTCATCGATCTCGCGTCCAATCGTGGCGCCATGCACGCCATAGGCCGTCAGCACCTCGGAGATCGCCGCCGCGCTGCACGCCGCGCCGCCCCACTGCTGGAACTGCGCGTAGTTGTCGTAGAGATCGGGGCGCATCAACTGTGTCTCTGGCCGCACCATCGAGGTCGTGGAGCCGCCGGAGAGCATGCCAGCCTTCGCCTGCGCGCTCATCAGCGGCTGGGAGAGCTCGCCCATGCTGCCGGGGGCATGCGCCAGCGCCAGCAGCATCGCCGCGACGGCCAGCACGAGCCGCGTAATCGTCCACGGGTTGCGCGCTGTCTGCGCCAGCGCGCGGGTGTCCAGCCGCACCCGATGCGGCCCGCGCATCGGGCGGAAGGCGGCCAGCTCCGGCGCGCTCTCCTGCGGCAGTGGCGCATAGAGCGGCGGCGCCAGGTCAACATCGGGATCGTTGTACTGGGGCAGCGCAGGGGTCAGTGGACGCGCCAGATTGCGATCCCGCACGCGCGGCTGCGCATCCCACTCGTCGTAGCGCTCGTCGTAGCGCTCGTCGTAGCGCTCGTCGTAGGCGCTCTCTTCGCCGCTCTCGATGTATTCGCCGTCATAGCTGCGATACGCGGCGTCATAGGGAGCGTCGGGCGCGACCTCGGCCTGCGAATAGACGATCTCATCATCGGAGACGCTGGCATAGGCGCCCGTATCGCCCCAATGATCCCACGTCTGTCGCTGCGGCTGGGACGCCGGGCGACGCTGCGCGCGCTGCTTCTGGGGTTTCGGCTGATCCCTGGGCGGGGCTTTGGGCGGGCGAGCGGCCTGCGCGCGGGGCATGCTCGGCAGCGTCAGGCGACCGGGCGTCTCAACGGAATCACTGGCGCGTGGGTCGCGAGCGGAGGGGGCCGAGGGATAGGAGCCAGAGCGCCCGCCAGAGACGGGAGCGCGCGGGGGAACGGGCGTGCGCGGAAGGCTATCGAGCAGTGTGCCGCGTCGTGCGCCGCGCGCTGGCCCGCGTTTCCTCTCCGTCATTCCGTCGGCTCCCCCAACTGCGCTACAGGTACGCTCCCGTGATGTGGTAGGGCGGCTGCCCGCGTCTCGATGATATGCGGCGGGTCGCTGAGCCGTCAACCCATAGGGCGCATTGGCCTATGGCGACCCACCGATGATAGCCTGGAATGCCGATAGATCATTCGCAGCCCCGTCGCTCAAATTTGGCTCTTGACGGCGCGTCGGCTTTCCGGTATAACGGAGGCACGCCGACGGTTGTGGGATTGCTCTACACGGTCTCATTCGCACCTCTCTACACCACAGTCGCCGGCTACTCTTTTGCCTTCCGCCAGGCGCCGCCTGCCGCCAGACACGCATCCGCATGGCTTCCCTGCTGGGCAAAGCCTGCCAGGAGGAGTCAGCAATGCCTCACTCTCAGCCCCACTCACAGCCTCGCTCATTGGCGCGTGTCATCACGCTGCCGCAGGCCGTCGCGCTGTATGTGACGGCGGTGCTGGGCGCAGGCGTGCTGCTGCTGCCGGGGCTGGCCGCCACCACCGCCGGGCCAGCCTCCATGCTCGCCTGGGCGTTCGATGCGCTGCTTGGGGCGCCACTCGCGCTGACCTTCGCCTGGCTCGGGGCGCGCTATCCCGATGCGGGGGGTGTGGCCACCTATGCTACGCGCGCCTTCGGCGGCGGTGTGGGGGCGGCGGTCGGCTGGATGTATCTGATCGGCGCGGCCATTGGGCAGATCATCGTCCCGCTGATCGGCGCGTCGTACATCGCCCAGCCGCTCGGCCTGGGCCGCAACGGACTCTTCATCATCGCCGCGCTGATCCTCGCCATCCCCATCGCGGCCAATCTGCGCGGCTTGCAGGTTAGCGGGCGCGCGGCGCTGGCGCTGAGCGCGCTGGTGGCGCTGCTGCTGCTGGCGGCGGCGCTCGTCTCGCTGCCCCGCCAGCGCCTCGCCGCGTGGACGCCCTTCGCGCCGCACGGCTGGAGCGCGGTGGGCGTGAGCGTGGTGCTGCTGCTCTTCGCCTTCTCTGGCTGGGAGGCCGTCGCCTCGCTGGGAGGCGAGTTCAAGCGGCCAGAGCGCGACATCCCGCGCAGTGTCGTCATCAGCGTAGCCATCATCACCGTCCTGTATCTGGCCGTCGCCGCTGCCACCATCGGCGCGAAGGTCTACGGCAGCCCCGCGCTGGATAGCGTCTCGGTGGCGCTGCTGCTCAGCGGCGGGCTGGGCATCGGCGCGACGATCATCGCGGCGGTGGTTGCCGTGCTCGTCTGCGTCGGCACCATCAACGCCTTCATCGCGGGAGGCGCGCGGCTGGGCTACGCGCTGGCCCGCGATGGCTCGGCTCCCGCCTGGCTGACCACACTCGACCAGCGCGGCACGCCCATCCCCGGCGTGCTGCTGATCGGCATCTTCGCCGAGGGTGGGCTGCTGGCGAGCTGGCTGCTGGGGCTGGACGCCAACTTCTGGCTGGCGCTGCCCAATACGCTCGTCCTGCTGACGTACATCCTGGGCATGGCGGCGGGCGCGCGCCTGCTGAGCGGCGGGGCGCGCTGGCTGGCGGCGCTGAGCCTGCTGCTGTGTCTGGCGGCGCTGCCCTTCACGGGCGTCTCGCTCTGGCCCGCCCTGCTGATCGCCGCCGCCGCGCTGGCCTATCGCTGGCTTCGCGCCCGCCGCAAGCGAACCGCCACTGAGTGAGCGCCGCGCCGCTGCTATATACTGCTGGGGAAGGCGAGGAGTCGCGGCCAGCACGATGATGTGCCTATTGATCGCATATCGCTGGGCGAGCGCCCTCACCCCAACCCTCTCCCAGAGGGCGAGGGAGCGGAGCCGCCCAGCACGTAGCGCCCTGTAGCTCCCCTCTCCCGCAAAGCGGGGGAGGAGCTGGGGGAGGGGGCCACCAACCCCAAAGGAGAGCATGCCATGACGACCGATCCATCCACTCCGCCCATCTCTCCGCTAACGGGGCTGCGCGCGCTTGACCTGACGCGGCTGCTCCCCGGCCCCTACGCCGCGCAGATCCTCACCGAGCTGGGCGCCGAGACGCTCAAGGTCGAGGAGATCGCGGGCGGTGATGGCGGGCGCACGCTGGCCCCGCTGGCGGATGGCGTGGGCATCGGCTTTCTGGCGAGCAATCGCGGCAAACGCAGCGCGGCGCTCAACCTGAAAGACGCCGACGGACGCGAGGCGCTGCTGCGGCTGGTCGAGCGCGCCGACATCCTGCTGGAGGGCTTTCGCCCTGGCGTGATGGCGCGGCTGGGGCTGGGCTACGACACGCTGCTGGCGCGCAATCCGCGCCTGGTCATCTGCGCGCTGACCGGCTACGGCCAGAATGGCCCCTACGAGCAGCGCGCCGGCCACGACCTGAACTACCTCGGCTATGCAGGGCTGCTGGGGCATCTGGCGCGACCCGGCGCTCCGCCACCGCTGCCCGGCCCGCTCTTCGCCGATATCGTCGGGGGCGCGCTGATGTCCGTCATCGGCGTGCTGGCGGCGCTGGTGGCGCGCGGCGTCACGGAGCGCGGTCAGGTGGTCGATGTCGCCATGCTCGACGGCTCGATGGCGATGGCGCCGACGCTCATCACGCCGCTGCTGCTGGGCCTGCCCGAGGCCATCCCCGGCGCGCACCCGTTGACCGGCTGGCTCCCCGGCTACAACATCTACGAGGCGTCGGACGGGCGCTATGTGACGCTGGCGGCGCTGGAGCCGAAGTTCTGGGCGGAGTTCTGCGAGCGCGTGGGCCGCCCCGACCTCACCGCGCATCACATCCCGCGTGACGCCGCCGACCACGACGCCACCGTCGGCGAGCTGGTCGCGCTCTTCCGCACGCGCACGCGCGTCGAGTGGCTGGAGCTGCTGGCCAACACGGATTCCTGCTTTGGCCCCGTCAACACGCTGGCCGAGGCGCTCGCCGATCCGCAGGTACAGGCGCGCGGCATTATCGCATCGGAGCCTCCATCCGACGAGCACAGCGAGACAGAGCCGCTACAGCCTATGCTGCGCAGTGTGCCGCTACTCAGCGCGACGCCTGCGCGGCTGCTGGGGCGCGCGCCGCATCTGGGCGAGCACACCGCCGAAGCGCTGGCCGAGGTGGGCTACACCCCCGCCGAGATCGCCGCGCTGGCCGAGCGGCGCGTCATCTTCACTGGCGACCAGGCATAGAAACCGTCGGCGGTGAGATCAGCCCACCCACGCGCGCTAACTCTGGCCTGGGTTCCCCCTCCCTGAAGGGGGGGTCAGGGGGAGAGGTCGTCACCCGCCCTGCTTGATCATCAGCGTGTAGCTGCGGCCCAGCGAGTCGGTCATCGTCACAGCGAATGACGACGACTGGTTGAAGGCGCTACACGACATCCGCAGCGATACCGAATCGGTATGCACCGTCGAGCCGTCGAATTTGGTGATGCCCTTTGAGTCGTAGGGCAGCCCGCCATGCCAGCTCGTGCTATTGAGGTTCCAGTACAGGTTCGCGTTATCGAGCGATGGCTGTGCCGATGCCCATTTCCAGGTCACGGTCGAGTAATCGAGGTTAGAGATCATGAAGGTAGCGGCGCAGGTTCTGCTGCCCGTCATTATAATAGTCGTCGGCGAGATGGAGAGCCGCGCGGCGGGTGGTGGCGGCGCTGCGGTCGGCGTGATGACATAGGGCGTGTTGGTCGGCGCAGGGGTGGCCGTCGCGGTAGGCGCGAGGGTCGCGGTGGCGGTCGGCTTGTGGGCCAGCGTCGGCGAGCCGAGCGAGGTCGTGAAGAGGCCCATCGCGCTCGATACGTTCATCGCCATGACGACCATCGCCCCCAGGGCCACCACTGCCACCGCGCCCAGCAGCAGCGCCGAGCGCGGCGAGATCCTGTGACGCAGCGGCGCCGAGGCTGACCCCGCGTAGACAGCGGTGGTCGCTGCGGCTGGCTGCCCGATGGTAGCGCGTTTGGTCGTATCGCCCAGCGCGATCTGCGGCTGTTTGATCAGGCTGGAGCTGGCCGAGGCCAGGCTGCGGCCCAGCACAGGCCCTTTCGCCAGCACGCCGCTATTGGCCGCGCTGGGTGGCGCGTACTGTGTCCAGCGCAGCGCGCCAGAGTTGATGGCCGGCGCCGTCCCGCTGGTCGCATTGCGCAGGGCCAGCGCAAACGCCTTCATATCGGGATAGCGCTTCTCGGGCTCCTTGGCCATCGCCGTGAGGATGACGTTCTCGACAGCGCCCGTGATGCCGTGGTTATAGTACGAGGGCGGTCGCGCCTCATCGCGCAACACTGCCGTCGCCACCTCATAGGGGGTCGCGGCGTCGTGCGGCACGTGCCCCGTCAGCATCTCATAGAGCACGACACCCAGCGCATAGAGATCCACCTGCTCGGTGGCGGCCATGCCGCGCAACTGTTCCGGCGCCATGTATTCGGGCGTGCCGACGGGCAGCCCGGTGGCCGCCAGCGTGCGTGCTACGCCCGACTCGCGCAGCGCCGCCACCTCGCGCGCGATGCCGAAGTCAGTCAGCATCGACTTGCCGCTCTCATCCAGCAGGATATTCTCTGGCTTCACATCGCGGTGGACGATGCCATGTTGATGCGCGATATAGAGCGCGGCGGCAATCTGGTTGGTGATGCGCGCCGCCTCTGTGATGGAGAGTTGGCCCTCATGATCCATCCGCTCGCGCAGCGATTCTTTTAGGCGCGGCATGACAAGGTAGAGCAGGCCGCGCTCCTCACCAAACGTATAGACAGGCGTGATGTTCGGATGACTCAGGCTGGCGACGCGCTGAGCCTCATTGCGAAAACGCTCGACATAGCCGGGGTCGGAGGCAAGCGAGCGCGGCAAGACCTTGACGGCGATGTCACGCCGCAACGACGGGTCTTCCGCCAGGTACACCTCCGCCATGCCCCCCACACCCAGCAGCGACCGCAAGCGATAGACACCAAGTGTCTGCCCGACCAGGGAACCTTCTTGCGCTGTCACCTTGCACCCTCCAGGGGCGCGGCCTCATGAAGCGTCACTGCTTCATACTCCCTCCCTGCCCCAACTGGCTGGCTCTATTCCCCATGTGCGCCCCATTGTAGAAACGATCAGCGCATCCGTCAATCACTACGTCCGCACGGTACGGCCCTTGTGGGCCACCACACGGGCGCCACAAGGGCTCGCCACGGTCTGCTCTCGGCTGCTATTTGGCGACCTGCTCGGTCGTGAAGATGCCTAGCGCCCCCTGATCCGTCACGCTTGCCTCTGGCGTCCCAGCCCGCGCGGGCAGCCACGGCGCTACCGTATCGCCGGGCGGGCCGCTCAGCACACGCACGCCGATCTGCGCCTGCCCACTCTGCGCGCTGGTGACGAAGATCGGCCCGCTGGTCACGGCATACGTCACGTCTGGCCCCCAGGTGTTCATCGGGCGAAACTCGGTCGTCGCGAAGTCTGAGGTCACCAACTCCGAACCATCCGCCGACTTCAGCACAAGCTCGATGTGATAGCTGCGGTTCTGCTCCCCAGCGGACGCGATGTAGTCTGGATCGAGCAGCCCCGACGCTTGCCAGTAGGTCGTCACCGTCAGGTAGGGGTTGTTGAGGTAGAGCGTCGGCGCGGGCAAGACGCTGTAGCCCACCAGCCGCAGGGTCGCGCCGCCAGGGAACGGCCCATAGCGGATGTCCGTGGTGTGCTGTGGCTGCCCTTGCAGCTTGGTGAAGCTATAGAACGACTCTGGCAGCCCCAATGGATCCTCTGGCGAGAGCTTCGGGCCAGGCCCACGCTTGAGCAGCAGGTAGCCATCTTGCGCGGCGATCACATGGTCGTCGGGATAAGCCAGCAGCCCCTGCACCTGCTCGGCGTAGGCGCTGCGGTCGGTCTGCGGATAGATGTTGCCGGTTACGTCGAGCAGCACATAGTCCGCCTGGAGCATCTGATAGGGGAAGAGATAGACGTAGCGGCGGTTGCTCAGGTGCGGCAGCAGATCGGATTGCCCGCTGACGCTGGCGTCCGGCGGGATCATCGCGACGAACTTGTTGGCCAGCGCGGTGTGCGCGTCTACCGTCGGCCAGGTGAACCCCTCGGAGACAGGCAGATAGCCGTGCGAGCGCTGCTCATACGCGCCGAAAGCGAAGGCGAAGAGCGTCAGCCCTGCCATCACGATGCGCGCCCACGGCCACGCCGCCGCCCGCCGCAGCGGAGGATCGAGCCGCGCGCCCAGCCCACGTCCCATCTGAGCCATCTGTGGCGCGCGGCGCGCCAGCCAGCCCGCCGCCATGCTCAGCCACGCCACCGCGTCGATGGCGGCGAAGACCATTACTGGCGCAATCTCGGCATTGTAGTGGTAGATGCCCGCGCGCATTGCGGGGTCGCTGCTGAACAGGTTGATGGCCAGCGCTGGCCCGGAGATCAGTAGCGCCCACGGGCTGAGCGCAGGCAGATAGCCCAGCGGCGAGAGCAGCGTGCGCAGATAGAAGATGCCATCGTGGCTCAGTACATACGTCTTCACGACCATCACCGGATGCGTCAGCAGGGTCTGCGCCACCTGCGTCGGCGAGGAACCGAGCGCCGCATAGCGCCCCGCCGTGGGCGAGTGGCCCAGCGGGCTGACCGCGCGCATGATGAGCAGCTCGCCCACCAGCCACACCAGCGAGAGCGCCACCAGCCCGCCGCCGGTCTTCCAGCGGCGCTGCAAGAGGCCCACGCTCAGCCCGATCATGAAGACATCGACGGGTATCTCTTCTTTGGTCGTCAGCGCCAGCAGGCACGCGATCACCAGCCCCACGTCGTTACGGGTCATCATGAAGTAGAGCGCGAACATCAGAAAAGCCGCCGAGAGCGTCACCGCGTGGAAGTCATACGTCACCGCCGATTGCAGCGGCGGATAGAGCAGATAGAGCAGCGCGAAGGCCACGCCCGCCAGCGGGCTGCGCAGGCGGCGACTCGCCAGCCAGAAGGCGGGCAGCGCGCCAGCCGCCACCACCACCGCCTGCACGAGTTGCAGCAGCTTGGCGGTGGGAACCAGTGCGTAGAGCAGCGCCAGCGGAATCATGACCGGCTCGAAATGGATGGCGAAGCGCGAGACATCGCCGATGCAGTTGGTGTCGGAGACGATGTTGCAGACGGTCTGATGCAGGAACGCGCCATGCGTCGTGTTCCACAGCGCCTGCGTCATCGTCGCCATGTCTTCGGCGTGGGTCTGGTAGGCGTCGTGGGTGGCCCACAGATAGATGGTATAGAAGATGACCCAGAGGGCGGCCATCCCCACCACACTCCAGAACGCTACCCGCGCGCCCGTTCCCTCCAGCGGGGGCGGCAGCTCAGGGTAGCGGTCGAGCAGGCGGGCCAGCAAGCGGCGCGACCTCGGCGCAGGCGCAGCGGAGGCCGCATGCGCTGCCGCCATGCGCGGCAGGGTCGGCTGCTCACCAGGGCCGAGAGGCGCGCTGCTCAGAGACATTCAGTCAGCCCTACTCTTCCATCTATGCAGGCATCGCGGCGCACTGGCCCCCACCCCCAGCCCCTCCCCCGCCGAGGCGGGAGAGGGGAGCTTTTGGTTCCCCCTCTCCCACAGGGAGAGGGGGCCAGGGGGTGAGGTCGTCCGTCGCGGGCGGGGTTGGCAGCTTGCCGCCGAACGCCAGATAGGCCAACGAGATCGAGATCAACTCCGATCCGGTGGAGAGCAGCCGCGACACCATCGCCACGACGAACGCGATGGCGAACCCGCCCGGCCCGACCACCACGCCCGCCGCCACCATCAGCGCGGCGATGGCCAGCTCGCGAAAGCCAATGCCGCTCGGCGTGATGAAGCTGAGAAAGCCGATATCCCACCCCAGCGCATAGATGCCGATGCCTAGCGCCAGCAGCGCGGACGGCAGCGGCGTCGAGACGATGCTACGGGTCAGTAAATAAAACCCAACGCCCGCCACGACCCAGCTCAGCGACCAGTACAGCGTGATGGCCAGCAGATCGCGATAGCGCAGGGTCAGGCGCGTCGGCGCACGCTTGAGCAGGCGCAGCCCCAGGTTGAGCGCGGCCTCCAGCAGGCGCGGGTGCAGGCCCAGCAGCAGCAGCGGAATCGCCACAGCGCCCGCGATCAGCGCCACATTGGCGGGGATGGGCGTCTGCGCCGTCAGCGCGGTCACATCTGGCCAGAAGAGCAGCGACACGGCGAAGACCAGCGCTGCCGAGAAGATCTTCGTCGCCAGCTCGACCACCATGCTGGCGAACCCGATGGGCTTGGGAACGCCGCGCTGCTCGGCCCACAGCACCCGCGTGATGATGTGCCACACGTTGCCAGGGATGTAGCGCACGAACTCCGCGCCCAGATAGATGCGCTCGCTGCTGACGATGTCCAGCTTGCTGCCCAGCCGCGCCAGAATGCTGCGCCAGATCAGCGCGAACATCAGCTCCTGCGCGATGAAGAACACGAAGCCGAGCGCCAGCAGACCCCACTGCACATCCCAATGGTAGTCCTTCAGCGCGCTCCAGCTCTTGTTGATGGCGAGCGCCACGAAGGTGGCGATGAGCAGCAGCGCCAGCGCCTGCACGATGCGCTTGTGGCGCCGCACCCAGCCCATCGCGCGAGCGACGAGGCCGCCGCCGGAAGGGCCGTCAGATGGGCCGTCAGATGAGGCGGCAGTTGAGGCGGCAGGCGTGGCGCTGGCGGCAGGCTGCGGTCGCACAGCCGGGCGACGCGGCAGCGTATCCGCCTGCATATCCTGCCGCATGTCCTGCTGCATATCCCCCTGGGTGTCCCGCGTATCCTGCGATGGGGCGCTCAATCCAACACCTGCCTGACGCTGTACTCATCCTCTGGCCGGTAGGCGAAGTGGCGAATCATCTCGCTCTGCAGTCCGGTCAGCACGAAGCTGATGCCAAAGATCAGCAGAATGACCCCTACAAAGAGAATCGGCCGATTATGGATGGGCTGCTGCGAGCCAAACGGCAGGTAGCGATCCAGCACGACGTAGAGATCGATCACGAAGCCCACCAGCAGCGAGAGCAGACCAATCGTGCCAAAGAGCCGCAGCGGCGTGCGCAGATATGAGTTCAAGAACAGTACCATCAGCAGGTCGAGGAAGCCGCGCAGGAAACGCCGCCCGCCAAACTTCGACTTGCCATACTTGCGCTTGTGGTGATGCACCTTCACCTCGGTGACGCGATAGCCGCGCTGGTGCGCCAGAATCGGGATGAAGCGGTGCAGCTCGCCATAGAGCTTGACCTCTTCGATGATCTCGCGGCGATAAGCCTTGAAGCCGCAGTTGATGTCGTGCAGCTTGACGCCGGTGGTCGCCCAGACCATGCGATTGAAGAAGAACGATGGGATCGTCTTGGTCGGCGGATCGTGGCGCGGATACTTCCAGCCGGAGACCAGATCGTAGCCCTCCGCCAGCTTATCGAGGAAGAGCGGAATCTCCGCCGGATCATCCTGCAGGTCGGCGTCCATGGTGAAGACCACGTCGCCGCGCGCCTCGTGGAATCCGGCGACCAGCGCGGGCGTCTTGCCAAAGTTGCGGCGGAAGCGAATCACCCGCACATGCGCATCGAGATCGTGCAGCGCCTGCAACTGCGCGAAGGTCGCGTCGCGGCTGCCATCGTCGATGAAGATCACCTCGTAGGCCAGATTGAGGTTGACGAGCTGGGGAGTGAGCGCATCGTAGAGCGGACGTACACTCTCCGCCTCGTTATAGACCGGTATCACCACACTGATGGCGACCTGGGCGGGCTGCATTTGCGCGCCACGTGGCGTCACGCCTGGCGATGCCGTCGGGCTGATCGTCGCCGGGCTGTCGGTCTGCTGCATGGTCACTCTCTCCCCTGTTCGCGCGTCGCCGAGGGGTCGCCTGCGCGCCGCGAAGTGTCTGATGGGCGCATGGCGTGCGCATGGCTCCCACAATTCGGCTATCTTCGGCATTATGGCGCCGCGCCGAAACGTCGTCAACGCGGCTATGACCGCCTGGATGGCCGTCCGGCCCGCCTCAGCCTGTCTCCCGGGCGCATCTGGTGGGCCGAATCACAGCCATCACACGATGTGGCGCAACCGCCGTTTCGTCGTCTCGCGTTTGCATCTGGAGGCGCGTGGGATACAATACCTATGCCGAAGAGCCTGAGGATGTGGTGGGGGAGAGCATGTCGGCGTCAGACGATGCAGCGGCCGCTCGCCGCTGTGGAGTATTGGGGTAGACGCCAGAGCACGGGGAGAACACAGAACACATGTCGCTCATCAATATCGCCAAACGCGAGATTAGCTGTAAAGTGGTCTACTATGGCATCGGTCTGAGCGGCAAAACGACCAACCTCTATTACATCCACCGCACCGTCAGCCCGCATGACGTGGGCGAGATGGTCTCGATAGACACCGAGACCGAGCGCACGCTCTATTTCGACCTGCTGCCGCTGGAGCTGGGGATGGTGCATGGCTTCCGGGTGCGCTTCCAGCTCTACACGGTGCCGGGGCAGGTGCTCTACCAGCAGACGCGCCTCTCGGTGCTGCGCGGCGCCGACTGTGTCGTCTTCGTCGCCGATTCGCAGGCCAACAAGCTGCAGGAGAACATCGAGAGCTTCAAAGAACTGACCGATCAACTGCGCGGCATGGGCAAGAATCCGGGAGAATTCCCCATCATACTGCAATGGAACAAGCGCGACCTGCCCGGCACACTGCCCACGCCCGTGCTCGACCAGTATCTCAACCCGTTTCGCTCGCCCAGCTTCGAGGCGGTGGCAGTCAACGGGCGCGGCGTAGTGGAGAGCCTGCGCTATGCCATCAACGCCACCCTCACACGCCTCGATCCTCCTTGATCGAAGCGGGGCGGGCGACGACCAGGACGCTACCCAAGTCGCTCAACCGAGCCATATGGCTCGAACTTCGCGTCGAGGGCCTCGACCTGCGTGAGGCTGCATATGGGCTGCAATACGCCCAGCGTGGTGTTTTGTACCCGCTCACACAGATCAATCCGCTCATCCAGCGAAATTGCGTCTTGCTGGACTCTGACAGCGACCATGATACAATGGCCTTGCAGCGGTACATCATTCGAGATGCGCATCTCGGGAAAGGTGAGCGTGGAGATGTTCAGCGCGCCGGGAATCACTTCTCCCAGCGTCCTGCCCGTTTCATCACACGCCCGATCGATGACGCTGTTCATAGACTCCGGGAGCGCCGCGCCATCCGCACACTGCACCCAGAGTGTCAAATTCACCTTCGCTGGCATATGGCGTCCCCCTTTGCCGCCAACGTGCGCTGCAGGACTCCGCTCACCCGACGCGGTGAAGCTGGCGCCATGCGCCGCAGCGCATAACCGGACGTTTGCATGGCGTCTTTGGCCCTGTTGAGCTTGAAGAGTTTAGTAATGACACGGCGCTTCATCGCTGTCAGCTATTTCGCGAGCAAAATCTGGAGCTAACGCGCCCGCAGGGTGTAAATGCTCCCTGAATGAGGATGAGGGGAGGTGGCATGTCGGAAGAATGGTTTGGGGACTGCCTGAAGCAGCTCATGAAGAAGCCGCCGAGTAACCACGAGTGCAACCCACGCTGTCTGGCCTATGCGCTCGGTCACCGCAACACCAATGAGGTCAACCGCTGGCGCCGCAACGGACGCCCTCCAAAACTTGACTCCGGGCATGTCGAGAAGATTGCGCAGCATCTGGGGCTGTCGAGCGCACAACACAAGGAACTGCGCGAGGCGCAGATACGCGGCCTCTCGCGCCCGCGCCCAAAGAAGCAGCCATCCGAAGATCCGCCGCCGCCAGTCGACGACACGCCGCCACCGTACGCAGGCGCAACGGGCACGGCGGTCGTAGAGAAGCTCATCGCGCTGCTCGAGGAGGCGCCAGACGGAACGGGTCGCGATGAGCCGAACAATACCATCACGCTGACGTGGCGCAGTCGCACTCCCCTCCAGATGACTGACGAGCAGCAACGTCGGTGGCGTGTGGCGTTCCAGTCTCTCTTGCAGCGGGGCTGGCAGGTGCGCTATCTGTGTCTGCTGGACAGGAATGTCTACCGCACGGTGAACCTCGTCCAGAACATGCTGGAGTACACCAGCATGGGCGTCTATCTCCCTCGCTACTTCACCACTGGCTACGCTACGCTGCCCGCCGCGACCGATTTGCTGGTCATCCCAGGGGTAGGCGGCGCGTGGCTCTACGCCGCACATGCCGCAGATCGCGCCGACGCGGGCATTATCGTGCGCAACCAGCAACAGGTGCGCGCGATGATGGAGCACGCTGCTCAGCTCGAACGACAAACACTGCCGCTCGCGACGCCGCCAGCTCGCCACGGAACTGGTCATGCCACTGCGAACCCGGTCATCGCCATTCGCGAGGCAGAGGATAATAGCGGTGGTCGGCTGTTGTTCAAGTATGGCCTGAGCCTCTTTACGCAGCCCAAAGCATGGTTCACTGAAGCCGCAGCGCCCCAGGCGTCTGGACTGGCGATGACCGCAGAGCAATGGGAGATCAGCCGGCAGAACCAGTTGCAGCGTGTCGCAGCCTTCGAGCGCTATGTCCAGCACGACGAGTACCGCGACATCTGTCCACTGAGCGCGCTCGAATCACTCATCCGGGACGGCGTCTATCCGCGCGATGACATCTTCTTCGAGCGCACACAGGGGCCGCGCCGCTGCCTGGAGCATCTCAGAAACACGGTCGCGGTGTTGCAGGAGAACCCGCTCTATTCCATAGGGTTCATTGATGATCGGCGCCTTGCGCCGCCCGGGAGCGCAGCGAACCGCCGTCTCGATTCGATGTGGCAGGTGACCGGCGACGGCAGCGTCTTCCTGGCGACCTGGGTTCCAGACGCCGCCGGGCGGCTCGTCTCGGCCAATCTGCACATCACCGAACACAACGTCGCGCAAGGGTTCCGCGAATACTTCGAGCAGTTGTGGAACAAGATTCCTCCGGCTGACCACGAGCGCGATGCTGTCATCCGCCGCCTGAACCACGAGATCAAAGAGCTCGAACGGCGTATCGCACGGGCGAAAGCGTGAGCGCGCAGGCGCCTGCCAGCGGTCGCGCCAGCGGTCAGGCCAGCCCGGCGGCATCCGCGCTCGCTAGCTGATCCTCTGGCTGCAGCACAAGCAACACGCAATCCTGTGGCGCGCCCGCCGGACTCAGGCGGCTATAGCGCGCCGAGACAGGCGCTTCTCTGCCATCTTTCAGCATGATGACATAGTGCGCCTGATGCTCGTTCACCCCCTGCAAGAGCGCGCTACGCATCGGGCAACCGTCGTAGCAGAGCAGCGAACCATCGGCGTTGTGGCATCCCAGCAAGCTATAGCACTTCACCTGACCAGCCACTTCTTCCGCGCTCCATCCGCAGAGTCGCTGCGCCGCTTGATTGTAGAGCAGCACAGTGCGATCCAGCGAGAGCACCAGCAACGGCACAGGCGCACGGTCGAGCGCCTCCAGCGCCATGTGTTCCACGCTGGCATTGCGAGCGGCGGCATCCTTGCGCGTCGCCTCGTGCGGCGCAGCGAACGCTGTGGATATGTCCTCGCTGGCTCGCTCAGCGCGCATGCGATAGCCAACGCCACGTACCGTCTCGATCGGCGCATCCGCTCCCAGCGCCTCCCGTAGCTTGCGCCGCAGGTTGCTCACATGAATGTCCATGGCGCGATCTAGAGGAGCGCCACGCAGAAAGCCTTCGAGCCGCCGCAGCAAGTCTTCGCGCGAGAAGACCCGTCCCGGGCGCCGCGCCAGGATTGCCAGTAGCTCGTACTCCAGCGACGTGAGGGGCACATCCTGATCCGCGACGCGAGCGCGGCGCTGGTCGGGACGCAGCTCGATAGGGCCATAGCGCAGCGGCGTCTGCCCGTCGCGTTCCCTGCTTTCCCTGCTTCCCATGCGGCGCAGAGCGACGTGTACGCGCCCGAGCAGCTCACGCGGGTGCATAGGCAGGAGCAGGTAGTCATCCGCCCCGGCGCTGAAAGCGAGCAGCTTGTTCAACTCATCGAGCTGGTCGCTGGTGATGAAGATGGCGGGCGCATCACCTTCGCGCCTCAGCTCGCGGCACAGTTCCAACCCGTCCACCAATGGCAGCGCCTGTTCGAGCAGCAGCAGCGCGGGGTGATGCTGGTGAGCGAGCTGTCGCGCAACGCGCCCATTGTAGGCGCAAAGAACC
Source organism: Ktedonobacterales bacterium (assembly GCA_036258195.1). Classification (GTDB taxonomy): domain Bacteria; phylum Chloroflexota; class Ktedonobacteria; order Ktedonobacterales; family JADMIN01; genus JAKAIY01. The sequence continues at coordinate 15,410 of DATAED010000188.1, forward strand.
GTATATCCCTCGCCCTCGAGCAGTGAGCGCAAGAGCGCGACGCTACTGGGGGTATGGTGCGCCACGAGGATCAGCGCATGTGCTTGCTCTGGCATAGAAGGAACCGCCTTGCGCGTCGTGTCCGGACGCGCAACAGCGCCGCAACACCTGCTGGTGGCAGGCGCCAAATCGCTCTTGGCTCGCAGTATAAGAGCGCCAGATTCCGAGCGTCAAGCAACTTTACATCTTCGAAACATCTATCCCGGCGCCTTCCACACAATCGGCTGGCACAGTGTCTCCCAAAGCCAAACGTCCGCTCCGGCCAGCAGAGGGAGAAAGTCGTCATGGCCACGCGCCATTCGCCACACGCCGAGCAGGCGTGCGCCGACATCCGCGCGATGCGACGCGACGACCTGGACGCCATCGTCCAGCTCGATGCCCGGGTCGCTGGCGCCACGCGGCGCGCTTACTTCGAGCGGCGATTGATCGCTCTGGGCGAGGAGACAGCCGCAAGCCATACGCTCGGCCTCGTCGCGGACGATGGCGCGGCTGTCATCGGCTTCGTCATGGGTACGCTCACCAGCGGCGAATTCGGTTTCACGGAGATTACGGCGCTGATCGATTCTATCGCTGTCCATCCCGGACAGCGGCATCAGCGCATCGGGCGTCAGCTCGTCGAGGCGTTCCTCGCCGTGTGTGGGGCGAGCGGAGCGCGCGATGTCTACACGCTCGTCAACTGGAACTCGTGGGAGATGCTTCGATTCTTCGATTCGATCGGCTTTAGCCTCGCGCCAACCGTCCCCCTGCGGAAGCGCATTGGTGAGCCTGATCGCCGAGCCTGAAGGAGCGCGCCATGAGTCAGATGGACACGCCATGCGACCCAACGTTAGAGCGCGAAGGCTGGACACGCCGATTTACCGCCATCGGCGCCCGCCTGCAAGAAGCGATCGACCTGTATCGCGCGCTCGGCTTCGAGATTCGGCTGGAGCCAGCGGAGCCACGCGCGGATGAGCTGGCAGATCAGGCGGCGTGTGCGCAGTGTTTCGTGATGTCGCTCGCGCGCACCGTGTATACGCGCTCGTCTCAGCAGCGAGCGGGCGCTTCAGACCCAGAGAGGTGATGGCATGACCAATTTCCCCGGCAAAGACCCTGAGTCGTTCGGCTTCAAAGAGATCATCTACACCAAGCGCGATTGGGTGGCGACCGTCACCATGAATCGCCCAGACAAGTACAATTCCTACACCTATCACACCCTGCAGGAGATGACGCAGGCCCTCCGCGACGCCTCGTGGGATGACAGCGTCGCCGTCGTCGTGCTGACGGGCGCGGGCGACAAAGCCTTCTGCACGGGTGGCGATGTGCAGGAGTACGCCGAGGACTATACCGAGCGCCCGCGCGACTACTGGAAGTGGATGGGCCTCTTCATCGAGACGCTGGATTCCCTGCGCAACGTCGGCAAGCCGACCATCGCGCGGCTGAATGGCATGGTGGTCGGCGGCGGCAACGAGCTGAACATGGCGTGCGATCTGGCGATTGCCGCCGATCATGTGCGCATTCGCCAGGTCGGCGCAGAGGTGGGAAGTGTCGCCGCCGGTGGAGCGACCCAGTGGCTGCCGCTGATCGTCGGCGACCGCCGCGCGCGCGAGATGCTCTGGCTCTGCGAGTGGATAGACACGCAGAAAGCTCTCGAATGGGGCCTGATCAACCAGATCGTTCCCTATGCGGAGCTGGACGACGCTGTCGCCACGATGGCCGCCAAGCTCGTCGACAAGTTCCCCGAGTGTCTGCGCTATACCAAGCAACAGACCAACTTCTGGAAAGACCTCGCCTGGAATCAGACCGCCGGTCACGCGCGCGAATGGCTCGCGCTCCACTACACCTCGCTGGAGCCACACGAGGGCATGCGCGCCTTCGTCGAGAAGCGCCGGGCAGATCGCGTCGGTGTGCGGCGGCGTGCCGCGAGCGGTGGCTCCAGTGAGTTTGTCTGGGGACCGTACAACCAGCATTGCCCCGCGTGCGGAGCGAGCGCGCTCCCGTCGGACTTTGCCTTCTGTGGCCAGTGCGGCGCGCCATTCAATCAGCCCAGTGATCAGCCCGACGTACTCGGCTGAGACAGGCCAGGATGGGAGAAAACGCCATGCGAGCCGCTGTCTTCTATGAAGCGCATGCGCCGCTGCGCACGCAAGAGTGGCCCACGCCCACGCCCGCAGACGACGAGATTCTGGTGCGCGTGACGGCCTGTGGCCTGTGCCACACCGACCTGCACTACATCGACCATGCTGTGCCGACCGCCAAGCGCCCACCACTGATCCTGGGGCACGAGGCGACAGGCGTCGTCGCGCAGACCGGGGCGCAGGTGACACACCTGCGGGAGGGTGATCGCGTGCTGCTGCCAGCGGTGCTGCCGTGCGGCTCGTGCTTCGCCTGTCGCACCGGGCGCGAGAACATCTGCCTGCGGATGCGCATGTTTGGCAACGACGTCGATGGCGCCTTTGCCGAATACGTCGTTGCGCCCGCGAAGGATGCGTTCATCCTGCCCGACGAGCTACCACTGGTCGAAGGCTGCATCATCGCCGACGCCGTTACGACGCCGTTCCACGCGGTGAAGAATCGCGCTGAAGTGCGCCCCGGCGATAGCGTGGTGGTCTATGGCTGCGGCGGCGTGGGGTTGAATGTCGTGCAGTTCGCGCGGCTGGCGGGCGCCAATGTCATCGCGGTGGATGTCGCCGAGGAAAAGCTGGCGCACGCCACGCGCCTGGGCGCCAGCGCAGTCATCAATCCGCAGAGCGAGCCAGCGGGCGTTGGCAAAGCGGTGCGCAGGCTAACAGCAGGTATGGGCGCCGACATCGCCATCGAGGCGATTGGCAATCCGGCGACGATGCGCGACGCCTTCAGCACGCTCCGGCCTGGCGGGCGTCTGGTGGTCATTGGCTACAGCGACCAGGAGGTCGCATTGAACGCCGGGCGCGTGATGTATCGCGAAATGGAGATCCGTGGCAGCCTCGGCTGCCGACCAGTGGACTATCCGCGGGTGATCGAGCTGGCGCGGGCAGGGCGCATCGAAGTCGCCTCGCTGGTGACGGCGCGCTACTCGCTCGACGAGATCAACGCAGGGCTTGATACGCTGCGCGCCGGGCGTGGAATCCGCTCGGTCGTAGTCATGGCATGAGGAGGCGTCCAGATGTCATCGACGTATGAGTTTCTGCGCCTCGAACGCACCGAATCAGTCGGGATCATCACGCTCGACCGCCCGCCGCTGAATGTGCTGACCATCGCCATGAATCGCGAACTGGAGCGCGCGCTGGCAAGCCTCGCCGCAGATGACCACCTGAAGGCCGTTGTGCTGCGGGCCGAGGGGCGAGCGTTCTGCGCGGGGGTGGATGTGGCCGACCACACGCCTGAGCGGGTGGATGAGATGATCCACGGCTTTGCGCGGCTCGTGACCCAGCTACGCACGCTCGCCATCCCCACCATCGCCGTCGTCCAGGGCGCGGCGCTGGGCGGCGGAACTGAGCTGGCGATGGGCTGCGACATCACACTGGCCGCCGCCTCGGCCCGCTTCGGCCAGCCCGAGATCACGCTGGGCGTCTTTCCGCCCATCGCCACCGCGCTCTTCCCGCAGCGCATCGGCTATCAGCAAGCGGCGCGGCTGATCTTCACCGGCGAGACGGTGAGCGCCCAGGAGGCCGCGCGCCTGGGGCTGGTGACCGAGGTGGCGCCAGACGCTGACCTCACCAACCACCTCAGCGCCCTGCTGGAGCGGCTCACCGGCCTCAGCGCGGTCGCCCTGCGCCTGGCCAAGCGGGCGCTACTCCTTGGGGCCGATGGTGGGGTCGATGCGCTCGGCGCCATCAACCAGCTCTATCTCGCTGAACTGATGGCGACATCAGACGCGCGCGAGGGCATTCAGTCCTTCATCGCAAAACGCCAGCCCATCTGGCGTAACCAGTAGTGTCCGCGACCAACCCAGCGGCGCGGCGACACGGAGGCCATCATGGCTACCGACGCGATTGATACAGAATCCGCGTTCACCAGCATCCTGGCGCGCTGCCACGCGCTGAGCCTTCGCCAGCAGATAGCCGGAGACGATGCGCACAAGGCGATTGGTTATTTCCCGGTCTATTTCCCTGAAGAGATCGTACATGCCGCTGGCCTGCTACCATACGCGCTACTGGGAGGCGGCAACCGCGTTGAGGTGCGCTACGCCGACGCGCGCATCGGCTCCTTCGTCTGCTCGATCTGCCGCACCACGACCGAGCTGGGGCTGAACCACTCGCTCGGTGAGATGGCTGGCTTCTTCGCGCAGCCCATCTGTGACGCCGCCAAGCATATGGCGGGTATCTGGGGGCGCAACTTCCCCCAGCAGGATCCGCAAATCCTGGCGCTGCCGCAAAATGTCAGCTCGCCAGCCGCCGCCCGCTACGTCTACGACGAGTATCAGCGCCTGCGCACAATCCTCGCTGAGAAGGTCGGGCGCGCGATCACCGACGATGAGATCCGCGCCAGCCTGGGCGTCTACAACGAGAACCGCCGCCTGCAGCGCGCGCTGTATGCCATCAAGCGCGACGATCCAAGCCGCCTCTCCACCGTCGAGGCGTACCTGCTGATCCGCGCGGGAACGCGCATCCGGCGGGAGGAGCACAACGTCATGCTGCGCGAGGCGCTAGACCTGCTGGCGCGGCGGCGCGTGCGCCCGATGGACAAGCCGCGCGTGATCTTTGTCGGCGGCTTCTGCGAGCAGCCACCCCTGGAGATGATCGAGACCATCGAAGATGTCTGCTTCATCGTGGATGACGACCTGCTGATCGGCCAGCGCTGGATCACTGAGGATATCCCAGAGCAAGGTGATCCGGTCTGGGCGCTGGCGGAAAGCTACATCCAGCGTTCGGCGTCCAGCCCGGTGCAATACGACGTACGCAAGCCCAAAGAGGAGACGCTGATGACGATGTTGCGCGAGGCGCGCGCGGAGGCTGCCATCATCAGCGCCGCGAAGTTCTGCGAGCCAGGACTGGATGATCAATTGGCGCTCTCGCGCCGACTCGACCGCGAACACATCCCGCATCTTGTCCTCGAATTTGAGGAGAAGATGACCAGTTTCGAGCAGATGGCGATGCAGGTCGAAACCTTCGCCGAGACGCTGCTCTTTGAGTAGGAGCCTGCGCTATGGCCACCCTCGCCACACCTGCGGCCACTTTGGCGCCTGATGCCCGCGCCGCCGGGCAGCGCCTCGTCAATGAGTGGCTGCGCAATGTCCAGACCGCGCCTGAGCGCGGCCAACCCGTCGCCTACGTCTTCGTGATGGGCAACGCCATCGAGATCCTGCGCGTGTTTGGATTCGAGCTGGTCTTCCCAGAGATCAACTCACTCCAGACGGGCGTGCGCAAAGCCGCGCCAGACTTCCTCGCGCGGGCTGAGGATTTCGGCTTCTCGCCCGACGTGTGCAGCTATGTCAAAGCGGATGTTGGCCTGATGTTGAACGACATGCAGCATCCCTCCGGAGCGCGCATCCCCAGGCCCGATATCGCCATCGCCTCGAGCCTGTGCAATGTCTACATCAAGTGGGCTGAGATCTGGGAACGCCATTTCGGCGCCTCCACCTTCGTGCTGGATATCCCCGGAAAGCGATTCGCGAGCTGGCGGCCGATTCCAGGTTCGCCACAGTATGATGCCGACAAGCGCTGGGTGCAGGGCCAATTGGAGGATCTGATCGCGCAATGCGAGCGGATCACCGGCCGGAAGTTTGATCCCGACAAGCTGGCGGAGGTCGAGGCTAACGTCAACGAGATGATTCGCCTGTGGGTCGAGATTCTCAAGCTCAACCAGGGCCGACCCGCGCCCTATAACTCCATGCTCGACGGCCTGACCTACATCGGCGTGCTCAACGCATGGCGCGGCACGCCAGAGGGCGTCGCCTACATGCGCCTGCTGCGCGACGAGGTGGCGGCGAAAGTGGCGCGCGGTGAGGGCCGTGTGAAGGATGAGCGCTATCGCCTCATCTTCAGTGGGACGCCCTGCTATGTGAATATGCGGCGCATGGTCGAGCTGTTCGAGTTGCATGGCGGCGTCTTCGCCGCCTCCGACTACCTGACCTATGCCGCCGGTGGGCTGGATAGCAGTGGCCTCTTCTACGACCCCGCGCGCCCGCTGGAGAGCCTGGCGGAGGTGACCACGCTGGCCTCGCAGCTGGGCCTCTCCAACCATTTCTTCTCGCACCACACGCTGGCGCAGCAGGTCAAAGAGTACAACGCGGATGGCATCGTCTATCACGGCATCAAGAGCTGCCGCACCGTCGCCACCAGCATGGCCGACAACCGCGAATACGTCACCTCGCGCTATGGGCTGCCGACGCTCTACATCGAATCCGACCTGATCGATCCGCGCTACTGGTCTGATGCGCAGATCAAGAACCGAGTGGATGCCTTCTTCGAGGTACTGGAGCAGCGTCGGCTGTTGAAGGGGGAGGCGTGAGATGCGCTATGTCGCTGGCGTCGATGTCGGCTCAACCCAGGCCAAAGCGGTCGTGCTCGATGAGCAAGCGTGCGTCGTGGGCGAGGCAATCCTGGATGTTGAGATGAATATGGGATCTGCGGCGCAGCAGGTCTTTGACCTGGTCGTGGCGCGCGCTGGGCTGAGTTCAGACGAGATTGCTTTCACTGTCGCCACGGGCTACGGACGCTATCGCGTCACCTTCGGAGACTTGCAGGTGACCGAGATCAGCTGCCACGCGCGCGGCGCCACCGCTGAGTTCCCCAACACGCGCACCGTGCTCGATATTGGCGGACAAGACACCAAAGCCATCCGCATCGGCGAATCGGGCGAGGTCGTGGACTTCGCCATGAACGACAAGTGCGCCGCCGGAACCGGGCGCTTTCTCGGCGCCGCCTCTTTCGCGCTGGAGCTGCCCCTCTCTGAGCTGGGCCCGCTTGCCCTGAAGGCGACTGCCCCCGTCAAGATCACCACCACCTGCACGGTTTTCGCGGAGTCGGAGATTATTGGCCACCTGGCAAAAGGCTACCGCCCAGAAGATGTGCTGGCCGGCATGCACTACGCCATCGCCACGCGCTGCGCCTCGCTGGTGCGGCGTGTCGGCCTGGCGCCAGAGATCACCTTCACTGGTGGGGTATCGCGCAACGCCGCGATGCGCCCGCTGCTGGAGCAGACGCTCGACAGACCACTCAACGTGAGCGCAAAGGGGCACTTTATGGGGGCAATTGGCGCCGCGCTCTATGCCCTGGATCACGCCCGGGCTGGCGCCCCGCGCGCGACCGCGCAGGAGGTAGTGTCATGACGACCGCCGATATCCTCGTCGCGGGCATCGACATCGGATCGACCTACACCAAAGCTGTGCTGATCGACAGCGCGCGTGCGGTGCGGGCTACCGCGATCCGGCGCAGCGGCTACAAACCCGCTACAGCGGCCAGCGTCGTCTTCGATGATCTGGTCGCCAATGCGGGCGTCCCGCCAGCCTGCGTGACCTACATCGCCACGACCGGCTACGGCCGTTATATGGTTCCGTTCCGCCATACCCAGATCACCGAGCTGACCTGCCACGCTGTCGCAACCAGCCATCACTTCCCCGATGTGCGCACGATTCTGGACATCGGCGGTCAGGACATCAAGGCCATCCGTATCGACGAGCAGGGGCGAGTGCGCGCCTTCCGTCTCAACGACAAATGCGCGGCTGGCACCGGCGCGTTTCTGGAGAAGACGGCGCGCTATCTCGGACTGCAAACGAGCGACATCGGCGCCTACGCGCTGCGGGCAGAACAGCCGGTGGAGATTAGCAGCGTCTGCGCCGTCTTCGCCGAATCCGAGGTGATCAACCATCTGGCCAGCGGCGTAGCGCCTGAAGACATCATGGAAGGCGCCATCGTCGCGCTGGGTGGGCGCGCCGTGCAGCTCATGAAGCGCGTGGGCCTGGAGCCAGATTACGCGCTGGCCGGTGGCATGACGAACAATCCAGCGATGGTCGCCGCGCTGGAGAACAAACTCGGCGCGCCACTGCTGCTGCCGCCAGATGGACTTGGTCAGCTCAACGGAGCCTTTGGGGCCGCGCTACTCGGCGCGCGCCGAGTCACGAAGCTGCTGGCGGAAGGGCGCGCCATTGTCAGCCCAACCAGCGCCGACGAGACAAAGCCGCGGCGCTGGTCCACCTATGTAGCGCCTGTGTCCGCTGGCGCTGGGGTCGCCGCCACGGCATAGTGCTGCAAACAATCGGAGTGACAGACAGATGATGGACATTCTGACGCAACTATCGTCCGAGCACGACGAATTGCGCGCCGTGCTGACACACATCGAGGCAGCCGCCGAGGCGCGCGACGCGGCTGCGCTGCAAGAGAACCTGAACATGGCTCGCGCCACGCTCACAGTCGAGCTGGACGCCCATATCGCGACGGAGGAAATCGAGGCATTCGACGCCATCTCCGACACGCTGGGTGAAGACCTGGTGGCGCCATTCCGGGCCGATCACGCTGAGATTCGCGCTACCCGCGATGAAGTCTATGAGCATCTTGAGCGCGGTGAGACGCCCTACGAGGCCAGCATGCGACTCTGCTCGCTGCTGCTGTCACATCAGGAGCGCGAGGATCTAATGCTCTTTCCCAGCGCACGCGAAGCAGTGTTTAGCAGTTGATGAACCTTCACGTGTTGATCGGGTAGTCGTGTGGCGCCGTGGGGCCACGGCGGCTGAAGCGGCAGATGTGGGTTTACCCGCCCGTGACCTCGCTGGTGGGCAGGCCCTGGGCGCGCCAGTTCGGGTAGCCGCCCGCCAGCGCCGCCGCACGGTAGCCGCGCTCGCTCAGCAGCGCCGCCGCCCGCTCGCCGCGCGAGGAGCCGGGATGCTGCATGTTGCAGTAGGTGACAATCTGCTGGTCGCGTGGTAGCTCGCCCAGGCGCGCTTCCAGTGTGGCCAGCGGGATGTTGCGTGCGCCCGCCACATGCCCCGCCGCATACTCCGCCGCGCCGCGCACATCGATCACCAGCGTCTCGTCGCGCTGCGCATGGATCGCCGCTGGCTCCAGCTTCGCGCAGTCGATGGGCTGCTCCTCGCCTTGTTCCTCGCCATGCTCGGCGGTCAACTGCGCCCGCAGCGCGTCCGCCTGCGCGATGTCGCCGCTGGCCCGGCACAGCTTCTCCATCTCTTGCAGCGGCCAGGAGAAGCCATTGGCGCGTATCTCGCCCCAGGCCGGGCCGCCCGGCTCATCGTCGTCGTAGGTGTTGTTGGCGGTCAGCAGCGCGGCGGGGCTGGCGGCCACCGTCGCGGTGAGATGGTCGAAGGCGGTCGCGGTGTAGGCCAGCGTTCCGTCCCAGCTCCGGTAGGCGTTCTCGACCAGCGCAGCCCGGGTCAGCGCATCGAAGTCTACGCCGCGTGGCGCGGTCTGGCCGCGCGCAAAGTAGCCGATGCGCTCGACGTTGTACTCCATCCAGAAGCCGATCAGCGCCAACACATCGTGGGCGGCGCGGTCGTGGTCGCCACGGCTGGCGGCGAAGGTCGCCACGGCGGCGCGCGCCTGCTGGAAGAGCGCCAACAGGTGGTCGCGAATTGCAGTATCGTCTGCCATCAGACGCCTCGTTCCTTTCTGTCGCTCGCGCGGCGGGCTCGATCCAGATCATCCCCGGCGCCGCGCTCTTGCTCATAGTGTACCTGCGCAAGTGCGACATCTCCTGTCCTGTTTCATTCTGGACTTGACGACGGGCGAGCCTATATGTTAGAAATACCTAGGTCGATAATACCTATGTGCGCCGTGCGAGCGCGTTTGGAAGGCGGCGCATGTATACCGATATCCTGATCCTCGCCAATCTGGCTTCGCGACCACAGCATGGCTACGAGATCAAGAAGAGCGTCGAGCAGGTGGTCGGCGGGGAGATGAACCTCAACAATGGCGCGCTGTATCCCGCGCTGCGGCGCTTCGAGCAGATGGGGGCTATCGAGCGCGAGATCGAGCGGCAGCAAGGCAAGCCCGACCGCCACATCTACCATCTGACGACGCTGGGCGTGGAGGTCTT
>DATAED010000189.1:0-16568 GCA_036258195.1 Ktedonobacterales bacterium
GCAATGGGGGATGGAGCACGGCTGGCGCCTCCCCGACTTCGACGGCTGGAACCTGGGGAATTCTCGACCATTCCCTGATCCGAATGGCGATGGTGGGGTGTGCTATGGCCAGCGAATCGTGCGCAACTTCTGCTATGCGTCGACGCCCTGGATTGGCCTGGCGATCTATGAGCATTGCGCTCATCTCAGCTACTATCGCGGCGTGGCGGCTGCCGCGCGAACAGGCGGCGCGGTAGCGGCGGCGCGAGCGCTGGGGCAGTCGCCGTGGGACGCTGGCCACTACACCGTCGATGGCGTTGCTGGCGATACGCTGCTCAACGCCATGAAGGCATTCAACCTCTACCAGTACGACCAGTGATCAGACGTGGCCGTGGTGACAGGGTGGCGGCAATGGTTACGGACGAAGCCCATACCCCGTACCATCGCTCCTCAGCATGCTATGCTGTCCTCGTGGCAGCACATCAACGCATGGAGGACGCCACCCATGAGTGAGTATCAACGCTACGAATTCATGACCGCTGACCGCCCGCTGACACAAGAGCAACTGCGCGAGGTGAGCAGGCTATCAAGCCACATCGAAGCGTCCGCCACCCACGCGCTGATCGAATATCACTGGGGCGACTTCAAACACGACCCCCTGGACGTGCTGTCCTCCTACTTCGACGGCTTCCTCTACTGGGCCAACTGGGGCGCGCCTCAACTCGCGTTCCGATTCCCACATGGCGCTCTGCCCGCCAACCTTCTCGCCAACTACAACGACCTCGATGATGTGCTGGCATTGACTCAGCGCCTCGACTATGACATCCTCGACATCCATTTTGGCGAGATGGAAGGCCCAGATGAGTGGGTCGAGTATGAACTTGGCGCGCTCATGGCCATCCGAGATGAATTGATGGATGGCGATGTGCGCTCGCTCTACATCGTCTGGCTCGCCGCCATGAAAACGCTGGGCAGTTATGATGAGGAAGAGACGGAGTATGATGTTGCGGCGCCACCGATTCCAGAGGGACTAGGCAAGCTCTCGGGCGCACAGGAAGCGCTCATCGCGCTGCTACTCGTTCCCCAGGAGCTCGTCGCCGCAGCCGCCCAGCACAGCGCGCCCGCCGCGTCGCCCGTTCGCGACGATCCCACCGCTTGGCTGACGCTCCTGCCCGCCGAGCGCCGCGATGACTACCTGCGACGGCTAGCGCGCAATGAGCCGGGGTTGAGCCGCCAACTGGTGACCGAGCTGCGCGCGCTGCGCCCGCATGAGGGCGACCACGATGAATCAGCAGGCGAGCAGATCACCTCCGCGACGCTGCTAGAGGAGAGTCGCGCGGTCAAGGCACGGCTGGAGGCCGAGCGCCGCGAGCGCGAGCGTGTCAAGCGCGAGCGCCATCTGCGCCATGTCCATGACCACGCCGACGATTATTGGCAGCGCGCCACCGAAGCCGTCGAACGCGGCTCTGGCCCCGGCTATGACGAAGCCACGAAGAACCTCGTGGAGCTGCGCACAGTCGCTGGCCATTTCGACGAATCTGCGCAGTTCACGGAGCGCTTCCATGCATGGGTTTCGCCACACTTGAGCCGTCCAGCGTTCATCAAGCGCCTGCAAGCCCAGCAGTTTCGACTGCCTCCCATCCCTCAAGTGTAACTCGTCAGCGCGCCGAAGGCGACCACTTGCCTTGACTGCGCGCCGCTGGCTGTGTTATCGTGACAGGGCATCGGGGCGTAGCGCAGCCTGGTAGCGCACCACAATGGGGTTGTGGGGGTCGGAGGTTCAAATCCTCTCGCCCCGACCGCACGCGGTCTTCCATTCCAATGGAAGGCCGCATTTTTCTGGCGTCTTTGCTGCCCGCCTGATGGTTGGCCCGCATTCTGCTAGAGTACGTGGCCATCGAGACGCCCTGACACCGCCCCCAGCGCGCGCCCGCACGCCAGAGGACTCTTCCCGGCGCGCATCAGCCATTCGCCAGGCTCAGCCTGGACAGCGACAGAGGATCAAGCGACCATGCGGCTCATGACGATGAAGCAGATCATTCTTGACACCAACGTGCGCACGCGCGCCCTGGACAAGAGCGGACGACCCGAGGCGCTTGCTCCGGTCTATGAAACAACGCTCGCCGCGCTGCGCATGGCTATCGCCGAGGATGATCCGCAGCCGTCGTGGGAGCGCGTGGTGGCCGCCCTCACCGACACGCGCCGCCTGATCATTGACGCGCTCGACCAGATGCCGCTCGACCAGATGCGTCGCCGCCTCGCCTGCATCGAAGATATCCCGGAGGTGAGCGGATTCGGCGCGCTGGAGGATATCTACGCGCTGATCGGGGCGACCATCAATGTCGGCGCACCGCGCTATAACAGCGGCGACGTACGAGGCTGCGCTGCGCTCTACTGGACCACTCTCCACCTGATAGCCGATACGCCCGCCACACGTGGCTTCCCCGGCTATGCCAAGGCCGTCGCGCAGGCCAGACCCGCACTGGAGTTTGAGGTTCCCCTCGGCCCATTCACCCCTGCCGCCATCGACGCCTTCGCCTGGGAGCTGCGCCACGCCCTCGACGCCATCGCCCGCATCGCCAGCTAATCCTGGCTGAACGCGGGCCAATGGCGGTTCGGCTCAGTGGCTGCCGCTGGTGGGTGTCGCGCCGATAAACGCGGGGCGCTCCTCGACAGCGTTGAAGCCACGCTCACACAGCAGCGTCAGCAGTTGCTCGCAGTGCTCGCGATTGCGCGTCTCCAGCGTCAGCGACACCTCCACATCCTGAATCGGCGCACGCGGGGCCGTGCGATGGTGGGCCACATCCAGCACGTTGACGTTCTGCTCGGCGATGACCGAGAGCAGCCGCAGCAATTCGCCCGGACGATCCGGTATCAACACATGCAGCACCAGATAGCGCCCCTGGATGGCCAGCCCATGCGCGATGAAGCGGCTCACCAGGTTCATGTCGATGTTGCCGCCGCTCAGCACCACCGCCGTGCGCAGCCCTTTCACCGGAACCTTGCCCGCCAGCAGCGCCGCCACCCCCGCCGCGCCCGCGCCCTCCACGATCAGCTTGCAGCGCTCCATCAGCAGCAGTACCGCGCGGATGATGTCGTCGTCATCTACTGTAATAACGTCATCCACCAGATCGCGCGTAATCGTGAACGTGTAGTCGCCAGCGGACTTTGGCGAGATGCCATCGGCAATGGTGTTGACCTGCTCCAGCTCCACAAGGTGGCCTGCGTCGAGCGCGGCGCGCATCTTGGCGGCGCCAGTCGCCTCGACCCCATAGATGCGCACATCGGGCTTGAGCGCCTTGATGACCGTCGCGATGCCGGAGATCAGGCCGCCGCCACCAATTGACGTGACAATCGCCTCGACATCGGGCAGGTCGCTCAGAATCTCCAGCGCGACGGTGCCTTGGCCCGCGATGATGTCCGGATCATCAAACGCATGGATGTAGGTAGCGCCAATCTCCTCCTGAATCTGGAGCGCACGCGCGTAGGCCTCGCTGTAGCTCTCGCCCGCCAGAATCACACGCGCGCCGTAGCCCTCCGTTGCGGTGATCTTGGCAAGCGGCGCAGTGGCCGGCATGACGATGGTGCAATTGATGCCCAGCGCCGCCGCCGCGATGGCCACTCCCTGCGCGTGATTGCCCGCCGACGCCGCAATGACACCATGGGAGCGCTCCTCTGGGGTCAGCCGCGAGAGCTTGTAGGTCGCGCCGCGCACCTTGTAAGAGCCAGCGCGCTGGAGGTTCTCGGTCTTGAGATAGACCTGCGCTCCGGTCATCGCGCCCAGCGTGCGCGACGGCAGCAGCGGCGTGTGATAGACATGCGGGCGCACAACATCTTGCGCTCGCCAGACGTCCTTAATAGTAGGCAGACACAGCGGTGGCGTCTCGCGGGGCGCCTCTTCGCCGACTGGAGTGGACTCCACAGCGGTTTCAGGAGTCGTTGAGGGGCTGGCGGCGCCCTTCGCGCCGCGTGTCGTCGTTGAGCGGCGAGCGCTGGTATCGGAAGCGGTCATAGCGTCGATCCTTTAAAGACTGCGCGCCACTGCGCGTCAGATGGCGTGAGGCGGCATGGCCTCAGCGATCATTCTCCATGCTAGCACACTCTGCCGCGCGCATGCAGGCCATCCTGCGCGCCTACAGACGAGCGACGACTGTGCGGCGCGTCACTGCGGCGGCTGCTTCGACGTGCCATAATTGAGACGATGGTTCGTGCGCCCACGCGACAAGGGGGTCCAGTGGGTTCTAACAGCGATCCAGGAGGCGGTCTGGTGGCGAACACTGAAGCGATCGACGACCCAACCGACGGCGAACGCGCCAACACGGAAGCCACGCCCGACGCGCCGCTGATCTCCGCTCCAGTGGAGACGCTCACAGCGCTCGCAGCCCACGAGACGCCGGGCGCCGCGCCGACCGATAGCACGGCGTCCGCAGACCAGGCGGCTGAGGACGACTCAGTCGCAGCCACTCCGCCAGTCCGCCTCATGGCGTCCCAGCACCCGCGGCGTGCGCTCATCGTCTCGCTGGCGTGCGTCGTCTGCGCGACGCTGCTGGCGCCGTTCCTCGTGGCGCTCGTGACGGCGTTTGTCGCGATCCTGGCCGATGCCCTCGCGCTGGCCAACATCGTGTGGCTGCTGGTTCATGGCGGGCTGCTCCAGGCCGACATCCCGCTGCGGGCGCTGAGCATTGCCAGCCGCCTGGGGCTGATGGCGATTGGCTATCTGGGCCTCTTCTGCGCGCTGATGACGCTGCTGGCGGGCCTGCTGGGCCGTGGACGCGGGCGATTGTTCATCATCCCCGGCGCGCTGCTGACCGCCTCGGCGCTGGCGCTCTTCGCCGCGAGTGTCGGGCTGGCGTGGCCACTGCTGGCGCCGCTCGACCTGCCCCGTGCCGTGCTGCTGGCTGTCGCGCTCTATCTCACGCTCGCCACCGTTGCGCTGGCGACGCTACTGGCCGATACGCGGCAGACACGCGCCCACTGGCGGCGCGCCCGCGCGCTGGTCGGCGCCGCTCCACGCCGTCGCGCCGCGACCGCAACTCGTCTCCCACCCACGCTGGCGGGAGCATGAAGGCGCGGCGTCACATACGACTACTCCGGCAGCGCCAGGCCAATCAGCTTATAGACCAGCTTGGCCGCGACCACCGGGCTGATGTGATCCTCCAGCAGCGGCGATAGCTCGACGACATCGAACCCGATGATGCGCTTGCGCCGGGCCACCTCGGTCAGCAGGTCGATGGCGTCATACCAGCCCAGACCGCCCGGCTCCGGCGTGCCCGTGCCAGGGATCAGCGACGGATCGAAAGCGTCGATATCGAAGGTGACGTAAACCTCGTCGGAGAGCGCGCCCACCACCTCGTCGATCCAATCGCGGCGTCCGCGCAGCGTCTGCGCGTGGATGTCGCTGGCCAGCCAGAGCGGCAGCTTGCGCTCATCCACCAGCCGCGCCTCCGGCTCGCTGAGGCTGCGGATGCCGACCTGCGCGGTGCGCGGGCAGACCTCCAGCGTGCGGCGCATGATGGTGGCGGCGCTGTAGGTGGCGCCCTCGTACTCATCCCGCAGGTCAGCGTGGGCGTCGAGCTGCAGCACGCTCATGCCAGCGTGCCGCTGAGCGAAGGCGCGGATGACGCCGATGGAGGTGAGGTGGTCGCCGCCGAGCGTGACGACGAACTTGCCCGCATCCAGCAGATGACCCGTCACCTGCTCGGTGCGATTGACCATCGCCTCAGCGTCGCCGTTGATGATCTCGACCGGGCGCAGCGTGTGGATGCCGACGGTATATGGCGAGCGGCGCAGCTCGGCGTCATACAGCTCCAGATTGCGCGACGCGGTGATGATGGCTTGCGGCCCCTCGCGCGTGCCAGGGCGGTAGCAGGTCGTGCCGTCAAATGGTACCGGAGTGATGACCACACGCGCAGTTGAATAGTCTGTGTATTCGGCGTCCAGATGCATGAACGCGATAGCGGGCGCGAGCGCCTCATCCAACGCGGTGTAATCCGCCACGGTATGTTCTCCTCGTGTAGACGCGCGCCAGAACCCTCGCCGCCAGCCGGCGAGCGCGCAACCTCCGTATCATACCGCGCAGCGCGCACAACTCCAACGGCGTCGCCGTCGTGATATGCTACAGTGATGGCGAGCGCTTCTGGTGGATGGAGGATGGCGCCTCCTGGCTGTGAATCCCGTCTGTGACGCTGGACGTTGATGGACGTCTGCGCCGAAGCCTGCGCCGCCTGGCCCGTCTGTCTGTGTGGCCGGGCGCTGCCTGTGAACGACGCCGCGTATTGGCGCGCGATCGATGTGTGTGTTGAGGTCCGAACGAGCGGACGAGTATGAGCGCCAGCCTTGCGGCGTAGGCCGGGGGCAGTGAGGGCGCTGAGTATTGTCAAGGAGCCTGTGTGGCGAACCGGATGTATGTGGGGAATCTCCCCTATTCCGCAACAGATGAGCAGCTTGCGGAACTGTTCAAGGTGTTTGGTGAGGTCGTCGAGGCCAGCGTGGTGCGCGACCGCAATTCTGGCCAGAGCAAGGGCTTCGGCTTTGTCGAGCTAGCCGATGAGGAGACAATGCGTCGAGCCATGCAGTCGCTCGACGGTACGATGATGGATGGGCGCACGATCCACGTCAACGCGGCAGATGAGCGCCCCGAGCGTGAGGCAGCGCCGCATGGCGAGCGCTCCGAGCGACGGGATCGCCCGCCACGGCGCGACTTCGGCGACGACCGCGGCCCGCGTCGCAGCTTCGATGATCGTGGCCCGCGCCGCGATTATGGCGACCGACCGCCACGCCGCGAGTACCGCGATTATGATGATCGCCCACCACGCCGCGACTACGATGATCGTCCGCCACGCCGCGAATATCGGGACTACGATAACCGGCCACCACGTCGTGACTACGACGACCGGCCACCACGCCGCAGTTTCGATGACCGCCCGCCGCGTCGTGACTATCGGGACTATGGCGACCGCCCGCCACGCCGCGACTACGATGATCGTCCGCCGCGCCGCGACTATGACGACCGTGGTCCACGTCGAGAGTTCGATGATCGCCCGCCGCGCCGCGAGTATCGCGATTACGACGACCGCCCGCCGCGTCGCGACTATGGTGATCGGCCGCCGCGCCGCGATTTCGGCCGCGACTCTGGCCGCGACGTTGGCCGCGACCGTGGCCCACGTCGCGATTTCGGCGACCGTCCGCCGCGTCGCGATTTCGGCGATCGACGCCCGCCGCGCCGCGACTTCGGCGGCGATCATGGCCCACGTCGGGAACCGTCGCAGCCGTGGCAGCGTGATGAGGGCGCCGCGTCTGGCTGGGAGCGCCGTCACACCTTCGATCGCGCCCCACGGCGCGAGCGCAGCGACCGCGAAGACGGCGGCCCGCGCCGCAAAGGTGCTCGGCCAACGCCCCACATCGACGTGACGGAGATCATCGAGCAGGAGGGCGAAGAGTAGCAGGCGCGACCTCATCCCCCAGCCCCCTCTCCTACAGGAGAGGGGGAGCTGTCACGCCCAGCGATAGCATGCTGTAGCGCCGCCCCAGCAGCAGCAAAAAGCCCCTCTGCCTGTGGGAGAGGGGTTTGGGGTGAGGTCGTGTCCTATCCGATGACGACGCGCTTGTCGTCGATGCGCAGGCGACCGCTCAGCGCCAGCCCGATGACACGCGGCAGCAGGCGATGCTCTTCGTCAAGGATGCGCGCAGAGAGCGACTCGACGGTGTCGTCATCCAACACCGGGACGGCGGCCTGCGCGATGATCGGCCCGGCGTCCACCTCCTCAGTGACGAAGTGTACCGTGCAACCGGAGATTTTCACGCCCGCCGTCAGCGCCTCTGTCTGCGGGCGCGGCGCCATGCCACCAGCGAACGCGGGCAGCAGCGATGGATGCACATTGAGGATGCCATTGGGGTAGGCACGCGTCACGCTGGCGTCCAGGATCGGCTTGTATCCCGCCAGCGCCACCAGCCGCACATCCGCCTGGCGCAGCGCCGCCACGATTTCGGCGCCCGCCTCCGCACGCGACGGATAGTCCTTCGGGACGATCACGCGCGTCGCGACGCCATGCGCAGCCGCGATCTCCAGCGCGGGCGCGTCGCGTCGACTGGAGATGACCAGCGCCACCTGTGCCACCAGCTCGCCGCTCGCGATAGCGTCCAGAATCGCCTGGAGGTTGCTGCCACGGCCAGAGACGAGCACGCCAATGCGCGGGCGCTCCGCCGGGGACTGCGGAGTCGTCATGCCAGCCCCTCCACCCGCACGCGCGGCTCGCCAGACGGCTCGCCGTCCCAGGCGCGCACCGCGCCAATCACCCGCGCGCCCGCCGACTCAGCCAGCGCCAGCGTACGCTCCCGATCATCTGGATGAATGAAGACGACGAAGCCAATCCCCAGGTTGAAGACGCGCGCCATCTCATCCCACGCCACCGCGCCGCGCTGCTGGATCAGCCGATAGATTGGCAGGACATCCCACGCGCTGGCGTCGAAATCCACGCCCAGGCCATCGGGCAGCACGCGCGGCGTGTTGTCGACCAGCCCGCCGCCCGTGATGTGCGCCATCCCCACCACCAATCCCTGCTCCAGTAGCGGCCAGATGTCGTTGAGGTAGCAGCGATGCGGCTGCAGCAGCTCATCGCCGAGCGAGCGGCTCAGCTCCGGCGGCGTCGCGCTGAGGTCATCCTGCGCGAAGACGTGGCGGGCCAGTGAGTAGCCATTGGTGTGCAGGCCCAGCGCCGGGAAGCCGACGGCGAGATCGCCCGCGCGGATCGCCTGCCCGGTGATGATGCGCTCACGCTCCACCACGCCGACAATCGCTCCTGCCAGATCATACTCCCCGGGAGCGTAGAATCCCGGCATGGCGGCGGTTTCGCCTCCGATCAGCGCGCAACCCGCCTCGCGGCAGCCCTCCGCCACGCCGCGCACCACAGCCACCGCCTGGTCGCTATCCATCGCGCCGAGGGCCAGATAGTCGAGAAAGAAGAGCGGGCGCGCGCCGCAAACCAGGATGTCGTTCACGCAGTGCGCGACGAGGTCTTTGCCGACCGACTCATGGCGATTGAGCGTGAAGGCGATCTTGAGCTTGGTGCCGACGCCATCGATCGAGGAGACCAGCACCGGCTCACGCAGACCCAGCCCGCCGATGGCGAAGAGGCCGCCGAAGCCGCCCATGCCTCCCAGCACCTCTGGCCCATGCGTCGTGCGAATCGCATCGCGCATCTGCAGCTTGGCCTGATCGGCTGCATCCAGGTTCACGCCAGCATCCGCATAGGCGCGGGCAGGCTGCGTCATGACTCCTCCAGGGTTCTCAACGACCGTCTGTTGGGGATTCGTCCAGCTAGCGCATATCGAGCAGACGCAGCAGCTCTGCCTGGCTGGCGCGCAGCGTATGGCGCACGCGCCCCAGGCTGGCGGCGCTCTCGGCCAGCGTCACCACGGTGGCGAACTCGCCCAGCGGATCAACCGAGACAAGCGCGTCATCGTACTCCAGCACTGTTGCCACGGTCGGCCCGGCGCCCAATTCCGCGCCCAGCGCCTCGGTCACGCTCAGCGCGCTCGCGCCCAGCGCCCCCAGCGCCTCGCGCAGCCGGTCATCCGCCCGCCCGGCTGACTCGATCAGCAGGCCCTCGCGACCCACCAGCACGGCGGCGCGCACGCCCGGAATCTCGATCAGACGCGCCAGCAAATCGCGCGGACTCGCCATCTGCGCTGTGTTCCTTTCGTCCGGTTCATCTCGGCTAGCGGCTGCCGCCCGCGACAGGCTGACTGGCCGTCTCTCGCTTGCTGGTTGGCTCCAGCGCCAGCTTGTCCACCAGATCCATCTGCACCGGCATCGGATAGGTACCGGTGAAGCAGCCCACGCAGAAGGAATCACCGGGCAGATCGATCGCCTTGACCAGACCATCCAGCGTCAGGTAGTGGATGCTGTCCACGCCAATCTCGCGGCCAATCGCGGCTTCGTCTTCCAGGCGCGCGGCGATCAGCTCCTCGCGGCGAGCGACATCCAGCCCCAGGTAGCATGGCCACTTGAAGGGCGGCGAGGTGATGCCCAGGTGCACCTCCGTCGCGCCCGCATCGCGCAGCAACTGCACCAGCGGGCGCGAAGTCGTGCCGCGCACAATGCTGTCGTCGATCATCACGACGCGTTTGCCTTCGAGCACGGCGCCCAGCGCATTGAACTTCATCTTGACGCCCAGCGCGCGCATCTGCTGGTCGGGCTGGATGAACGTGCGGCCAATGTAGCGGTTCTTGATGAGGCCATCTGCATAGGGCAGGCCGCGCGCGCCCGCGTAGCCAGCGGCGGCGGGTGTGGCGGAGTCTGGCACGCCGATCACCAGATCGGCCTCCACCGGATATTCCTCGGCCAACTGGATGCCCATACGCTGACGGGCCAGATACAGCGAGCGGTCGCTGATGACGCTATCGGGGCGCGCGAAGTAGATATACTCGAAGAGACAGGCGGCCCGCCGAGCCGATTTCTGGCCCTGCAGCGAGCGCAGCCCCGCGTCGCCATCGCCAGAGATGACGATGATCTCGCCCGGCTCGACCTCGCGCACGAACTGCGCGCCAATCGTATCGAGCGCGCATGTCTCGGAGGCGACCACCCAATGGCCGTTGACCTGGCCCAGGCAGAGGGGCCGAACGCCAAATGGATCGCGCGCGGCGAGCAGCTCATCTGGCGTGAGGATGACCAGGCTGTAGGCGCCCTGCAACGACGGCATGATGCGACGCAGCTTATCGGCGGTGGTCAGGCCGGGCGCGATGGCCAGCATGCGCGCGATGACCTCGGTATCACTGGTGGATTGGAACGTCTCGCCCTCATCCAGCAGGCGCGCGCGCAACGTGAGCGTATTGGTCAGATTGCCGTTGTGACCGATGGCGACCTGGCCGAGCGTGCCAGTCGTCATGATCGGCTGCACATTCTCCTGCCGGTTGGAGCCAGTCGTGGAATAGCGCGTGTGGCCGATGGCGGCGAATCCCGGCAGAGCGCGTAGACTCTCTTCATTGAAGACCTGTGAGACGAGGCCGATGTGGCGATGCTGAAAGAGGTCTGGGGCGCCGGTCGTGGTGACGATACCCGCGCTTTCCTGCCCGCGATGCTGGAGCGCGTAGAGGCCGAAATAGGTCACTCGGGCGACATCCATGCCCGGTGCGTAGATGCCAAATACTCCGCACGCTTCATGCGGACGATCCATTGGCTCGTCTTCGAGCGCTTCGGTGGTCAACGTCCACTCGTCTCCGAGGGCGCCAGCCTGCTGGCTGGCGGCGTCGCCCTGCATGCGCTACCTTCTTTCAGAAGAGGCTCGTCCGGGATGACCTGCGAAAAGACTCGTATCACCTGGCGCGCTGGGATGCAGCGCCCCACCCGTCAACGCTCAGACGATAAGATGGTACCACATCAGACTTGGGGCGCCGCTACTCTGTAGCCAACCGGCGCGGCAGCTTATTATGTCTTATCGTGATATACTACACCTGAATCTACTGACTCACCTCGAACGTACACATGCTACAGTGATGGTGAGTCAGTCGTGCGCATGAAGGCGCGGCGCCGTTCTGCCGAGTGAGTGTGGAAACCATGTCAGATCAACCCAGCGAATCCCTACCGATCCCCATCAACGGCGCTGATGCGTCCGACGAGGAGCGCTTCCTGCGGATCGACGAGGTCGCGCGCCGCACCAACCTCACCAAGCGCACCCTGCGCTATTACGAGGAGCTGGGACTGCTAGAGCCAGCCCAACGCTCGGAGGGCAACTATCGCCTCTACAGCGAGCGCGACATCCGCACGCTGACCCACATCAAAGCCATGCGCGACCTGCTGGGCCTGGAGTTGAAGGAGATCCGCGAGATGGTGGCCGCCGAGCTGGAGCGCGACGCCATCCGCGAGCAGTGGCAGTCGGAGTCGAATCCAGAGTGGCGCATGAAGGCGCTCGACGAGGTCGAGCACGCTGTCCGGCGCGAGCTGGAGATGCTGGAAGCGCGCCTCACGGGCCTGCAGGAGATGCGCCAGTCGCTGCAGGAGCGCATGGAGAAGTATCAGCGACTGCGCCGCGAGTTGCGCGCGCAGCTCCGCGCCCAGCGCGCCACCCACCCCGCCGAGCCACAGGAGGCCGCAGCCGAAGCCTGAACAGAAGCCTGTCTAATAGGCGCCTGCGCTGACCATCCCTAGCCGCCCTGCTGCGCGCCGCGCGTCTCCGTCGGGCTGGGCGCTGCGCCGACGCCGCCGTGGCCGGAGCCATTCCCTGGCGTCGCCGCTGGCGCGGTCACTGGCGCCGTGTGGCCATCCTGCCGCACATTCGTCGTGATGGCCACCTCGCCGTCGCTCGTCTCGACGCCCACCACGAGCGTGCTTCCAGCCACGGCGCCACTGGCTACGCGCGCTTTGATCTGCGCTGGGCTGACCGCGATGGTCTCGCCCACCGGCTGGCCGTTCACCAGCACCTGCGCCCCAGACGTGAAGCCTGCGCCGCTCACCGTCAGCAGCAGGTCGCCGCCGCCAGCTTTGGCATGCGAATCCTCGCCAGAGGTGGAGATCAGCCGCGCCTGCGTTACGCGCAGTTTCGTGGCGCCCCATGCCCGCAGCGCATCCGTCACCTGCGCGCGTCCCTGCCAGTCCAGCGCCGTCAATGAGGCGCGCAGGTCAGCCGCCGCGCTCTGCCGGAACTGCGCCAATCGCGCTTGCATCGCCTTGCGCGCGCTGGCGTCCTGCAACGCGCTGATGTCCTGCGCCGCGCGCGCGTCATCTGAGCGCAGCGCGGCAAGAGCCGCGAGCGCCGCCGTGGAATCGCCACGCGCGATGGCGCTCTGGTAGGCGGCCAGATCGGCGCTGGCCTGCGCGAGCGCCGATTGGGCTGCCGCCGTGGGCGACGGAAAGGCCTGCGCGGCGACGTGCTGCGCGAACTCGCGCACGGAATAGAGCGGGCCGCCGGGCGCGGCCTGCGCGGTGAACACCCCCAGCCCGATGGTCAGCGCCAGCGCCGCCGCCACGCTGATCCACACCAGCCGCGCCGGGATGTGTGGCGCACGTGTGCCGCCCGCTGGCCGCAGTGATCGAGGCGCGATCAGGGCGGGAACTGGGGCCTCGCTCCACCGCGTCTGCCCGACATGGTCGGCCTGCTCCAGTCCAGCCATGCGCGCCATCAGGCGCTGCTCCAGGTCGGCGGCAAACTCGGTGGAAGGTCGAGCCTCGCGCAGGGGATCGAGGCGGGCGGCGGCTTCGAGCAGCGGCGCCAGCTCGGCGTCCGCTTGCGGCTGCTCGTGCGGGATCGCCACGACCGCGCCGCGCTGGAGGCGCGCCGTCAGGAGCCGATCCAGCGTCTCGTCTGGCTGCATGGCTTACTCCCCTTTGCGCTGCCTGCGCGGTCGACGCAGGTGATCTTGTAATGCCTCGGCATCGCCTTCCGCAGTGTGCAGCGCCCGCGCCAGAGCGCCGAGCGCCCGAAACTGGAGCGCGCGCACTGCTCCCGCCTGCTTCCCCAGCAGTTTGCCGACCTCTTCGGCGCTGTAGTCCAGCACGGCGCGGTACAGAATGACGGCGCGCTGCTCCTCGGTCAGGCAATTCAGCGCGGTGACGACCTCGGCGAGGCTCTCGCGCGCCGTGATGACGTCCAGTGGGTCGCGCTCGCCAGGCAGCGCCCAGTTAGCGGAGTCAGCCTCATCGGCGGTCATTGGGCGTAAGGTCGGGCGCGTCTTGAGGCGGCGGAAGTGCATCGCCACCTGATTGCGTGCGATGCCCAGCGCCCACGCCACAAAGGTCAGCTCATCGTGCGCGCGTGTCTCGCTGATGCGCTCGACGATGACGAAGAAGGTATCGGCGGTGATGTCCTCGGCGGCGTGTATATCCCCCGCCCGCGCCAGCGCATAGCGGTAGACGACCGGTAGAAAACGCTTGTAGAGCAGGCCCATCGCCTGCCGATCGGCGGCCTGTGCTCGCTGCAGCGCCTGCTCGAACGGCAGGGCTGGCGGCCACGTCATCCCGACGCCGACAGCGCCTGCGCGCGTCGGCCTGGCTGCGCCACCGGGATCAGTTCGTTGGTCGCCTCGCGTGTGGTGCATGCGTGCCTGTGGTTTCCTCGTGCGTCCATCGTCGTGAATCGTTTCGCTTCGCGTATGCTCACACGCCTGAGAACGACCGTCGGCCCCCGAATGTTTGGCTGGATGGGCGCTCTTTCCCACCCAGCCACCTGTGCTGTGCTCGTCGCGTGCAACGCGCTAGTTGCTGGAGTCGCCTGAGCTGGAGCCGTTCGATCCGCCGTCAGAAGCATGGCCATCCGACGAGTCGCCGCTCGCAGAGCCAGCCCCTTGCAGCGTCACCTTCCAGGCGTCGTAGCTAGAGCCATTCTTGGTCGCCTGTACCTGCACATTGCGCGTTCCGATGTTGGCGGTCGTGCAGACATCCGCCAGCGTCGCAGTGTGCGCGCTGTTGTCGCCCGCGTCGGCGCTGTTGTCGCCCTTCGCGCTGCTGGCTCCGGCGCCTGTCGAGGTGTTATCACCAGCGTGCGTGCTATTATCGCCCTTCGCGCTGCTGGCTCCCGAGCCGGTCGAAGTGTTATCCCCAGCGTGCGTGCTGTTGTCGCCCTTCGCGCTGCTCGCGCCTGTCCCCGTCGTATTCGATGCGCTCGAAGCGCCCTGGCTGGCGTCCGTGTGCGTATCGCCGTTGATCTTAGTCGTCGCGCTGACGACGAACGTCCAGCTCTTGCCGGAGCTATCTTTGACCGAGATTGTCGCCGGAGTCGTCGTCGCGCTGCACGCCGTCAGCAGCCCTTCGACGCTGGTGGTGTGGGCATGGGAGTTAGACGAAGCCGAGGACGAATTCATCGCCGCGTTCACGCCCAGCGTCGAGAGGTGGCCGGTGGTCGCCGCCACGGCGACGGCGCCGCCGCCGCCGCCCACCAGCACCGCGCCGAGCACTGCCAGCGCAACTTTACTGTGGGCCACTGCCGCAATCTTGGAAAGCATCGGTTTTCGTTCCCTCCGAACGGGATGTACATCCGCTGCGATCATCCTGACCATCTGGCGGTCAGGCGATCTGCCCAGCGAGGACTTCATCAGCAGAGTTGCGCAGTGACGACGCATTGTTACGGGTGGCAGTACTCACACTCCTGCCCATCGTCTCACGTGAGCTACCGCCGACGCTGTGGGTATAGCCCGATGTGGTACGATTTCAGACGCGAGCGCGACGTCAGCGGGCGTCATGCCTACACTTGGAGAGGGCGATAGAATGGCTCAATTCGATGAAGCGGTTGTGCGGCAGCGTCTCACGGCTGATCTGGAGCAGGTCGAGCGCGACATCTACGCACGCACTAGCGGCGAGCAAGCAATCAGCCCCAGCGAGGGCAGCGATGGCACGGGCATCACCAGCGAAGCCAGTGACGAAGGCGCCGCGCTGACCGAGTATGATCGCAACCAGGCGATGATCGACAATGATCGCGCGCTGCAACGTCAGATCACGGAGGCGCTGGAGCGGCTGGACACAGGCAAGTACGGCATCTGCGAGCGCTGCGGCAAAGAGATCGGCGCGAAACGCCTCGAAGCCCTGCCTTATGTGACGCTCTGCATCGACGATCAGGAGTTGATCGAGCGCGGCCAGGCACAGTGAGCCACTTGCCGCGCTGGTTCACGTCTGGGCTAGCGGCTCATGAGTACGCACCAGCCGATGACAGTACAGGAAAGAGTGTGTGAGGTAGCATGTCCTCGTCCCGATACCATGATCTGATCGCGCTGATGCTGGGCCTGGCGGTGCTCGTCGCCGACCAGTTCACCAAGCTCTGGATTGTCCAGTATTTTGGGGCGGAGGGTCTGAAGCCGCCGATACAGATCGTTGGCAACATACTGACGCTCTACTATGTGCAGAATACGGGCGTCGCGTTCAGCCTCTTCGCGGGCCAGAGCGTCAAATTCGTGCTGATCGCGCTGGCCTTCGCGCTGATCTGCTACCTCTACTGGCGCTTCCGTGAAAGCGCCACCCTCTGGCTGCGGCTGGGCTTCGCGCTGGTGCTGGGCGGCGCGGTGGGCAACCTGCTTGACCGCTTCACGCACGCCTATGTCGTCGACTTCGTCCACTTCCAGATTCCGGGCAAATTCGACTTCGCCGTGTTCAACGTCGCCGACAGCGCCATCACCATCGGCGTCATCGTCATCGCCCTGTGCCTCTACCGCATCAGCCCGGGGACGAACGAGAACGCCAGCGCGCCTGCCAATAGTGCGCAGGGACACGAAGCGCGGGAGCCGCGCTAACGTGACACGTGAGAGAGTGAGTTCAAGAGCAACCATGAGCCAGCGCGCCCGCGCTACGCATCCATCCACGCAGTCACCTCAGCCTCCCGCGCCCGTTGACCGCTCGGCGTGGGAGGAAATCGTCGTGGATGCGGCGCTGGCAGGGCAGCGCCTCGACCGCGCCCTGACGGATCTGCGTCCCGACCTCTCGCGGACGCGCATGCAGGCGGCGATCAAAGCGGGCGCCGTGGTGGTGAATGGCAAGCCAGCCAAGTCCAGCCTCATGCTGGAGCAGGGCCAGCGTATCGCGCTCTCGCCCACCCTGGGCCTCGACGCCGCCCGCGAGCTTGCCGCCGCGCCGCAGCCCGAAGCCATCCCGCTGCGGGTGGTTTACGAGG
>DATAED010000190.1:0-5785 GCA_036258195.1 Ktedonobacterales bacterium
GCAGGCGTATCAGGAGCTGACGGCAGGCGCGCCGGGTGATGCGCGTCCCACGCCGCGCCAACAGGCCCTCAACGCGCCGAAGTCACCCGCCCACCAGCCGCGCATCGCCGCCAGCGATACGCGCGCCACGACTGCGCAGTAGCGCGCGGCGCCCTCACCCCAGCCCTCTCCCAGAGGGAGAGGGAGCCGGAAGGTTCCTGCACACCGCGCGCCGCTTAGCTCCCCTCCCCCGCAAAGCGGGGGAGGGGCTGGGGGTGGGGGCCAGCCTGCACACCGCGCGATTGCCACATCAACACCATCACTTCATACCGTCGCCAGTCGCTCCACGCCGCTGGGGCGGCAGATCTCGAATTCCGCACGACGCCCTGCGCCTGGCGTTGCCTTTAGCTCGCTTTGCAGGTACACTTCGGGTAGTGGTGATCGTTGGCGCAGATCAGCGATGAAACAATCCATCACTCGCGGGTCGTTGCTGTGTCACTGCAACGCGCAAAAGTTGCGCATTATCGCCTAGGTCGTTCTCATCGTCGGCTCATCTTTCTTCGCTATACTGCGTGGCAAGGGGCGCATAAGCGAAAGGAAGAGATGATGTCCCACGCCAACAGTATCCGGTCACAGCCTGAACGACAGGTGGAAGTGTCAGGAATCGACGACGACATGAACAACACACCCATCACCATATTGATTGCGGATGATCACGCGCTGGTGCGCGAAGGCACCCGCCGCCTGCTGGAAGCTGAACCCGATCTGCGAGTGATCGCCGAGGCGGGCGATGGCGCGATGGCGGTCGCCGAGGCCGAGCGCCTCAAGCCCGATGTGGTCATCATGGATGTCGCCATGCCGGTGATGAACGGCATCGAGGCGACCCGCCAGATCAAGGCGCGCTTGCCGCAACTGGCCGTGCTGGCGCTCACCGCGCATGACGACACGCAATACGTGCTGAAGCTGATCGACGCCGGGGCGGCGGGCTTCCTGCTGAAGGATGTGCGCGGGCGCGAGCTGGTGGAGGCGGTGCGGGCGGTGCATCGCGGCGAGACGACGCTGAATCCCGCCATCGCGGCGCGGGCGCAGCGGCTGGCGGCGGAGCGGCGCGCTGTGACCGAGGAGCGCGCGCCACTCTCGGAGCGCGAGATGGAGGTGTTGCACGAGGCAGCGCGTGGCCTGCCCAACAAGGACATCGCGCGGCGGCTCAGCCTGAGCGTGCGCACGGTGCATACCCATCTGGGCAACATCTTCTCGAAGCTGGGCGTTGGCTCGCGCACCGAGGCTGTGCTGCTGGCCCTGCGCAACGGCTGGATCAGCCTCGAAGACACCTATCGCAATTCACCCACGGCCGGAGGCGATGGAGCGGATCGCCCACCCACGCCGCTGCGACCATAGGCCCTCCCCACAAAGCCCCTCCCCCGCTGCGGCGAGGGAGGGGCTTTGGCGTTAGCGGCCATCGTGTGATCTGCCCTTGCCGTGCGCGTCGTTGTGGAGTAGTCTGAACCAGAGCGAGGTCTCGCCAACGACTGCGCACGGCGCCCAGTGCGCTTGCCCGGCATCGGAGCAGGAGCGCGCCAGTGAAAGCCTCTCCTACGACAACGCCATCCGACGCGCCGCCCGCGCGCCCGCCGACATCGCAGAACCTGATGCGTCGGCTCATCCTCGCGCGCAACGCCGCGCTGCCGCTTGCCATCGCGCTGCTCTGCCTATGGGTGGCCGTGAGTGGGCTGCCTCCGCGCACACAGGTGCCGCACAACGCGGTGATCGTGCTGGGCCTCATCACCATCATCACCGGGTTCATCGCGCGGCGCTCGCGCGAGCGCCTGTTGCGGCTCGGCGCCTCCGACCGCGACATCCCCAACAGTTTGCCCGATCTGGCGGGGACGCTCTATCTGGTGCTGCTCGTGCTGGTCGGGACACCCACCGCCATCGTCTTCGCCATCGCCACGCCGCTGATCGCGCGGGCGCCGGAGATGTGGCGTGGCCGCCCGGTGGCGCCGGGCGCTCTGCGCCAGGGCATGGCCTCCTCGGTGACGCTGCTGGCGGCGGGCTTTGCGTACGCCACCTTCTCGGCGGTCATTCCGCATGTGCCGACGACGCTGCGGGCGCATGTCAGCGCCGCCATCGCTGCCTCCATCATCTTCCTGATAGGGGTCACGGTCACGCGCGTGTTCCTGCATCCAGCCATCCCGACGGAGGACTTCCGAGCGACCCTGCGCGCCTATCTGACTGGCCCGGCGCTACTCTTCCAGGTGCTGCTGGTGAGCTGCGTGCCGCTGCTGCCGCTGACGGAATCGTTGCAACCGGTCGAGATCGAGTTTGCCTGGGTGCTGCTGCTCACGCCGATGGGCGCGGTCTTCTATCTCGCGCTGACCAGCGTGCGCCTGCGCCAGCAGACCGATCAGCTCCAGCGGACGATCACCGAGCTGAACGCCACCCGCCTGCGCGAGACACAATTGAAGAGCTATGCCGCGCTGATTACCCGCGCGCAGGAGGATGAGCGGCGCCGCCTGGCGCGCGAGCTGCACGACGACACCGCGCAGGCGCTGATTGCCCTCTCGCGTGGCCTCGACGCCCTCTCAGAGCGACACATCAACCCGATCAGCTCGCCGGAGGATCGACACTTCCTCGATCAGTTGATCGATCTGACCCAGAGCACGCTCGACAGCGTGCGGCGCGCCTGCCAGGATCTGCGCCCCTCGGTGCTCGATGACCTCGGCCTGCCCGCCGCGCTGGAGTCGCTGGCGGGGTCGATGACCGAGCGCGGGCTGGCCTGCGGCTTCCGCCAGTATGGCCCGGCGTATCCCTACCCGCAAGAGGTGGAGGTGGCGGTCTATCGCATCGCACAGGAGGCGCTCTCAAATGCGCTGCGCCACTCGCAGCCGCAGCAGGCGCAGATCGAGCTGCGCTACCGGGCCGACGGCCTACGGCTGGTCGTCTCGGATGATGGCCATGGGTTCGATGTCTTCGCGACGCTCTCCACCACGCCAGGCGGGGCCAGCCGCTCGACCGCCGCACAGAATGGCTCCGGGCTGGGGCTGATGGGCATGCGCGAGCGTGCGGCGCTGATTGGCGCCACGCTCGACATCCAGAGTGCGCCAGGCGCTGGCACGCGCATCACGCTGGACGCGCCCGCCGCGTCGAAGCTGACCCCGCTGCCAGAGGACGCTGTCAGCCTGCGCGAGCTGACGCAGCCCGGCGCGAATCTCATCCCCTGACCTCTTCAGGGGAGGGTTTGCGTGCGCGCTGGCGGGTGGGCGCGGCATATAATGCAGCGTGGCGCCGCCCATGCGCGGAACCTCACCCCCAGCCCTTCTCCCTGTGGGAGAGGGGAGCCGGAGCTGTCGTCATCAGGGTCGTCATCAGGGTCGTCATCGAATGCGATTCCCTTCGATTCCCTCAGGAGGTCGGGTGTCATGGCACAAGCGAGTGAGCTGAGTCTGGAAGACGCGGTCGCGCAGTCGCCCCGCAAGTGGATCTATCTCTTCACCGAGGGCAACGCGGGGATGAAGGATCTGCTCGGCGGCAAAGGATCTGGCGTGGCCGAGATGACCAACGCGGGGCTGCCCGTACCGCCGGGGTTCACCATCACCACCGAGGCGTGCAACGAGTATTATCACGCGGGCAAACGCTTCCCCGATGGCATGTGGCAGCAGGCGCTGGCGGCGCTGCGGCTGGTGGAATCGCAGACCGGCAAGTCGTTTGGCGACGCGCAGAATCCACTGCTGGTCTCGGTGCGCTCTGGCGCGAAGTTCTCGATGCCGGGCATGATGGATACCGTGCTCAACCTCGGGCTGAATGACGAGACCGTGCAGGGCATCATCGCGGGCAGCGGCGACGAGCGCTTCGCCTATGACGCCTATCGTCGCTTTGTCCAGATGTTCTCGAAGATCGTGCTGGATACGAAGGCCGACGAGTTCGAGAAGATCATCGAGCGCTACAAGGAAGAGACGCACGCGCCGACCGACGCCGACATCCCCGCCGACGCGCTCAAGCGCATGGTCGAGGACTTCAAGCAGACCGCGCGCACGGCCTCCGGACGCGACTTCCCCGAAGACCCCGTCGAGCAGTTGCGGCTGGCCATCGAGGCGGTCTTTGCCTCGTGGAACAACAAGCGCGCCATTGACTACCGCAACATCAACAAGATCGCCCACGATCTCGGCACCGCCGTCAATGTGCAGACGATGGTCTTCGGCAACATGGGCAATGACAGCGCCACCGGCGTCGCCTTCACGCGCAACCCCTCCACCGGCGAGCGCGCGCTCTACGGCGATTATCTGGTCAACGCGCAGGGCGAAGATGTGGTGGCTGGCATCCGCAATACCTCGCCGATCGACCACATGCAGGAAGAGATGCCCGCCGTCTACCAGCAGTTCCACGATATCGCGAGTCGGCTGGAGCAGCACTATCGCGACGTGCAGGACATGGAGTTCACCATCGAGAAGGGGCGGCTCTATATGCTGCAGACGCGCACGGCCAAGCGCACTGCCGCCGCCGCCGTCAAGATCGCGGTGGACATGACGAATGAGGGCATCATCTCGCGCGATGAGGCGGTGCAGCGGGTCGAGCCACAGCAGGTGGTGCAGCGACTGCTGCCGCGCTTCGACGAGGCCGACGCCACAGCGGCCCGCGCGGATAAGCGCATGGTGGCGCGCGGCGTGAACGCCTCGCCGGGCGCGGCGGTGGGCAAGGCCATCTTCGACGCCGACCGCGCCGAGGCGGCAGGCAAGGCGGGCGAGCGCGTCATCCTGGTGCGCATGGAGACCAGTCCCGACGATGTGCATGGCATGTACGCCTCGAAGGGCATCCTGACGAGTCGAGGCGGCACGGGCAGCCACGCGGCGGTGGTGGCGCGCGGCGCGGGCCTGCCCGCCGTCGTCGGCACCGAGGCGATCCGCGTGGACTACGAGCAGCGGCTCTTCCGCGTGAGTGGCGGCGATGTGGTGGTGCATGAGGGCGACGAGCTCTCCATCGACGGCGCGACGGGCGAGGTGTTCCTGGGCGCGCTCAAGACGGTGGAGGCCGACTTTGCCCACGACACGGATCTGCAAACGCTGCTGGATTGGGCCGATGAGCGCCGCGATCTGGGTGTCTGGGCCAACGCCGACTACCCGCGCGACGCCGACCGCTCAGTGGCGTTCGGCGCGGAGGGCATCGGGCTGTGCCGCACCGAGCACATGTTCATGGAGCAGGAGCGGCTGCCCGTTGTGCAGGAGATGATTCTAGCGGAGACGCCGGAGAAGCGCCAGGCTGCGCTCGATCAACTGCTGCCCTTCCAGCGGTCAGACTTCGAGGGCATCTTCCGCTCGATGCGCGATCCCAGCACCGGTGCGGGCTATCCGGTCGTCATCCGGCTGATCGATCCGCCGCTGCACGAGTTCCTGCCGAGCTACGAGGAGCTGTTGGTGGAGGTGACGCGGCTGGAGGACAAGGGCGACAACCCCGAAGAGCTGGCGCAGAAGCGCGAGCTGCTGGGGCGGGTGGCGCAGATGCGCGAGGCCAATCCGATGCTGGGGCTGCGTGGCTGCCGCCTGGGGCTGCTCTTCCCTGAGATCAACGTGATGCAGACGCGCGCCATCCTGGAGGCCGCCGTGAATGTGGCGAAGGAGGGCGTCAAGCTGCAGCCGAAGATCATGATCCCGCTGGTGGGGCATGTCAATGAGCTGCGCGAGGTGCGTCGCCAGCTCGAAGCGGTGGCGCAGGAGATCGCGGCAGAGGCTGGCGGGCAGGTGGAGTATAAGTTCGGCACGATGATCGAGCTGCCGCGCGCCGCGCTGACTGCCGGGCAGATCGCCGAGGAGGC
>DATAED010000191.1:0-2430 GCA_036258195.1 Ktedonobacterales bacterium
ACGGTCGTTAAGCCCTCCAGCCCCGACGATACTGCAGGGGCAGCCCTGTGGGACAATAGGACGTCGCCGACCCTCCTGCGCGCGATAGACGCTCACACGCCCGAAGCCAATGACGGCTTCGGGCGTTGTCGTGTCTGCGGCGCGCTGGTCGGTGGCTGGCGATTTCAATCGCCAGCCGAGCGACGCATCCGCATCTACAAGTTCAAGGAAGGCAGCGCCTCGACCCATCGATGCGCGACAGCTTCGGATGCGATACACTGCTGACAGTGGCAGACGGCGCGCAAGCGACAGCGGAGAGGGTACACGCATGGCGGATCGGCTCGCAGGGAAACGCATCGTCGTCGGCGTGTGCGGAGGCATCGCCGCCTATAAGGTCGCTGATCTGGTCAGCAAGCTCTGCCAGGCGGGCGCGCTGGTCGATGTCACGCTGACTGAGCGCGCCGAGCAGTTCGTCAGCGCGCTGACGTTCTCTTCGCTAAGCCAGCGGCCCGTCTACACCAACCTCTGGGAGCCGACCGGCGAGGCGGCGGCGCGGCATATCGAGCTGGGACGCGCCGCCGATCTACTCATCATCGCGCCTGCCACCGCCAACACCATCGCGCGGCTAGCGCACGGCCTGGCCGATGACACGCTCACCACCATCGCGCTGGCCACCACCGCGCCGCTGCTGATCGCTCCGGCGATGGAAACGCACATGTATCGGCACCCCGCGACGCAAGCCAATCTGCTGCTGCTGGCGCAGCGCGGCGCGATCATCATCGACCCAGAGCGTGGGCGGCTGGCCTCTGGCGAGCTGGGCGAGGGCCGTCTGCCCGAGACGCCCACGCTGCTGGCGCACATCCGCCGCACGCTGGGCCGCGCGACGGGCGATCTGGTCGGACGGCGCGTGGTGGTGACGGCGGGCGGCACCCGCGAGCCGATCGATCCCGTGCGCTACATCGGCAACCACTCCAGCGGGCGCATGGGCTTCGCGCTGGCGGAGGAGGCGCGCGACCGCGGCGCCGAGACGCTGCTGATCGCGGCGTCGGTCACCGCGCCGCTACCGCAGGGGATCGAGATTATCCGCGCGGAGTCGGCGCTGGAGCTGCGCGACGCCACGCTGGCCGCCATCGCCGATGCCGACGCGCTGGTGATGGCCGCCGCTGTGGCCGATTATCGCGTCGAGCGGCCCGCCAGCCACAAGATCAAGAAAGGCTCGGCGGAAGAGAACGCCGACGGCTCGCTGACCCTCCACCTGACGCAGAATCCCGACATCCTGGCCGAGGTGCAGCAGGTGGCCGAGGCGCGCGGGCTGACGGGACTGACGCGCGTGGGCTTCGCCGCCGAGACGAACGACGTGGAGCGCAACGCCGCCGCCAAGCTGCGGCGCAAGGGGCTGCATCTGCTGGTGGCCAACGATGTCTCGCAGCCCGATAGCGGCTTCGGTGTTTCCACCAACCGCGTGACGCTCTTCTACGCCGATGGCCGCGTCGAGCATCTGCCGCTGGCTCCCAAATCCGAGGTCGCTCGCGCCATCTGGGATCGCCTGGCCCCGCTGCTGGCCCAGCGCAAGGCAGCGGCAGGCGAGGCGAGCCGCTAGCGGCGCCTCCTCACCGCTCGGTTCAAGCTCTGTGCATAATCCAGGCGAGCCAGGCATGGCGGCGAGCAGCCGTGGCGGTATGAATCAGGCGTTCTTGGGCGGTATCGGGCATTAGAGCAACTTGCGGAAAGCGGAAGCAGGCACGGTTTATGCGAGGGAACCGCGTATGCGTGCCTATTCTACCGACCTCAAAGAACGCCTGGTGCGCGCGGTGACCGAGGGTCAGCCCATGCGAGAAGCCGCGCGCCGGTTTGGAGTCGCGGTGACGACCGTGAAACGGGCGGTCGTGCAACAGCGCGAGACCGGCTCGCTGGAGCGCAAACCCATCCTTGGGCGCCCACGCGCGATCAGGAGTGAGCACGACGCGGCGCTGCGTGCCCGGCTGGAAGCGGCCCCCCGATGCGACGGTGCAGCCCATCGAGCCCGAGGGATGAACAGTGGGAGCGACCTTGGCAAGGATGCGCCCTACCCCTCTGGATTACTCGGGGCGGATCGCCTTAGCCCGATTCCTCGGGTGCGCTGGCAGCCCAATCCCCATGCCTGAAATGGAAACTTTGGCCTCTCCCCCTGCCTTGCCGCGCTGGTTCGGACCTAGAGCCAGCCCCGATGATCCGGCTGTTTCGGCCCTGATCGACCGCGTCGCGCGCGGGGCCGGGTGGGCAGACATCGGCGGTTCGTTCAACCTCAACGTGCGAGTAGACGCTGAGCCTCCGGTTGTCCTCCGGGTTCATAGGCCGTGGGTAACGCGCGGCCGAGTGGCTGGACTGCGACGCCTGCGCGAGCGGCTCCAGCGCACCCAAGTCCGAGTCGCTCGGCCGATTCGGATGTTCGGCTCCGACCTCGTGAGGGTC
>DATAED010000192.1:0-3287 GCA_036258195.1 Ktedonobacterales bacterium
GCCGCTGGGCGCGCCGCTGCCATCCAATTTGCCCGCGATGGGTGGGCCATCGTCAGCGCCGTCGTTTGGGCAGTCGTTCGCGCCGACGCAAGCGTCATCGGCTCCGCGCATGGCGCCGCCCGTTGCCGCGTCCCGGCCAGGGTCAAAGCCCGCCTTGAAGCCTGTCTCGAAGCCACAGATCACCACTGGCGCGCTGACTGGCGCGCTGGCCGCTGACGCCACGAGCGAGCAGCGCGAGCGACGTGGGCCGCCGCTGGGCGTATTGATCGGGTTGCTGGTCGTACTGCTGGTGGTCGTCACAGGGCTGGCGTTCTACGCCTATAACACGTTTGCCCCGCCCGACCGCTCGACGCCGACGGCCAGCGTGACCGGCTACTTCGATTCCCTCGAACAGCAAAACTACAGCCGCGCCTGGCAATTTGACGCCGCCAGCCGCAATGATCCCGGCACGCAGGCGACCTTCAGCGCCGCGCTCGACGCCGACGACGCGCGCTATGGCAAAGTGCTGAGCTACAGCATCACCGCCTCGCAGAATGATACCGTCGGCCACAGCGATTTCACCGTCAGCGTCACCCGCTCGAAGGCAGCCAACGCGCCACTCACCTACGATGTCAGCGTGACGCAGTACAGCGGCCCACTCTGGTTGATCGACAGCGCCGACAGCCAGTAGGTGGCTTCTCCGGCTCCCCCTCGCCTGTGGGAGAGGGAGTTGGGGGGTGAGGTCGCGCCCGGTCGAGCGGGGCGAGCGGAACCTCTCCCCCTGACCCCCTCCCCTCTGAGGGAGGGGGAACCCAGGCCAGGGATTCTGGCGCCGGGCAAGGCTTCCGCCAGTGAGGGAGAACCCGTGGCGCGGAATGTACGCGGGACGTGCGCCTCTGACTCCCCTCTCCCGCCTTGGCGGGGGAGGGGTTGGAGGTGGGGGCCTCAGCGTGCCAGCCAGCCCAGCAGCGGGTAGTGAAATGGCTTGCCCTGGAACGCTTGAATCGCGCCGATGACGCTGAAGACGGCATTGGTCAGTCCAAGGATGATGAGCAGGCCATAGAACACTAGCAGGCTTGGCAATGCGTTGAAATAGACGCCGCCGTCTGGCGTCGAACTGGCGGCGGTTATCGTGGTAGCTGGCAAGAAGAAGAGCTGTAGCCCTATGCCCGCCAGGAACGGCAGTAAGGCGAAGAAGAGATGGAACCAGAACGCCTGCTTGGCCTGCTGTGAAGCATAGGGCTGCGAGCGGCGCAGCGCTAGCCAGACGATGAGCGGCAGGATGACAGGCGCCAAGAAGACGCTGAGGTGGCTGAATCCCGCCCATGTCTTGTCGCTCTCCGTTGGGCCAAACGGCCGCATCACGTACGGAGGGTAGCCCGGAGGGTAGCCCGGCGTGTAGCCTGGCGTATATCCAGGCGGAGGGTAGCCCATCGTTGGGCCCTGCGCGCCCGATGGCGGCGGTGGCGGCGTGACCACCCCTGGCCGCGCTGCCGCCAGCGCCTGGAGCAGCCGCCAGCAGTCGAGCTGCTCGACCGGCGTGAAGGCCACCACTGAGCCATCGCGCAGGCGCAGCGAGACGCCCGGCGTGGGCGGCATGCCCGGCGGGACGGTGACGCTGAGGTCGGCCACCAGCCCCGCCGTCACGATCTCGGACAGCGCAATCTGGCGCTGCCCCACTGACAGCGCATCCGCTTGAAGGGCGCATGTCTCCCCGCTGCGCAACGGGAACGACAGCCCATATCCCTGTGTTGTGCTCACTTGGCGAGCGCCCGCGCGATGACCAGCCGCTGAATCTGGTTGGTGCCCTCGTAGATCTGCGTGATTTTGGCGTCGCGCATCATCCGCTCCACAGGAAACTCTTTCATGTACCCATAGCCACCCAGCACCTGGATGGCGTCGTTGGTCACCTCGATGGCGGTATCGGAGGCGAAGGTCTTGGCGATGGCCGACTCCCGCCCGAAGGACTTTGCGCCGCTATCCATCAACTCGCCGACGTGGTAGACGAGCTGGCGGGCCGCCTCGGTCTTGATGTCCATATCCGCCAGCATGAACTGGATGGCCTGATTGGCCATGATCGGCTTGCCAAACTGCACGCGCTGCTGGGCGTAGTGCGCGGCGAAGTCCAGCGCGCCCTGCGCGATGCCCAGCGCCTGCGCCGCGATGCCGGGGCGGGTGCGGTCGAGGGTGGCCAGCGCGATCTTGAAGCCCTCGCCCTCCTTGCCGAGCAGGTTGTCGGCGGGAATCTCGCACTCCTCGAAGACCAGCTCGCCCGTCTGCGAGCCGCAGATGCCCATCTTGTGCTCGATCTTGCCCAGATGGAAACCCGGCGTGCCATCCTCCACGACGAAGGCGCTGATGCCGCGCGTGCCAGCCTCCGGTTTGGTGGAGGCGAAGACGGTGTTGACATGCGCGATGCCGGCATTGGTGATGAAGTGCTTGACGCCATTCAGCACGTATTTGTCGCCCTTGCGCACGGCTTTGGTGGCCATCGCGCCCGCGTCGGAGCCAGAGCCTGGCTCGGTCAGCCCGTAGCTGGCCAGCCACTCGCCCGTCGCCAGCTTCGGAATCCAGCGGCGCTTCTGCTCCTCGGTACCCGCCAGCAGAATGGGCAGCGAGCCAAGCTGCTGCACGCAGAGGATCAGCGAGGTGGTGGCGCAGGCCTTGGCCAGCTCCTCGATCACCATCAGGATGCTCAGCTCACTCGACCCCAGCCCGCCCAGCTCCTCCGGGAAAGGCATGCCGAGGATGTCCTGCTTGGCGAGCAACTCCTTCATATCCCAGGGGAACTCGCCTTTGGCGTCGATCTCGGCGGCGCGCGGGGCCACGCGCTCGCGAGCCAGATCGCGCACCATCGCGATCATCATCTGTTCTTCGTCAGCCAACTGCACCGCCATGCCGCCACGCTCCTTTGCGCGCGCCGACGCCCATGATGGGGACGCCAGCTCTATCGTCAGATCAGTCGTCTCGCTTCATCCTACTCTGCTCTCGCGCAGGCGCCAGAGAGCAGACGCCTCGATTATATGTGGGCCGTTTCAGCGGCGTCAATCAGCGGACGAGGCGTGTTGTCACCATGCGCACCACGCTGCTACACTATTGCGGCGGACGCATTGGTGAAAGGATGAGAGCCATTGGACGCTGAGGCGCTGCGGCGCTGCCACTATCATAAATATTCGGCGCTGGGCAACGACTATCTCGTGCTCGATCCCGCCGGGCTGCCCGCCGCGCGCGACCTGACGCCGCAGCGCATCCGCGCCATCTGCGAGCGGCACGACGGCGTCGGCGCGGATGGCATTGTGGTCGGCCCG
>DATAED010000193.1:0-3500 GCA_036258195.1 Ktedonobacterales bacterium
TTGAGCGCGACGGCCATCATTTCAACACTGGCCCCACACTGCTCATCATGCCGAAGGTCTATGAGCAGGAGTTCGCGGCGCTGGGCATCGCGCTGCACGAGCGGCTCGATCTGCGGCGTGTTGATCCTACGTACCATCTGGTCTTTGATGATGGCAGCCAGCTCGCCCTCACCTCCGACCTGCAGCGCATGTGCGCGCAGTTGGAGGCGATCCAGCCGGGCAGCTTCCAGGGGTTCCTGCGCTATCTGGGTGAAGGCTATCGCCACTACAATGTCGCGATGGAGCGCCTGGTCGAGCGCGATTTCCGCACCGCCTCAGAGTTCTTTGCGTTCAGCAACGCCCCACTGCTCTTTAGCCTGAAGCCGCTGACGCAGCATTACCATCATATGGGCGCGTACTTCAGCGATCCACGCCTGAAGGCGGCGTTCACTTTCCAGGATGTCTACATGGGGCTGAGTCCGTTCGAGGCGCCATCGACCTTCTCGATGATGGCGTCGACCGAGCTGGCGCATGGCGTCTGGTATCCGAAGGGCGGCATGTACAGCGTGGTGGAGGCGCTGATGGAGGCTGCGCGCGCGGCG
Organism: Ktedonobacterales bacterium; assembly: GCA_036258195.1. Taxonomy (GTDB): domain Bacteria; phylum Chloroflexota; class Ktedonobacteria; order Ktedonobacterales; family JADMIN01; genus JAKAIY01. The sequence goes on from DATAED010000193.1 coordinate 582, forward strand.
GGCGTGACGTTCCTGTTTCGCGCGGCGGTCGGGCGCATCGACATCACCGATGGCCGTGCGCGCGGCGTGACGCTGGTGGATGGCCGCACGCTCGCGGCGGATGCGGTGGTCGCGAACGCCGATCTCCCCTACGTCTATCAGCGCCTGTTGCCCGATAATGATCTGGCCCAGCAGTTCGAGCATAAGCAGTTCTCCTGCTCGGCGATCAGCTTCTTCTGGGGCGTCGATAAGACGTATCCCCAACTGGAGCCGCACACGCTCTTCCTGGCCGACGCCTACCGCGACAACTTCGAGCGCATCTCTTCGCTGCGTGACCTGCCCGAGAACCCCAGCCTCTACATCCACGCGCCCGCCCGACTCGACGCCGACGCCGCCCCTGCCGGGCAGGATACGCTGGTCGCTGTCGTGCCGGTGGGACATCTAGATGACGCTGGCAAGCAGGACTGGCGGCGCATACGGGCGCGGGCGCGGCAGTCGGTCTTCAACCGGCTCCGGCTGGTGGGCGTGACCGATCTGCAGGAGCATCTGAAGTTCGAGGTGAACTACGTTCCCCTGTCGTGGCGCAAGCGCTACAACCTGGCGAAAGGCGCCACCCACGGCCTCGCGCACACGCTCACCCAGCTCGGCTACCTGCGACCACATAATCGCCATCCGCTCTACCACAATCTCTACTTCGTGGGGGCCAGCACGCATCCCGGCACGGGCGTGCCCACGGCGCTAGTCTGCGCGCGCCAGGTGGCGGAGCGACTGACGGAGGATATCCAGTCGCAGGCGCTGATCGCTGCGCGCGGATGAACTTCAGGGAGGCAGGTGTGGTCATGATGCATACGCGCCGCAATACCTATCAGACGAAGCCATTTCCCCGGCTGCGGCGCGCGCTAGCGATCACCTATGACGTGGTTCAGCGCGTGCACAAGGTTCATGGTCTGATCGAGGTCGATGTGACGGATGCCCGGCGCTACCTGCGGTCGCTTGAGGAGCAATCCGGGGAGCGGCTCTCGTTCACTGCTTTTATCATCGCGTGCCTGGCGCGAGCCGTGGACGAGAACAAGATGATGAACGCCTGCCGCAAAGGGCACAGACGCCTCGCCATCTTCGACGACGTGGATGTGGCGACTGCCATCGAGCGAGACGCGCATGGGCGCAAGCAGCCGATCATCTATAGCGTCAGGGGGGCGAACCAGAAGTCGATCCGCGCGATCCATCGCGAGATTCGGGCGGCCCAGGTGGCGACGTTCGAATCGGCGTGGAAGGGCTTCGAGTTTGAGCCTATCCTCATGCGCACCCCGATGCTCGCGCTCAGGGGCCTGTGGGCCGCCTTCTGGTGGGCGCGGAGCCACTTCCCGCGCCTGCAGAAGCAGTATGGCGGCACAGTCGGCCTCTCGGCGGTGGGGATGTTCGGTCACGGTGGCGGCTGGGCGATTCCGTTCTCGTACCACACGCTGGATGTGACGCTGGGCGGCATCGCTACGAAACCGGGCGTCGTGGATGGGCGCATCACCATCCGGGACTACCTCGCCATCACGTTGAGCTTCGACCATGACATCGTTGATGGCGCGCCCGCCGCACGCTTCGCCGCGCGCCTGCGCGAGCTGATCGAGAGCGGTTATGGGCTGCGTGAGCGCGAGATCGAGCCGCCCATCGCCACTGGTCAGCAGTCGGTTCCAGCGCGCTAGCGCACGTTCTCTGCGCTGACTTCAGCGTTGGCGCTTGCCACGGCAAGCTCGACGACGCTCGATTCATCACGCCGGTTGAGCGAGCGTGGCAGCGGGCTGAGCAGCAGCGCCAGCGCCAGGACGGCGATGGCGCCGCCGCCGACCGCCAGCCCCTGTCGCACGCCCAGCGCATCGCCCAGCCAGCCCGCCAGGAACATCCCCGCCGGATTCATCGCCATGGCGATCAGCGAGATGAAGCTGATCACGCGGCCCATCATCTGCAGGGGGATCATGCGCTGGAGCAGCGCGCCACTCAGCACCTCTGGCACGGCGAAGGTGATGCCCAGCGCCGCATAGGCGAGGTCGAGGGTCAGCGCGTTCTGCGCCAGGCCCATCGCGATGATGGCGCCGCCGAAGAGCAGCATCGCGCCGACGATGAGTTGGGCGCGCCCGCGCAAGCGTGACGGAGCCAGCCCGGCTCCGAAGGCGCCCACCAGCCCGCCCACGCCCATGCACGCCGCCATCAGGCCGAACGCCGTCGCCGAGAGATGCAGGTCGGCGCGCACCAGGCGCGGTACCAGCACCGCTTCGACATCGTTCAGCCCATTGGTGAGCGAGAAGAACAGAATCAGCGTCAGGATGGCTGGCTCGCGCAGCAGGAAGCGCATCCCGGCGAACATCTCGCCCCAGCGCGACCCGCGCTCCTGCGGCTGCGCGTCGCCCTGCGTTGCGTCTTCTGGCTCCGCCTCGGCTGCGGGCGTCGCCGATGCGCGGCGCCTGTGCATCAGCGCAAGCGCGACGAAGGAGACGACGAACGAGGCGGCGTCGAAGGCCAGCGCTGCGCCAACGCTCCACTGCGCGATCAGCAGGCCGCCCAGCGCCGGGCCGATCAGCCCCGCCGCCTGCGTGGTGATCTGGCGCAGGCTGGTCGCAGCGTCGTACTGCTCGGGCGCGACCAGCGAGGGATACAGCGCCGCCAGCGCCGGATTGAAGAAGGCGCCCACCAGCCCATAGAACGCCGAGAAGGCGAAGACCTCTGGCACGCTGATGAGGTGGAGTGTCACCAGCGTGGCGAAGGCCGCCGTCACCAGCGCCCGCAACCCATCCGAGAGCAGCGCGATGCCACGGCGGCTGGCGCGGTCGGCGATGGCGCCGCCAAAGAGCAGCAGCAGCAGTGTGGGGATGTAGGAGGCCGAGAGCACGGCGCCCATCAGCAGACTGGAGCCAGTCAGCCCCACCAGCAGCCAGACCAGCGCGATCATGA
>DATAED010000194.1:0-5897 GCA_036258195.1 Ktedonobacterales bacterium
GGCTGCCACTGCAGGCAGATCGGCATCGCAGGCGGCGCATCCAGCCAGCGCGTCAGGTAGCGCACGGTGGTCGCCAGATCGCTGTAGCTCGCCATCGGCCCCAGCATGACCTGCGCGTGAGCGATGCGGTTATGGCGGTAGAGCGCCCGGCTGGCGCGCTCACCCTGAGTGCGCGCATTGCCGCTCAGCGCCACTTCGCGCGCGGGCGGGGCCAGCTCCAGCGCCTCGTCGAGCAGCGTGAAGGTCACGCCATCATTCAGGTCGATCACCTCACCCAGCTGCGGATGCGCGCCAAATGCGCCCGTCTGCGGATTGGTCCAGCCCAGCCGCAAGGTCGTTCCCGCCATACCCGCCTCCTGCTCCCCGCCTGTGCCCACCTGCGCTCACCTGCGCCTGTTTGCGCCCGTTGGCGAACGAGAGGCAGTGTAGAACGGATGTTTCACGAAGGCAAGCCGAGCAGCGAGCGAGCGACCAGCCTCGCGCCCGCGAGTGTCCGCCAGGGTGGGGAAACGACAGCGTCGGTCGAGGCAAACACTATGCAGGATTGCTGGGTGCAGTACTGCTGGAATGGCAAGCAGCACCGGTGGCGCCTTTGTTCATGTCGTCCCAAAGGCCGCCACTGTACTGCGCGTGTCCAAGTGAGGCCGCCCGCGACTAGACAAAGCAGCCTGCATTCTGCATAATTTGTTCAGTCGGCGTGGAGAGTGCTATGGGAAGAGGATGGGTACATGGCTCCCGCTCAACAATCAGGGCCGGATTCCAATCGGATCGTAGTGCATCACCTTTCGGATGTGCGTCACACGGATAGCGGCAAAGATGGTTCGCGCAACTCTATCCTCACGCGGTATGACCGATACCTGAAGGATCCACGACTCGCGAGTGAGCGGCGCCCGGACTTCGTTGTCATCACGGGTGATCTGACCGCCAACGGAACATCGACTGAGTTGAACGCTGTGGCAGGGATACTGCGCACCTGCTTCTCGGATTGGGAGGATAACCTTCGCGAGCGTGTGGTGGTGGTACCTGGGCCGCATGACATCAACTGGGAGTCCGCCGATGGTGCGGGACTCAAGGCATTCTATGAGATGTTCAGCGACTTCGCGACGCCCAACAGTGCGCCTGCCATCGGTTGGCGCGGCGTTCAGCCGAATCGGCAGAAAACATGTATCGCCTATCCGCTCGACACCTGCTATTCCTCAGACGACCTGATCCCGGATCTGAAAAACAAATTCAAAGCAGACGTCGCGGATTACGGCAAATTCCTCGACGGTCGTGCGAAGCTCGGGAGACGGCGGTTGTGGCTGTGGAAATCGAGTCGACGCGATCAAGCTCGGAAGGATGCGCTGCTACGCCTTCGCGAGCAGTACCTGAAACTGACCGAGAGAGCCCGACAGTTCGATTTGTATGCGGGACGTGTCACAGCGAGTGATGTCGAGCTATTCAAACGCTGGTCTGATCAGCTACAGAGCGGCGGAGCAAGCGCCACCAGCGCGGCGCCCGAACCCGGCGAAACGACTATCCCTCCCCTCAAGATGCTGATCACTCACCACCCCATTGACATTCGCGACGAGAAAGCGAGCGCCGGGGCGGAGACCCAGTCCACGCAGTCTTCGTTCAATCAGGTCGCCAACGCAGTGCGCGCTGGCGGCTTCCACCTTGCGCTGCATGGGCATGTCCACAAGCCCGAGCTTTTTTCGGAGCAAGCGGTATTCGGAGGAACCGATGGCCAACGTCCACTGCGCCAGCTTGGTGCGGCCAGCCTTGGCGACACCGGATGCTTCAACGAGATCACCGCAACCTATCGGAACGAGCAAGAGGCAGGCGCCTGGAAGCTGGACGTGCGTCTGGTGAACTTGAAGTCCGTCGATCCCGTCATCTCCTCATCGTTTGAGATGTCGAACCCGGCCGGAGTAGCGAGTAGAGTTCAACAACTACAGAACTCGGTCAAACTGCGCAGCGAATTTGAGCTGAAGCTACGCTACGCCATGCGGTGGTTCTCAGAGGACGTCGATCAGTCGCGTCCAGTGAATCGACCGACCCAGCCGACCCCTCCCTTGCCACAGGGGGGCTTATTGCGTGTCCAGGATGCTGTGGAGACCATCTTCGATGACTGCGACACGCGCGTGCGGCTGCTGCTCAAGAGCAAGGAGGATCGCAGCACTCCTGTACCCCGGCTCGTTCCCACGTATCTCGATCCGGTCATCATGGATGGCCCCGATACGCTCATTTATCCAGCGTCCGTCGCCGCATGGGCGCTTGTGCTAGGCCGCACGCTGACGTTTCCTGGCATCACGAAAACGACGACCGAACCCGAGGATCACGAGTGGCTCCGCCGTGCCAAGAAACTCCCGAAGTTGCTGGAAGCCCTCGCCGCGCTGGAGGCGAGCGCGACCGCCGCAAACGATGGGAATGCGGCAAGACGATATGAGTCGCTCATCGCCGACCTCAACACCATCGGGTTATCCAGTGGCCAGAGCGACCCCCAAGTCAAAATCAAAGGAGAAACGTTCTTCCAGACGTCGCCGGGTACCAATCCGCCACGCAGCTATCCTGCCTTCATCTGCGTACCCTACCCGCTGCGGGCGGCCGGAGGCGCTCTCCCGACGGTTCCTGAGATCGCGGTACTGGACATCGGTGTGCGGCCCAAGGTGAACGCGGAAAAGCAGGATTCCGCTCCGATGCCAGTGGTTCCCTTCAACCCATTCACCAAAGAGCGCATCGAGATGCTCGAGACGCTCAGCGAGTTGATCGGCCTCATACTGGTCGCCTCCGATGCCCTGGGCAAGCCGCCGGGCGTCTGGCATGATCCCCGCTGACGAGGCATGTAATCCTGGCGCGTTCCCACTCACGGCGTCGGAGTCAGCGCGGCTCCGGCGCCGCGAATGTCGTTGGGGTGGGGAAACGACAGCGACAGCCTGTGGAGGTTGAACGCGTATTGGTCGAGCGCGGTTGACGCAGGGTGTATTCTAAGTCTATGTAAAAAGCGAATGGACGGTGAGAGTGTAGATGAGGGAGCAGGCGGAGCATGGCAATCGAGTTCATGGAGTTCACGCACGAGGACAAATCACGTTTCGAGCCGTTCTTTCAGGCGCCGTCGATTGACAAGATGCACGCGGACCTTTCGCCTACTGACTTCGAGCGTTTCCTCGGATACATGTTCTTTAGCGCCGGATTCAACGTCGAGAACGTCTCGTTGCGGCGTATGCCGCGCGGACCCGGCGTCGATCTGAACGTCTACCAGCCTGCCAATCCCCGCAAGGTGTTCGCGCGCATCGAGGCGCGACGGTACGACCCCGAAGGAAGCGGCATCACGCTCGAAGATGTGCTGCGGTTCGCCGGGACGCTTGTCGCGGCTGGCGCCGTCCCTGGCTACCTCATCACCACCGCCAGTTTCCCTTCCAATGCACGCCAGGTGGCTGGTCGGGCTGGAATGCAAAATGTGCACCTCGTCGATGGCGCGACGCTCCTCCGCTACCTCACCTACGTCTATGGCTCGCGCGTCAACAACGGGCAGGGTTTCCACCGCACGCTGCAGCCGATTCTCCCTGGCTGGCTCTTCAACAGCTTGTCAAAATCGACGCGCACACCTGCGCACATTATCACGGTGGCCAACAACAAGGGCGGCGTCGGCAAGAGCACCACCGCGCTCAATGTTGGCTTCGCGCTTTCGTCCATGGGCAAGCGAATCCTCCTGGTCGATTTGGATGGCCAGGCGAATCTCACATCGGCGCTACCACCACGAGAACCCATCGACCCCCATGCGCGGCGACCTCGCCGCCAGACGCAACCGCCGCGTGCCCCACAGTTACACGAACGGACGATCACTGAGCATTTCTCCCTCGAACACACGCCTTTGCCGCAGCTTGTGCAGTCCACGCGCTTCGACAACATCTGGGTGTTACCCGCTGACGAGGAACTCAGTCGTATCGAACCTGGGGGCAGCGCGCAACCTGACGCTGAGTTGCTGTTCGCACATCAACTGCGCGACCCCCAGCTGTGCGTGCCAACTGTACCGAGTGACGCCGTTTCCGCTGACCCAGCGCCTCCGGCGCATCCGTTTGACTTCATTGTCGTGGATACACCCCCCGCCCAATCCCACTTCTCGCGCATCGCCCTGGCTGCCGCTGACTTCGCGCTCGTCCCCTTGCGCGCTGACAGCTTCTCAGTCGCGGGCATCAACCGTGCGCTCACGGCGACGCGCACCATGCAAGCGCTGACTGGATCACCTATGGGCAAGGGCTTGCTGCTCACCCAGTGGCGAGAGGTGCGCTCGATGCGGGACATCCAGGCCAAGTTGAACGTGGATACGGCGCTGTTGGGCTATCCCATGTTCGATGCGCTCGTTCCCTACGACGACCACATTGAGCAGGCGCATATCTCGCTGATCAGTGGTGGGCTACGGAACGTCTTCGGGTGGCGCGCCAGTAGCGCCGCCACTGCCTATCGCAAAGTCACCGAGGAACTCATGCGGAGAGTAGGAGCGTAAAGGAGGAGTATGACCATGACCACTCCGGCGACCACTACCGTCGGCAACACTGCCGACAAGCCGCCGACCTACGCGCAACGTGCGACTGCCGCCGCCGCCGCCGCTGCCGGGCGCTTCACCTTCTCTGACGAAAAGCGCATGCAGGCTGCGCTCACCGAGATTGCCCTTGAGGAGCTGGAGCGTAACCCATCCTTCGCCGTGCGTGTACGCAATCGCTACGAGGAGCTGGCGCCCGTCAAAGCCGCCAGAGCGCCAAAAGCCGCGAAGGCTGCGAAACCCAAGCTCGTGCCCATCAAGGAGTTGCCTGGGTTCCAGTTGGATGCCACGCGCCGACTCGATCCCTGGTTCATCCTCGAATACTTCGGCGAGACACAACTGGAGACAGCGCTACGGATGCAGACCATCGGGAACTTGCGCGAAGCCATCGCCGTCGTTGAGGAGCGCTATCCGGGTACGGCGCCCAAGGGCAAGGCGACGAAGGATGGGGCGATCAGCTACATCCTGGAGTATGTGTTGCGGTAGCTGACAGCTCGTGTAGACGCGATCTGCACACCTGTTTGAATGCCTGTAGCCCGTACACGACCAGAATGAAGTGAGGCGCAGCAGTGGGGATGCAGTCGCCAGTCACGCGCCGCTATCTCACTGATGGACAGTACACCGCCGACGCTGCGCAGATGGCCGCTGCTGGGTGGCGCGTCGTGGCGCGCCAGCGCGAGCCATCGGGCGCTATCGTGGCCAGCTATGCGCCGAATCCAGCGGATGTTCCTTTGCCACCCGTCAGGCAGCCGCGCCCGTGGTATCGCAGCGCATCGGGTATCGTGGCCATCATCGGCGGCGCTGTCTTTCTGGGCTGCATGATCATCGCCGTCATACTGGGCATGCAGTTCGCGAATGGCCCGCTGTCCACCACCCCTCCGGATGGCTTGGTTCCCAGCGCGATGGCGACCAACCAGGCGTTCGCCACCTCGCTCGACGCCACCGCAACTGCGATGGCCGCCCGCGCCACCGCGACCCCGCAACCCCGGCGTGTCTCTGGCGCGCATCTCGGCGCGCCGCTCAGCGACTTTGATGCGGTATTCGGGCAGGAGCAAAGCCCTGGAGTGTGGTACACGACACTGAGCGGCCAATCGGTCATGGTGACGGCGCAGACCAATACGATGGGAGCCGGGTCAAGCGATCCCATCACCACGCCCGATGGCGTCGCGCGCGTCTGGACGCTGAGCGTGACCTACCTCGGTCCCTCCGCCCCGACAGCAGCGCAAAACGCCGCCATATGCCGCCAGTTCATGCCGCCCGACGCGCGGCACATCAGCGACAACGCCAACTCGCCCACACTGGAGTACATCTACCGTAGCCAGCTTCTTGCCGCCAGTTTCGACGCCAACGCCTTTCAGAATAACAATGGCAATGA
>DATAED010000195.1:0-1536 GCA_036258195.1 Ktedonobacterales bacterium
CCACGCCAGCACCACCGTGACAGCGGTGAAGAGTGAGGAGAGCGTGGCGACGACACTGGTCAGCGCGCCCGTCACGCCGATGTTGTAGGCCACATTAGCGGCGGTATCGAGGATAGCGCCAGGGATTAGCCAGAGCCAGAAAGCGCCGGAGCGCGGCGCTTTCTGGCTCTGGCCGCTGGGGCCACTGCGCCCTGCGCCACGCTGGTTCCGCCCACGCCACCCACGCCGCCAATGAAGCGCCGCATGCCCCATCCCAGCAGCACGATCAGGCTGAGCGCCACGAAATCCGCCACTTTGCCGATCATCGCCGTCTGCACGCCGCCCAGTTGCGGCGCTACATAGCGCAGGCCAAAATAGGCGCCGCCAAAGAGCAACGTCGCGCCGAGCGCCTCTGGCACGCCGGGGCCGAGCCAGCGCCGCCGCTCCGGTTCGCTCTGGCGCGCTGGCGTCGCAGCATTCGTCGCCGACGCGTCCCTTCTGGGCGAGAGCGCCATGCCAGAGAGCGTAACACCCACCAGCAGCAGCCCCAGCCCGACGAGCTGCGGCGCATCGGGCCGCTCGCCCGTGGCCAGCGCCAGGATGGTGGTAATCGCGCCGAAGCTGGCGGCAATTGGTGAGACGACCGCCAGCTTGCCGATGACAAAGGAGCGGTACAGCAGCGCCGCTCCCACCAGGATGATGAGGCTGAGGGCGGCGTCCGCCGCGATCAGCGCGGGTGTGGCGCCCGCGAAGCTGAGCCGCAGCCACGGCGCCGCGCCCAGCGCCAGCGCCAGCAGCGCGATGATCTGCATGAAGTAGAGCGCGCGGAAGGTTCCCGCCGCGTGCGAGGCGCCGCGCAGGCAGTAATCGGCGACGCCCCAGCAGAGCGCCGCCGTCAGACCGAGCAGCACACCATTGGCCATCGCCGATACTCCGATTCAGAGTCGAAAAGCTCCCCCGCTACACGCCGCCATTCTGGCCCAGGTTCCCCCTCCCTCGGAGGTGAGGGGGTCAGGGGGAGAGGTTCCGCTGGCCCTGCACTTCCCACTTTCCCGCTAGGAGAGTGGGACAGGGGAGAGGTTCCGCTACTCCGCGTCCCTTGCCCGCGAGCGCTCGTGCTGGGTCAGCAGGCGCTTGCGCAGGCGGACATTCTGCGGCGTCACCTCGACCAGCTCATCGCTGTTGATGAAGTCGAGCGACTGCTCCAGGCTGAGCTTCACCGGCGGCGAGAGCCGCACCGAGATGTCGGCGGTGGAGGAGCGCACGTTCGATTGCTTCTTTTCCTTGCAGACGTTGACCACCATGTCGTCTGGCCGCGCGTTGAGGCCGACGATCATGCCCGCGTAGACCGGCGTGCCCGGCTCAATGAACGTCTGGCCGCGCGCCTGGGCGTTGTTCAGGCCATAGGTCATGGCCACGCCGCCCTCGGAGGCGATCAGCACGCCGTTGCGCGCCGAGCCAATCGTCCCCAGCCACGGCTCGTAGCCCGTCAGCATGCTGGCCATCGCACCGTTGCCCTGCGTCAGCGTCAGGAACTCATTGCGCAGGCCGATCAGG
>DATAED010000196.1:0-20262 GCA_036258195.1 Ktedonobacterales bacterium
AGGTTGTCCACCTTGTCGCGGAAGAGGGTCAGCGCGATGCGTGGGCCGCCCGGCTCGCCCTTCAGCAGCGCCTCGGCGAAGTGCGCCGCCTGCTTGGGCTTGATCTTCGCGGGCATCGGCGGCTCATTGGGATCGACGACCGCCTCCAGCACGGCGGGGCCATCCACCGCCAGGAACTGCGTCATCACACTTTCGAGCTTCTTGGGGTCGTCGCAGGTGAAGCCATGCGCGCCCGCCGCGCGCGCCCAGGCCGCGAAGTCGGCTGGCTCCAGATCGACGACGTACTGCGGATTGCCCAGGAAGACGATCTGCTCCCATTTGATCTGGCCGAGCAGGTCGTTCTTGATGATGACAACCTTGATCGGCAGATGATACTTCACCGCCGTGATCATCTCGCCCATCAGCATCGTGAAGGCGCCATCGCCGACGAACGCGATCACCTGGCGGTCGGGGAAGGCCGTCTGTGCGCCAATCGCGTAGGGCAGGCCAGGCGCCATCGTCGCCAGATTGCCCGAGCAGGAGTACATCTGGTCGCGCTTCAGGCGGAAGTTGCGCGCGATCCAGGTGGTATTCGTGCCGCTGTCGCCGGTGATGATGGCGTTCGGCGCCGCCAGCTTTTCGAGCGTGTGCGCCACCACCTGCGGCTTCATCGGCTTGTCTTCGCGCGTCCCCTCAAGCTCCATCTTCTGGTTCCACGCCTGCATGCCCTTCTGGGCCATCTCCAGAAATGCGCGGTCAGACTTGTGCTGTAGCAGGGGCAGGAGCGCCTCCAGCGTGGCCAGCGCATCGCCCACCAGCCCGACCTCCACCGGATAGCGCAGCCCGATGCGCGTCGGATCGATGTCGATCTGCACGCCATGCGCCTGCCCCGGCTTCGGCAGATACGCCGGATAGGGATACGAGCTACCGATGATCAGCAGCGTATCGCATTGCTCCATCACGTCTTCGCTGGGCGCGGTTCCCAGCAGCCCCAGCCCGCCCGTGGTGAAGGGGCTATCATCGGGAACGGCGCCCTTGCCCAGCAGCGGCTTCACGATGGGCGCGGCCAGCGTATCGGCCAGCTTTTCCAGCAGATCCGTGGCGTGGATCGCGCCGTGGCCCGCCAGAATCGCCACCTTGCCACCGCGATTCAGGATGTCGGCGGCCTGTTGCAGCGGAACCGCGCCGGGGATCGGTGAGGCGGGACGCTGCAGCGCCGCGCCGCTGTGGCCATCGACCCCCGCCGCATAAAAGCCCGGCTGGAACTCCGTGACCTGATTGGGCGTCATGGCGGGGCCGCCCGGCTCCTCATTCAACTCCATGGTAGCCGCCGTCACCTGATAGTCGATGGGGAAGGTGATGTGCGCCACCGCGCGCTGCGAGAGCGCTACACGGCACGCGGTATTGACGAGATTGTAGACGTCGTTTGGCCCCTGCACCTGCATGTTGTAGGCGGTGACGTCTTCGAACAAGCTCAGCAGGTTGACCTCCTGCTGGTAGTGCGAGCCAAGCAGGTCGCTATACTGCTGGCCGGTGATGGCCAGTACAGGCGCGCCATCCATCTTGGCGTCGTAGAGGCCATTGAGCAGGTGAATCGCGCCGGGGCCGCTGGTCGCCACGCAGACGCCAAGCCTGCCGGTAAACTTGGCGTAGGCGCAGGCGGCGAACGCGGCGGCCTCCTCGTGGCGCACCTGGATGAAGCGAACCTTGTCCTGCTGCTCGCGAAACGCCTCGATCATGCCGTTGATGCCATCTCCGGGCAGACCGAATACGGTGTCCACGCCCCACGCGATCAACCGTTCAACCAACGTATCAGATGCCGTCTTGCCCACGAAGGCTAGCTCCTTCCCAACACTGTCGCATACGCATCCTTGCCCGCCTGATTCCACTGCTATCAGTCGCTATCAGTGCGCCGGGCTGTGGCATGGCGCGCTTCGGCGCGTCATCCAGCGTCATGCAGATGTCGCATGTCTTGCGCCACATCCGGCGCTGGGCGGCGTCTGCCTGCGCCATTACGTCTTATTGCGACAGAAAGCGCATGCCGCATGCCAGAGAACTAGCGCCCCTCTCTCGCCGAGCAAGGGAGGGGTTGAGGTGGAGGCTGCTCAGGAGGCGACCTGTGGTGGCGCATCCTGCGTATCGGGCGCGTCGTCTTCGTCCTGCGTAGCGGGTGGCGCTGGCTCCGGCGGCTGGGGCGCTGGAGCCGGAACCGTGATGGGGGCAGTCGCGCCAGGGTCATCATGCAGGGTCAGGCCGTGCGCAGTGGCGAACTTCCTGGTCGTGGCGGCCAGATCATCGGGCAGGCCACCGATGAGGAAGCCCGAGAGATCACCGGAGAGCATGTCGGGCCGCTCATCTGGCTCCGTGCGGGATGCAGGCGGCGGCGCTGGACGCGGAGCCGGGCTGGCGGCGCCGTTGTGGGCCGCGCGAGCGGCGGCGTCCAGACGCGTCGTCGGCTCCTGCGGCGCGTCGGTGAAATCGCCCGACGACAGGCCGCTGGCGGGCGCCCATTGTGGCGCGGGCGGTGGTGGGGGTAGCGCTGGACGCGCGCCATTCGATCCCCGCCTGCCATCGGGCAGCTTGACGGTGGGCAGTGGCTCGTCGTCGCGGGCGCCCGCTCCATTCGCGCCCGTCTCGTCGATGAGCGCATAGGTCGTAAAGGACTTCGCGCCTTGCAATGGCGGCTCCAGCGCGCCGGATGCGGCCTCCAGCGTGAGCGTATCGACCTCATCGGCGTCGACATAGTCATCCATGAGCAATTCAGCCGCTGGCATCTCAGACAGCTCGGCGAGCGTCTCATCGGGCGGCTCGGCTGGCGACGCCACAGGCGCGGGGCGAAGGCTAGCCTCGCGCAGGCTGGCCAGCGTGTCGTCGGCGTTGTGCGCGGCGCCTGCCAGCAGCAGCAGGCGCGCGTCCACCTGGGCGCCCGGCGCGTCGAAGTCGGCGACCTCCACCAGGATCGACTGGAGCGCGGCGTGGGCGGCCAGCCGAATCATCGGGTAGCGTGTGCGGTCGCGCAGCCGCAGCAGCGCGCGGCGCGCCTCCATCGGCGCATACCGCCAGCGTCCCAGCAGCGAGATGGCGTCGAAGCGCAGCTCCGCTGCGGTATCGGCGGCAGTCAGCCAGCCGCTGACACGCTCGACCGTCGTCCACGTGGGGCGCGTCATCGCCGCATACACGTCGCCCTCGGCGCGCGCTGTGAGCGCGCTGAAGGCGCCGGTCGGGCGGCGGGTGCGGATCATCGTCAGCAACTCCGCGATGAGCGCCGCCACGCCCTCCGGCTCGACCTGCGCCAGGGCATGCGTCGCCGCCAGCCGGATGCTCTCATCGCGATCCGCCAGCGCCTCGCGCAGCGCGCGGCGGTCATCCACCGATGTCTGCGCGCCAAAGCGGCCCAACGCCTCTGCGGCGGCGGCGCGCGTCTTCCATGCGGTGTCGCCCAGCAACTGGCCCAGCGCGGGCGGCGGGCCATCCGTGAACGATGTCGCGCTGAGCGCGCCGACCGCCGAAGCTGCCGCCGCGCGGGTGGCATCGTCGGCGTCGGTCAGCAGCAGGCTGAGCGCGTCGCGGTCAGCGGGGTCGAGCGCCGTGCGCAGCCTCGCCAGCGCCCGCGCCGCCACCGCGCGGCGATCCGCCGAGGTATCGCCCAGCCACGCGCTCAGCGTCGCCAACGCCTGCGCGCGGCCAGTGGCGTCCAGTGTGGCCAGCGCATCGAGCGCGGCGTCGCGGGCGCCGGGGTTGAGGTCGGTCAGCGTTTCAAGGATCTGGCTGAGCGCGCGAGCGACCACGCCTGGCCCCAGCGCCGTCAGCGCGGCTACGGCGGCCCGCCGCACGACATAGCGCTGGTCATCGGCGCGCTCGACCAGCGCCGCCTCCAGCTCCTCGGCGTCGTAGCCACCTGCCGCAGGCTGCGCGCCGATCTGGCCGAGCGCATAAGCGGCGGCGGCGCGCACCTCGGCGTCGCGATCAGTCAGCCGCTGCAAGAGGATGGCCGGAGCTGGCCCCTCGACCTGCGAGCCATAGTGGCCCAGCGCCTCTGCCGCCGCCGCGCGCGTCATGGCGTATTCATCGCGCAGCAGCGTCAGCAACTCCTGCGTCAGCGAGGCTGCCGCGCGCGGCCCCAGCGCGCCCATCGCCAGCGCCGAGGCGCTACGGGGGCCAGGCTCCGTCTCGGCCAGCGCATCGATCAGCAGCGGCGTGACCCTGGCCAGGTCGGGCTGCAGCGCGCCGATGGCCAGCGCCGCCGCGCGCCGGGCCTCGCTATCGCTATCCAGCAGCGCGCGCGCCAATAAGGGAAGCGCTCCGGCTGCGCGCGGCCCCATGCGCCCCAGCGCTTGCGAGGCCGCTGCGCGCACCGCGCCCTCGCTCTCGGAGCGCAGTCGCCGCTGGAGCGCTTCGAGGGTCAGCCGATCGTGGCGCGATTTCTGGCCGCCCAGCGCCTCCAGCGCCTCCAGCCGCACCAGCGCCTCGGGATCGCTGGCGTGGATGATGCTGCGGGAGATGGTACGGTCATCGTGGGGGTCAATTTGCCGCATCGACCGCAAGGCCGCGCGGCGAATATCCCAGCGCGGGTCGCCCGCCAGCCGTGCGAGCGCGGGCAGCGCTAGGCGAGCGCTGCTTCCCAGCGCCCCCAGCGCGCCAATCGCTACGACGCAGGTCTCATCGCGCACGCTGGCCAGCCGCGCCACCCGGTCGGGCGTGGCGCGCGCCTGCGGGCCAGCGACCGCCTCCAGCGTGCGCGCGGCATTGGCGCGGATGTAGCCACGCGGGTCATCCAGCAGCGCGAAGAGCGCAGCGAGGCTGGCGGGATCATCCGTCGCGCCAAGCGCTTCGAGCGCGCGGCCAGCCGACCAGCGCACACTCTCGCGCGGGTCGCCCATCAGCTCGATGAGCGCGGGCCATGCCAGCTTCGCGATGCCCTCGGCGGCAGGATCCATCTGCGTCAGCGCATCGGCGGCGGCGCGGCGGCACTCTGGCGCCTCGTCGCTCAGCCGGGCGACCAGCGCCGCCACGACATCGGCGCGCTGCGGCCCGATCTGCGCCACCGCCCGCGTCGCCGACTCGCGCAGAATAGGCGACTCCGCGCGTGTCAGCTCCAGCAGCGTGGGCAGGGTGGGCAGCGCAGCGGCGCCGAGCGCGCCCAGCGCCAGCGCGGCGCGATCGTTCCAGCGCGCCGACAGCCCCTCGATCAAGATAGGCGCCTGGCCGCCCGTGGTATCCACCAGACCCAGCGCATAGGCCGCCGCCACCGCTACGCGCGTCTCGTGATCGCGCAGCGCCAGCCGCAACGCGCTGGCAATCTGGCCCACGCTGATGCGCGCCGCGCCAACCACACGTGGTATGCCTGAGGCCTCGTCGTCGCTGGCGTCTGCGCTGGCTTTGTCTGCGCCGTCAATCTGCGGCAGATGTCCCGCTGCGCCCATCTTGCCCAGCGCCAGCGCGGCGGCAGCGCGCGCCTCGCCCGCGCGATCGGTTAGCAGCGCCATGACGGCTGCGAGGGTCGCGGTGGTAGGCTCGGTGACAATCTCGCCCAGCGCCTCCACTGCCGCCGTGCGCACCGCGCGCGAGTGATCCGCGAGGGCCTCGACCAGCTCCGGGACAGCCTCGGCTCCGGCGATGGGGCCGAGCGCGCCAATCCCCTGCGCTACCGCCGCGCGTGTGGCCCCGGTGGAGGCGCCGAGCAGATCGATCAACAGTGGCGCGACGGTGGCGCCCACCCGCGCAAACCCGCCCAGCGCCTGCGCCGCCTGCCGCGCTGCGCGTTCGTTGGCGCCGAGCAGTTGCTCCGTCAGCAGATGCAGCAGGGCCGCGCGCGCCGTGGGATCAGCCAGCGCCGCGCCGCACGCCTGATAGAGACGGGCGAGCGCGACGGGCGAGGTCGCCTCACCGCTCTGGCGCAGCGCCTCGCACAGGCGATAGGCAATCTCCGCCGCGACGCGCCCGCCAGCGGGATCACCGCGCAGTTCGGGCAGCGAGCTGGCGGCCAGCAGCAGTCCCAGCGTCGCCAGCGCCTCCGATGGCTCCACATATTCGCGCTGATCGAGCAGGGCGCGCAGCCATGCCACCGCGATGTCGCTGCGCGGCGTCTCCGCTCCGGCAGCATTCGGGATAGGCGCACAGAGCGCGCCGCACAGGAAGAGCAGCGTGTCGCCCCAGCTCGCCGAGGCGCGATTGGCCCACGCCAGATCGAGCCAGCGTGTCTGGCCATCGCTGGCGCTGATCGGCGCTGCCAGTGTCGGCGCCGTCTGGGAGGGCAGCGCATCGGGCGTCAGCGGTTTGGGCAGCAGCGCGCCAGTGGGCGGGGCCTCGAACTGCTCCAGCGCATCCAGCGCACGCAGCGCATCGGATGGCGTGGCGTCGGGAAGCAGCGTCGGCGGCAGCTCGGCGGCGACATGACGAGCCAGCGCGCTCCCTGCGAGGAAGGCGTGCAGCGTGACAAGGCTGAAGCTCACCAGATCGCCTGCGCCACGCTCACACAGCCCGCTCTGCGTCGCGATCACCCGCGATGGCGACTCATCGCCCGCGCGCCCCGCCACCACCATCGCCTCGGGCGCCTCGCGCAGATGCTGATCCAGCTCAGGCGTGGCGGGGATGAAGGCGCGGCGCCCGGCGCGCTGCAACCACAGCGCCGTCTCTTCGGCCAGCCGCAGTAGCGCCTGCCGCTCGGCCTCGCTCCAGTCGGGCAGGCGCGCGCCCAGCAGCCGCCGCACTGCCGCGCGATGCAGATCGCTCTGCGAGAGCGGCGCCTCCGACTGCTCAGTGGCGCCAGCCGCTCCCAGCGCGGCCAGCGTCAGCGCGAGCGGCTGCATCAGCCAGCGCTCGGTCTGCGGCTGGCGTAGCTCCTGCAAGAGGCGTGTGGCCATCTCTGCGTCGCTCGCATCGCTCGCGGTGGCCTCCGTCTGGGCAGTCGTCTCGGTCGCCGCGCGTGAGGAGGCTGACCGCTGGGCCAGCGCGCCGCGCACGAGCGCCAGCCGCCCCAGCGGATACGCCAGCGGCTCCAGCCGCCACGGCTCGAAGCGCACGCGCGGCCCGCCATCGCCCAGCGGCCCATCATACGAGCGCGCGCCCAGCACGACCTGCGCGTTCCACCCTCCAGCGGACTCGCGACCCGCCGGAATGCGCGGGCGCTCGGCAAGAAATGCCGCCAGCGACTCCGCGACCCGCTCGCGCTGATCGCTGGGGAGGGTATCGAGTTCATCAAGCAGCAGCAGGGCAGGCTCCGAGATGAGCGCCTGCGCCAGGTCGCGCGCATCCGCTGGCGCCACACCGCCGATGCGCTCCACCAGCGTCGCCAGCGCCACCTCTACCGCGTCCGCCGCAGGCGACGGCCACGCGGCAGCGTCGAGCCAGGCGAGGTCGGCATAGAAGGGCAGGCGTCCGCCGGGCTGTGCGCGATTGAGCTGCGCCAATGCCTGCGCGTGCGCCACATAGCGCATCAGCGTTGTCTTGCCCGCGCCCTCTGGGCCGCTCAGGATGATGGCGCCGCTCGGCGCGCTGGCCAGCGCCTGCGCCACGTTCTCCACTGGCTGCGCGGGGTGCAGCGCATCACGAATGGCGTCGAGGCTGGAATCCAGTCCGGAGCGGGTGAGCGGCCTGGTCGCGGTGAGCACTCTGGTCGACGTATCGGGGCCGAGCGCAACGCTGTCATCCGCCATCACGGCCAGCTCATCCGCCTCTGGCAGCGGCTCGCGGCGCAGCGTCAGCGCCACCAGCACGGCGGGTGGGCGGGCAGCCTCGGCGGCATCGGGCGCATCCGCAGCGGTCGCCGCACTGGCGGGATGTGTCCAGGCCAGCGGCTCAGTCAGCCACGCCAGCGCTGTCAGGTACTGACGATAGGCGCGCGCCTGGCGTGTCTTGCGGACCAGCGCCGCCTCGGCCCGCAGCGAGATGGAGCGGTCGCGGCGCGCCCACAGACTCAGGATGACGAGCGCCACCAGCAGGGGCAGCGCGATATCCAGCGCCAGCGCCATGCCGGGCGAGGCGCCCGCAAACCGTGCAACGAGTGGCGCCAGCGGTGAGTTGTCCGTGGGGAGCGCGGGTCGCGTCAGCGTGAGAGATAGCGAGACGAAGAGGGCGCAGGCGGCGGCCAGCAGCGGCGCAAAGCGTGCGGCGGTGTCGCGCAGGCGGCGAGCGGCGCCCTGTCGCACGAGCGGTCGCGCCAGCGCCTGGTAGTACGATTCATCGGCGCACAGCCGCGCATCGGACAGTGGATCCCTGCGCTTGCGGCGTGCGCCCTCACCCCGCTTCTCCGCCATACCATCCGCCTTGTTGCTGAATCGCGCCACATGACCGCTCGTCAAGATCAGTACAACGTCGCGGCCTTAACAGGCCGACGCACGGCGCGGCTGGCGCATGCATGCCTGCGGGCCGCGCCGCCCCGGTCGCTCCTGCGGCTTGCAAGCCGCCGTCGCGTGTTCCGGCTTTTCAAGGCCGAGAGCGCTCCATCTGCCCCGCCGAGGGGTTGAGCAGCGTCGTCGTCAGCAGATCGAGCGCGGTCTCCAGGTCGTTGTTGTTCAGCTCCCAGCACCCCGCCGCGGCGCCTGCGACCGTCGCCGCCAGCCGCGCCGCTGAAGCCGTCGAAGCTGTGTGAATAGTCGCCCCGAAGAGCGCGCCCGCCGCCTGCGCCTGCGACAGCGGCGTCAGGCGGGTGGACTGCGTGGTGTCGCGCCCGATCACCACAATCCAGGTCGGCGCATCGCCTGCGCGCGCCCAGTGGCGCGGTCGGGCGTAATCTGGCAGCGCGAGCGTCGGCCAGGTCAGCGCCGAAGCGCTCGCCGCCCACACGCCATCCATCGCCGCTACATGAAAACAACGTGGAAATGGCGCGAGCGTGCCGGTCTGTGGGTCGAGCAGCGTCAAATCATCCGCCAGAGGGAGCCATCCACGCCGCGCCAGCGCCGTCGTCAGGGTCGACTTGCCCGCGCCCGACGCGCCGATCAGCAGCAGCGCGCGCCCCTCCCATGCGAGCGAGGCGGCATGCCAGGCCAGCCAGTCGCGCGCCAGCTCGACTGAGCGCGACACGACCTCCCACTCCAGCCGCCGGAGCAGGCGGTCATAGACGCCCGTGCGAAAGACCTGCTCGTCGTCCGCCCATGCCGCCCACTCGCCGATCTCCTCGCCTGACTCTCCGCCTGCGTCATTTTCCAGCGCCGCCTCGTCACGGTCGGGCGCCCCATCAGACGCGGCGGCAGGCGACCATCGCAGCGCGATCTCGACCTCGGCGCGGGCGGGGAATGGCTCACCCTCCGCCACAACGAAAGGGCGCAGCAGGGCGAACATATCCGCTCTGATGCGCAATGACAGACCATCTATGCGCGCTGTCACGCCTGCGATGCGCAGACGCAACGTCGCAAGGTGGGAGACCGGGAGCCGTGATAGGCTCATGGCGCTCCTTCCTGCGGCTGCCCTGTGGCATCACATGTCAGTGACGCGGCATCGGGGAGCAAGAGGCCCTCCGCCGCGAACATCGCCAGCAGCTCGTTGACGCGCTCCGCCGTCTCGGGATGATCGGGGAGCAGCGCGCCCACTTCCGCCGCGATGACCTCCTGCGTGGTCGTCCCATCGCAGTAATCCCAGATCAGCGCGCCAAGTTGATCGAGCGCGTATCCCGCTTCTCGCGTGGGGTCGAAAAGGAAACACGTCCCATCGGGAACGATGTACGCCTCGATCTCTGGGCGCGCCGTGGGCGGACGACTGATCGAACGCATAGCTCGCGTAGCTACCCAATCACTCGCGCAATCTCAGGCTGGCCAAAAATCGCCAGCGGATTTTCCCCCAGGCGCGTTGCCCACCAGCCACGCTGGTGGGCCGATATGGTGTGAAAGCGCCTCAACGGCGCCCCAACGCTTCAGTGATTATGCGCTGGCTAGGTGAACGAGATTTGCGGCGCTGTCGCCGAGTCCACCAGAGTGCCACCTGTACCCGTTCCCTGATAGAGTTTCGCAGTCAGGGTATCAGTGCCCGATGTCACGGTGGGGGTCAGGTGCAACTGTAACAGCACATCACCATCTGACGGCGTCGTGAAGGTGACCGTCAGCGTTTTCTGCTTGACCAACGCGGTAGTTGAATCGGGCAGCGATGGCGGGTTGCAGTCAAAGCTGGAGTCGCCGCCCGGGTAGTTGTAAATGAAGACGTTGTTGCCGCTTGACTGGTAGTCTACCTTGCCATCGGGAATCGTGGGCGACACGTCAATGGTGTAAGTGCCAGCAGGCACGGCATTGAATTTGGCCCAAAAGTAGATACTGTCATGGAACGACGTCTGCTCGTTGTCCGACGAGTCTGTCGTGCAGGCCTTACCGGTCACGCCGCTGAGGGAATCGGTCAGCGCGAGGTACTTCTTCAGGCCAGTATGATGCCCGGTCAGCGTCAGCGTCGCGGCGCCCACGCCGCTGACGGCCACCGCCGCCGCTGAGCCGACCACTGCCGCCTTGAGGAACGTCCTCCGGCTGCTGCCTTCGGGATGCTGCTCATTCTGTGATTCGTTATCCGGGGTTGTGTTGCTGTCGAACTCGTCCATTGCGAGTCGCCCTCCCTACAGATGCCCCACCCAGCGATGGTTTGCTGGCGTGCGCCGCCCCACAAGAGGCAGTCTGGCGACACGAGCAGCCGTCGCTGTTTCACTCCAATGCCAGCGAACTCGCGCGACCGAGCGCTGGCTCCAGCAAAAATTTTGATGTGACACGCAGCGCTCCGCTGGCGCCCAATGCGCCAGCATGGCCTGCGCGTGATCAACTACTCATCGACGCCCAGTGGCGCCGAGCAAACTGCGCGCTCTGCTTCCTCTACCCCCGCACATATCCCCTGCGCCGCGCTCGGCGACTGTTCCGTCAAACAGGCGTCGAGCGACAAGTGAGGTCTGGCGCGTGGCAGAACGCCGTCATGCCTGATGCGACACGCGCATCAGCGGAACATTACCAAACGACCGACATGGTTCGCGCTTGATGATCCCCCACCCTGGAACCTCTCCCTGCGCCAGCTAGCTGAACATGTTCACCGAATACGCTTGGTTACATCCAGTGGAAACGCAGACAATCCGCTTCCGTTAGGGGCCGTTAATGTGACGGCCATCACACTTCGCTCGCTCGTTCAGCGAGCGATCTGCGGCATACGCGCAGTGTACGACCAATCCAAGCAGTGAGTGAAGGCGATGTGTATCACAGTAAGAGGCTATTTTTTCAGTGATTCTACTGAGGCCCATAGGTCATAGCCCGTTCTTCCATGTGAGGCGCGAGTCGCACTGGCGGGGTCGTTTCCAAGCAACTTCTAAGGTCGCGAGCGCCGCCAGGCATGCGCGAATCCCGGCAGGCGACGCATGAGCGCGGCGCCTCCGCTGCGCAGCAGCAGCAGCCGCTCGACCGGACGATCCAGCGCCTGCGTCTGCGCGAGGAACCGCCGTGGATCAGCCATGGTGATCTGCGCCGCGCGCCATGCCTGCCGCTCTGGTCGTGTCAGGGCGGCGGCCCGCAGTCGCGCCAGCGCCCAGGGCGGAGCAGGCGCATCGAGCAGCGTTACCGCGCGCTGCAGCGTGATGACTAGCGGAGCCGCGGCCCGCCACGCAATGCTGTCATCCACCAGCCGCTCCCAGTCCACCTCGGCGCCGCGCGCCCGCAGCAACTCGGCGACATCCACCAGCCAGATGAGGCGGCTGGCCCCGTGCAGCGCGGCATAGTGCAGGCTGAGATAGCGCAGCTCATCCTCCAGCGCGAGGGTCAGCGTGGCGACGCCATGCAGCGTCGCTGGCCGGGCGCGGCGCCAGATTGCGGCATCCGCAAAGGCACGCCGATATGCGGGCAGGCGGCACAGCGTGAGATGCGCTTCGAGCAGCAGGCCATCCGCTGAGAGGAACTGCGCCTCGCGGAAGCGCAGCGCGTGGCCGCCCAGCGGATCGCCCCGGCGGGCCAGCGGCGCGAACCCGGCCGCCTGCGCCACGGCTGCCCAGCGCGCGAACTCGCCAGGGCGCACCAGCAGATCGATGTCGGTCACGGGACGCAGGCGCAGATCGTCGCCATAGGCCCGCCGCGCCAGCCCCACGCCCTTCAGCGGGATGACCGCCACGCCCGCCGCCGCGAGCTGTGGCAGCAGCCGTTCGAGGCGCAGCTCCAGCGTGCGCGCCTGCACGACGATGGCCCCGAAGCGCTCGCGCAGGCGCTCCACCACGAGCGCGGGCAGCGTGGGGAGCAGGCCAGCGGCGGCCACCTGGGTGAAGAGCAGATTCTCCACGCCGTCGCGGCGGGCCTGCGCCGCCAGCCGCTCCCAGCCGTCGGCGTCGAGCGTGTCGCCGAGCGCGCGAATCTCGGCCAGCGTCGCTGCGGTGGGCGCGACCCGTGCGCAGCGCCACAGCAACCGCTGCTCCACCGCCGCGCCATCCAGCGATGGCTCCAGCAAGCTCGCTAGCGTGGGCGGCGCGGGCGAGGTCATGGCTGCACCTGCGCGCTGAGGGTCGTATTGACCAGCAGCGGACTGGCGCTCCAGGTGAGGGCGCCTTGCTGCGCCTGGAGCGCGGAGCCCTGCGCAATGAGGGTCTGGCCGCTGGGCGGCGTCAGCGTGACGCTGGTGGTCACCTGCGCGCCCGCCTGCCGCTGAATCAGCAGCCGATACGTGCTCAGTTTGCCCGCCGTGAAGGCGTTGGGAACTGTCCAGGAGAACGTCAGCGACACCTTCTGGCCGCGCTGCACCCGTAGCTGGCAGCCGACCACCGTGTGGTACGACTGGGTGGTTCTGCCAAGGATGCACGGCCCCATGCCGATGATACCGCCGACTGATTCTGGCACGATGACGCGCACAAAGTCATCGTAGACGCGCTGCTGCGTGTAGCTATGCTGCACGATAGCGTAGTTGTACGTCACCGTCAGCGTGTGTCTGGCCGCGCCAGAGGCGTCGAGCGCGACCACGTCGCTGGCGGTCTCGCGCATATCCGAATTCGCATACGAGCCACCGTCATTCTCATCGACCAGCATCAGATTGTCGTAGGCGGGCGCGAGCACCTGCCCGCCAGCCCCCGCCTGCTGGAGCGCCTGCTCCAGCCGCGTATCGCTGGCGAAGACCTGGATGTCTTTGGTCGTGAAGGCGTTCATCAGCAGCTTGCCGAGCTTGCCAAGCTGGCTGCCGCTCAGCTTGGTGACCTGCGCCATCAGCGCCTGCGAGAGCAGCACATCGAAGGCCTTGGCGACGGATGTGCCGAGCGCTTTGTAGTTGATGCCCAGCCTGGTCGTGATATCGGCGTTCTGGTGATAGTAGTGGATGGTCGAGTTCAGGTTGTCCGCCGTGACGGTGACATGAAACTGTGGCACGGTGAGCGGGCCTGTCACCCGCATGATGTCCTCGATGATAGCCGGGGTGATGGCGACGACCATGTCGACGCGCGTGCCGGTGATCTGCTGGTAGAGCGAGGCGGCCAGCCCGGCGGAGGTCGAAAAGTCTGGATTAAGGTTCGAGTCGCGCAGGCCAAACTCGCCCTGCGCCAGCGGAAACCAGCTATATCCCGGCGGAAGCGCGCGCTTCGGGCAGACGCCGTTGGGGCAGTCGAGCGTGTAGATGTCGTGCAGATGGATCCCCGACGTCACCAACCCGCCCGCGAGCGTGATCTGCGCATAGTTGCCCAGAAAGCCACCCGTCGCACGCAGCTCGTCCGTATCCATGTTGAAGAGCAGGATGTGGAACTGCTGCGTCAACCCCAGCGCGGCGGGACTCCAGTCGAGCGCGGCGCTCGCCATAGTGATGCCCACCGTCACCATCGGCGCATACTTATCGAAGGCCGTCAGCAGCTTGGGCAGCCGCGGATCACCCAACGCGCTGAGCGCGCCCGGCGAGATGACCTGCCGATCGGCCTGCGCCGCCGCCCAGTCACCCGCGATGATGGCAAGCGCCTGCTGCCCGTGCGTCACATCCTCCAGCGTCATCGGGCGACCAGTGGCGGCGGAGGCGCTGTGGGTCACGCTTCCCACCAGCGCGGTCAGCGCCGGGGAGAGCGCCTGCTCCGCATGCAGGCCCGCCAGCGCCGCGCCGACCACATTGCGCCCCAGGCTGAGCGTGTGCCAGATGGACGCCTCTGGCTCGACAGCGCTCACACCACCAAATGGCAGCAGCGACTGCAATTGCGCCAGATCACGATCCACCGCCGTCAGGTCAGCCTGCGCTTGCCCCAGCCCGGCGGCGGTGAAGAGCTTGCCGGCGGCGTTGAGCGCCTGCAAATCCGCGATGCGTACATTGAGATCGGCGCGCGCGGTCTTCTGCACATGGTAGGCGCTGTAGCCCCACACCGCGCCATACGCCACCATATTGATCAGCAGAATGGCGATGAAGATGATGACGCCAATAGCGCGTGGGGTCAGGCGCAGCCTCGCGCGCCACCCACCCAGCGTCACGCGCGTTACGCTCGTCTGCTCGTCTAGCCCTACCTGATACGCTTGCTTCATCTCGGCGTCCTCACCTGCTGCCCTATCTGCTGCCCGCGCTCTGCCGGGCTGGTTGCGCATTGCGAGCACACAGCGCATCGTAGAGCGCCGCGCACGCCTGCTGTGTCTGCTGGATGTCGTACCGCGCTGCCTGCGCTGGCCCCGCGCGCCCGAATCGCTCGCGCAGGGCTGGCTCGCGGAGCAGCCGCACGATGGCGCTCGCCATCGCATCGGCGTCGCGCGCTGGGATCAGACCTGCGTCGAGCTGTGGCCCCAGCGCCTCACGCGCGCCGCCCACATCTGTCGCCGCCACTGGCAAGCCTGCCGCCAGCGCCTCCAGCAGAGTCAGCGGCAGCCCCTCCCAGAGGGACGGCAGGGCGATCACTGCACAGCGCGCCAGCGCGCTCCACGGCTGCGCGAGCGCGCCGACAAAGTGGATGCGCTCCTCCAGCCCAGCCGCGCGGCTCTGCGCTTCGAGCGCGGCCCGCTCCGGGCCATCGCCCACGATGACGAAGCGCGCCGATGGCTCCGCCGCAATCACGCCGGGCGCGGCGGCGATCAGGTAGCGCATGCCCTTCTGCGGGATCAGCCGCCCCACGCTGCCGATGAGCGTGGCATCGGTGGGAGAGCCAACAGCCTGGCCGCGCACGCTGGCGAGGTCGATGCCGTAGTGGCGCACGGCCACAGCGCGACGCTGGCGGCCACGCAGCTGCTCGGCGAAGCGCGCGTTGCGCTCGCACGAGGTCGTCATGGCGGTGGCGCGGCGACACAGATACGCCTCCAGCGCCAGCCACGGCGCCCGCAGCGGCCCGCGCCGCGCCTCGAACGAGAAGAGATGCTCGCTATAGAGCAGCGGCGGGGCGCCGTGGGCGGGCAGGCAGCGCGAGACGAACCACGCCGCCCGCGTGCCGTGCGCATGAATCAGGGCAGGCCGCAGGCGGACGATGAGCGCGCGCAGGCGCCGCAGCGTCGCGCCGTCCACCCGGCTGCTCAGCAGAGGCAGCGGCAGATAGGTGACGCCATGAGCGGTGGCCCAGGCGCTCACCTCGGCGGATGCGGGCGCCACCAGCGTCGCCCGGTAGCGCTCCGGATCCAGCGCGCCCAGCAGATCGAGCGCGACCCGTGCGCCGCCGCCCTCGCTATTGCCTACCACCACCAGCGCCTGCGCAGGGGCTGCGCTTCCAGCGATCAGGGGAGTCATCTGTGGCCCTCCCCGGCGCCCACCACCACCGGATCCTTGTGGGTTGGCTCATCATCGCCGGAGGTATGGCCAGCGGCGTCTGCCCGCATGCGCTGGCTGCCTGTGCGCAGGGTGCGCGCGACATCCATCACCCACGCGGGGGCGAGCAGGCCAAAGACGACCAGCCAGACCACCGTCAATGCCAGCGCCGCCAGCCAACCCTGGCCCAGCGCCTGGCCCACGAGGAGCTGCGTCACCAGCCAGGCCGCCGTCGCCACCAGCGCCGCGATCACTGGCCGCAGGCGCGGATGGATCGCCACCTCGCGCCCGCAGGCCCACGCCAGCGGCGCCGTCACCACCACCTCCGTGGCGAAGGTCGCCAGCGCGGCGCCCAGCGACCCCAGGAAGTGAATCAGCAGCACATTGAGCGCGACATTGACCAGCAGCGCCACGCCGCTGACGATCAGCATCAGGCGGCGCTTGTTGAGCGCGACGGCCAGCGGCGAGAAGACATTGGTGAGCAGTGTCATGCCCGCCACCCACGCCAGCGCCACCAGCGTCGGGGCGGCGGTGTCGTAGCGGTCGCTGTAGAGCGCCGCCAGGGTTGGTCGCGCCGCACTGGTGAGCGCGACCGCGATCAGCAGCCCCAGCACAATCGCCAGCTCCAGATACTGGCTGACGAAGGCGCTCAGGCTCTGCTTCGACCGCTGCGCGCTGAGCAGCGGCAGCGCGGCGATGGCGGCGGTGACGGGCAGCAGTGTCGCCACATCCAGCACGCGATAGGCGCTGGTGTAGGTGGCCACCGTGTCGCTGCCCGCCAGCAGCGCCAGCAGCGGCACGTCGATGCGGTAATAGAGGATGTTGAGCGCCAGCGCCAGCCCCAGCAGCGCTGACATCCCCAGCAGCCGCTTCGCCGCGCTCCAGTCGAAGCTCCAGCGAGGGCGGTACTTCAGCGCGACCAGCGCCAGCGTCATCGCGCCGGTGACCACCAGCATCAGCAAGCGGGCGCGCACGAAGCCATCACCTGAGGGCGCCGAGAGGTAGACCGAGACGGCGCCATAGATGCCCGCGACGGCGCCCACCAGCGCCGCGATCAGCGTGTAGGGTGTATCCATGCGGGCGCGGAAGAGCAGCGAGAGCGAGGTCAGCGAGATGAAGAGCAGGCCCGGGGCCAGCAGCAGCATCATGTCGCGGGCCTCTGGCGTGAAGGGCAGCGCCACCAGCGCGCCCATCGCAACGCCCGCCGCGATGACGCCCAGCGCGAGCTTGAGCCAGAGGATGGTGCCCATCAGCCGCTGCGCCTGGCGCGGCGCCGCCATCGCCAGCTCCTGCGTGGCCGAGGCCGTCAGCCCGGCGTCGGTGATGACCGCCGCGATATCGACCATGCCCGCGACGAGCATCAGGTCGCCATAGGTGGAGGGCGGCAGCGAGCGCGCGGCCAGCACCGTCCACAGCGCCGTCGCCAGCGCCGTCAGCAGCTTGCCGCCCAGCAAGACGCCCGTATCGCGCAACAGCCGCGAGCGGTGCGCCACGCGCATCTCGCCCGACGCCGATGGCGAATCCTGCGACGAGACGGCGGGATGATCGAGCCCGGCGAGGGCGGCATTGAAGCGCAGCGCCGCGCGATCCAGCGTGTAGGCAGCGCGCATCTGCCGCCAGCCCGTCAGCGCCAGCCGCCGCGTCAGGTCAGGATGATCGAGCAGTTCGAGAATGCGCTCGGCCAGCGCGTGCGCGTCGCCCGGCCAGGCCAGCAGCCCATTCTCCTCATCACGGATCAACTCCGTCACGCCGTCCACCGCCGAGGCGACGACTGGCGTGGCGGCATTCTGCGCTTCGAGGATGACGGTGGGCAGCCCCTCGTAGTCAATGGTGGGGTGCGCGAAAACGGTCAGGCGACGATAGAAGGCGTTCATGTCGCGCACATCGCCCAGAAAGGCGACGTTGAAGCCCAGATCGAGCTGTGCCACCTGTCGCCGCAGGTTGGCTTCCTCTGGCCCACTCCCCGCGATCAGTAAGATCACGTCGGGCCAGTAGCGCCGCACCTCGGCCACCGCGTCGACCAGGTAGCTGGCGCCCTTGCGCTCCGTCAGGCGGCCCGCGAACCCGATGGTGGCGGGCGGGCGGGCGCGCATGGGCGCCGCAGCTCCCGGTGCGGCGGCGACCGCATTGGGGATGACCATCAGATGGTCGGTGTCATAGCGCGCCTCGGCCAGATGCGTGGCCAGCGTGTGCGAGACGGTCACGATCAGGTCGGCGTGGCGCGAGAGCGCCTTCAGCAGCGGCTGCACGATGAGCGTGTGCGGCAGATAGTGCAGCGGCGCATGGATAACCCAGATCACATGCAGCGGCACGCGGCGCTTTAACTGTGTCAGCAGCGCCTGCTCGCGCGGGAACGGACAGATGAAGTCGCTGGGCGTCTCGCTGGCCAGCGCGCCGACGATGCGCTCGGCGCGTCGCCGACTCAGCGGATTCAGCAGCGCCAGCGTCCCCAGCGCGCCCTTCCCGCGGCCCGCATTCATCCCCAGCCGCGCCACGCGATAGGGCAGCCCGCGCTCCTGCAGCGCATCCTCGATGCGGGCGCGCGGCGGGATGACGACCAGCGTGTCGCGGCCCATCGTGTGGAACTGGCTGGCCAGATTGAGCGTATGCAGCTCGGCGCCGCCCAGATCGCGCGAGTTGAGCAGGAAGACGACACGGCGCAGCGGCAGCGCAGGAACCAGCGGCGGCAGCGGCGCGGTCGCTGGTTCATCGTCTGGCTTGCGGGGCAGGATGAGCGTCCGCGCCGTGTCGTCGCGGGCAGGCGTGGCGCGCAGATGGAGTGAGCCACCCCAGCGAATCGGCGCGCTCACGCCGGCCAACCCCACCAGCGCGCAGAGCAGCCCCGTCACCTGGCCGCTGACCAGCACCGGGTCAGTCAGCCCGAAGACCAGCACACCCACCAGCGCCGCCAGTGCGCCTGCGTTCCAACTGCGATCCAGCCAGCCGCGCGAGCTGCGCAGCCCCGCCAGCGTCAGTCGGAACGCGCCGACGAAGCACGCGCCGACGGCCAGCGCCCCCAGCACGCCCATCTCGGCCAGCACATTCAGCGCGAGGCTCTCAGCATCCAGCTCGCGCACACCTGCCACCAGCGGCGCGCCGGGTTGCAGGCCAATGTTGCCGATGCCCACGCCGAGCAGCGGATGGTGCAGAAAGATCGACGCGGCCCAGCGCCAGGCGTTCAGCCGGAAGACCTGCCAGCCGTCGCTGCCTGTCACTGCCGTCACCAGACGCGCGCTGATGGGGCCAGGGATGAAGGCCAGCGCCAGCGCGACGGCCAGCAGCGCCGCCAGCCCGGCCAGCCCCAGCCGATAGCCGCCCAGCGCCCACAGCAGGACGATCAGCGCGACTGCCACGCCCAGCAGCGCGCCGCGCGTGTAGGTCAGCAGCAGCAACGAGGCGGCGGCGAAGGTGAGCAGCAGGTAGCCGACACGCTCCGTCAGGTCGCGCACCGTCACGGCGCAGGCGGTCAGCAGCGGGATGATGAGCACGAGGTAGGCCGACAGCTCATTGGGATAGCGGAAGGTCGCCGCCACCCGCTGCACCTGCGAACCGGGCAGAGCAGCGGTGGTGCGCTGGATGTTGAGCACCGCTCCGGCGATGTCGGGGGAGTCAGGGGCGGCGCCAAAGAAGCCGACAATCAGCACGAGAGTCGCGCCCGTCAGCAGCGCCAGCAGCGCATGCAGGCGCGCCCGTGGACGGTTCAACGTGGCGCGCGCGACCATGAAGATGCCCAGATAGACTAGCGCCTTGAGCGATTCTTTCAGCGCGACGCTGTGCGAGGTCGCCGTCGCCACCGAGGCCAGCGCCGCCAGCAGCGCCAGCCCCAGCGGCGCCAGCTCGCGCCAGCGCACGCGCAGGCCGCTGGGGCGGTGGAGTAGCGCACTCGTCAGCAGCGTCAGCCCAAAGAGCAGGGCCATCTCCAGCGTGAGCGCCTGCGAGAGGAAGCCAATCGAGAGGCCAGAGGGCAAGACGAGGTAGACATCGAGCGGCAAGACAACCAGCGTCAGCAGAAAGAGGCTCTCTACCGCGCGGGCCAGTCCTTCGGTCAGGGCGCTGCGCCAGTCGGCGCGCGCTGCGCGAACGTCTCGTCTGTCCACAGGCGCACTCCCCGGCTGGCAGCGCCACGCGAGACGCGGGCCGCCTTCAGATGGCGCCGCGCGTCAGATCATCCCCTGACGCGCGGCGCCGCCCCACTTCATCCATCCTGCTCATGCTGAGACACGCTTGCCTGGGCTACCGACCGTCTCTCTTATAACGCACGACACGCGACATGCGGATGTCATGAGTCGCGCTCCAGCAAGAGCTCGAAGGCCCTTCTCAGTAGGCGCCGACGCCGCGCGCCACAGCGGGCAACGTGCGCAACAGGATGCGCAGATCCAGCCCCAAGGAGCAGCGCTCCACGTAGTCACGATCCAGCCGGATGCGCTCGGCGTAGGTGGTGTCGGAGCGCCCGCTGACCTGCCACAGCCCGGAGAGGCCCGGCCTGACCCACGCGCGCAGCGCCGCCACCTCGCCAAACTGCTCGATCTCGATCAGTGGCACAGCGCGCGGGCCCACCAGCGACATCTGCCCCAGCAGGATATTGAAGAGCTGCGGCAGCTCATCCAGGCTGTACTTGCGCAGCGTCTGCCCCAGGCGGGTCACACGCGGATCGCTGCGCAGCTTGAAGTG
>DATAED010000197.1:0-15500 GCA_036258195.1 Ktedonobacterales bacterium
AGATGGTGATTCCGGGCGACAACATCGAGATGGAGGTGGAGTTGATCGCGCCGGTGGCGCTGGAAGAGGGCAGCCGCTTCGCCATTCGGGAGGGCGGGCGCACCGTCGGCGCCGGCGCTGTCACCAAAGTCGAACTGTAACGCATGGGGCCCCGTTCCCAATCCAGGGAGCGGGGCCTACCGCGTATGAGTGCCGAATGCGAGCAGGTCGCCCACCTGGGGGGCCAGCGTGCCGCGAGGCGCGGCCTGCTCGTTACTATCAGATGCGCCCGTTCTGCGGCTGGTGTCGCGCGGCTGTGTCTGGGCGAGTGAAATCGCGCGTACAACGCGACAAAGAGAGAGTGGGAATGGCTACCACAACCAAGCAGCGTATCCGCATCCGGCTGCGGGCGTATGACCACCGGATTCTGGATCAGTCTGCGGCGCAGATCGTGGATACCGCGCAGAACACTGGCGCGCGTGTCTCCGGCCCGGTGCCGCTGCCGACCGAGATCGCGAAGTGGACCGTCTTGCGCGGCCCCTTCATCGACAAAGATTCGCGTGAGCAGTTCGAGATCCGCACACACAAGCGGCTGATCGACATCGTTGACCCGAATCCCAAGACTGTTGATGCCCTGACACGCCTGAATCTTCCGGCGGGTGTGGACATCGAGATCAAACTGAACTACTAGGCGCAGAACGGGTTGCGCGGCGCCGCGCCCGTCCGCCGCAAGGCGGATGAGGTGTCGAGTGCGCAACGAGCCGACACGAAGTGGGCGTCGGCACGAGGGGCCAGGGAGCTTGGAAGCGCTGCGTCGGCGCCGCTCGGAGACCGTTCTCTGAGCGAGCGCAGGCGACCAGCCGCGTATCTGTGCGTGAGCGCGTTCGCGCGAGAGCCGCACGGGTACGGATGCCTCGCAGGCGGGCGACCGTTCAATGGCGAATGGGTCAGCCGCTTGGCGAGACGAACAAGCGCCGGGCGCCTCGTGAACTGCGCGCCCAGGAGATGAGCGCAATGTTGAGTGGATTGCTAGGCCGCAAAGTGGGCATGACCCAGGTCTTTGCGCCTAACGGAGCCGCCATTCCGGTCACGGTGATCGAGGCCGGCCCCTGCGTGGTGACGCAGGTGCGCACGATGGCGAAGGATGGCTACGAGGCCGCGCAAATCGGCTTCGGCGAGAAGAAGATCAAGCACGAGACGCGCCCGATGCTCGGCCACCTGGGGCATACGCTCCCGGCGACCGAGCGCCAGCGCCAGGCCGAGCAGAAGGCGGGCGCGAAGGCGCGGCAAGAGGCGCGCCGCAAAGCCGCCGAGAAGGCCGAGACGGCTGGCGCTGAGACGGCCGCCGACGAGGCCGAGGGCGCCGAGGCGAAGGGCAAGGGCCAGCGTGGCGCGCGCCGCCGCCGTGGCGCTGTCCACGAGATGGGGCCGTTCCAGCTGCTGCGCGAGGTCAAGGTGGTCGGCGGCGACCAGCCCGAGGTGGGCGCTGTCTATAAGGTGGACATGTTCAGCGAGGGCGAGCAGGTTGACCTGATCGGCACATCGAAGGGCAAGGGCTTCGCCGGTGTGATGAAGCGCCACGGCTTCCACGGTGGCCCCCGCACACACGGCCAGTCGGATCGCGCGCGCCGCCCCGGCTCGATCGGCCCCGGCACCACGCCAGGCCGCGTCTACAAGGGCACGCGCATGGCTGGCCGCATGGGCAATGAGCGCGTGACGGTGAAGGCGCTGGAGATCGTTCAGGCCGACCCCGAGCGCAACCTGCTCGTCATCAAGGGATCCGTGCCAGGGCCGAACGGCGGCATCGTGCTCATTCGCAAGAGCGCCGACCAACTGGCGCTTGCCGCTCGGAGCGCCGCGAACGCTGCGCAGCGAGCCTAGAGCGGGGTGAGGAGTACAGAAGATGCCATCCGCGAACATCTATGATATGGAGGGCCAGATCCTCCGCGAAGCCAATCTGGATACCTACGTCTTCGGCGCCCCGATCAACACCGCTGTGCTGCATCAGGTCGTGACGGCGCAGTTCGTCAATCGCCGCCAGGGTACCGCCTCGACCAAGAATCGCGCGGCGGTGAGCGGCGGCAACAGCAAGCCCTATCGCCAGAAGGGCACCGGTCGCGCCCGTCAGGGTTCGACTCGCGCGCCGCACTGGCGTGGCGGTGGCAGCGTCTTTGGGCCGCGCCCGCACACGTACGACCGCAGCATCCCGCGCCGCGTCAAGCGGCTCGCGATTCGCGCCGCGCTCTCGGATAAAGTGGCCAATGGCAAGCTGCTGCTGATCGACAAGCTGGAGTTCGACGCGCCACGCACGAAAGACATGCTGGCGGCGCTCGATACCCTGCCCATCGACCGCAACGTGCTGCTGCTGATGCCTGAGCGCAACGAGAACGTCATCCTCTCGGCGCGCAACATCCACCGCATCAAGATGGGGCATGTCTCCTCGATCAACGTGATCGAGATTCTCAAGTACGACACGCTGATGATGCCGGTGGCGACTGTTGATCGCATCGTCGAGATGTTCGGCGCCGAGGCCGACGACGCGCTCGTCGCCAAGCGCCACCCACGCGCCGCCGCGCGCCGCAAGGCTCGCCGCGAGATGGAAGCCGCGCAGGCGAGAGGATAGACGACGATGGAAATCACTGACATCATCAAAAAGGGCATCATCACCGAAAAGAGTGTGATGCTGCAGAATACGACGACCCCCAAAGGCGAAGTCGTGCCGCGCTACACCTTCGAGGTCGCGCTGGAAGCCAACAAGCACGAGATTCGCATGGCGGTCGAGTATCTGTTCGGCGTGAAGGTCGTGCGAGTCAATACCATCCGCATGCCGGGCAAGGCGCAGATGCTGCGCACGCGCAAGGGCATCTATCACAAAGAAGCGCGCCCGTGGAAGAAAGCGGTTGTGACGCTGGCCCCTGGCCAGACCATCGCGGAGTTGCAGGCGTAAGCCGCACTGGGGAGGACACGAATGCCCATTCGTAATTACAAGCCGACGTCCCCAGGGCGGCGCGGCATGTCGGTTTCCTCATTCGAGGAGATCACTCGCTCGAAGCCGGAGCGCTCGCTGCTGAAGAAGCAGGTGTCGAAGGCTGGGCGCAACAACCAGGGGCGCATCACGGCGCGCCATCGCGGCGGCGGCGTGAAGCAGCGCTACCGCATCATCGACTTCAAGCGCAACAAGTTTGGCGTCCCGGCCAAGGTCTTCTCCATCGAGTACGACCCGAACCGCTCGGCGCGCATCGCTCTGCTGCACTATGTGGACGGTGAGAAGCGCTACATCATCGCGCCGAACGGCCTGAAGGTCGGTGATCGCCTGATGAGCGGCCCCGAAGCCGAGATTCGCGTCGGCAACGCGCTGCCGCTGCGCAACATCCCGACCGGCACGGTGATTCACAACATCGAGCTGTACATCGGCAAGGGCGCGCAGATCGTCCGCAGCGCAGGCGCGCAGGCGCAGCTGATGGCGAAGGAAGGCGACTACGCGCAGGTGCGCCTGCCCTCCGGCGAGCAGCGGCTGATCAACGTGAACTGCATGGCGACCATCGGCCAGGTTGGCAACATCGACCACGAGAATATCTCCATCGGTAAGGCTGGTCGCTCGCGCTATCTGGGTCGCCGCCCGCATGTGCGTGGCTCGGTCATGAATCCGGTCGATCACCCACATGGCGGTGGTGAGGGCCGCGCGCCAATCGGCGGCCAGCCACAGACCCCCTGGGGCCAGCCAGCGATGGGCTACCGCACGCGCCACAACAAGCGCACCGATAAATTCATTGTCCGCCGGCGCAACGCTGGTAGGGGCCGCTAGGCGACCTGAGGAGAGCAAGAGCGTATGTCTCGTTCGACAAAGAAGGGTCCCTACATCCATCCCTCGCTGCTGAAGAAGGTGCAGGCGATGGCCCGGGGGACAGACAAGCGCGTCATCAAGACGTGGTCGCGCGCCTCTACGGTGATCCCGCAGATGGTCGGCCTGACGATTGGCGTGCATAACGGCAAGCAACATGTGCCGGTCTATGTGACCGAGAACATGGTGGGCCACAAGCTCGGCGAGTTTGCCCTGACGCGGCGCTTCCACGGCCACGCGGGCGGCAGGAGCGAGCGAACCACCTCGGTGCGCTAGCGCACGGGAAGGCGAAGATTAACGATGCTGACACATGCCATCGCCAAGAATGTGGGCCATCCCGTCCGCAAGGTGCGCCGCGTGACCGACGCGATTCGCGGTCGCCGTGTGGGCGAGGCCCTGGCGATTCTGAAGTTCCTGCCGAATGCTCCGGCGCGCGACGTGTATAAGGTCGTAGCGTCGGCGGCGGCGAACGCCGAGAACAACTACTCAATGGATCCAGACGAGCTCTGGGTCACGAATGCGATTGCCGATGAGGGGTTCACCATCAAGCGTGTCCGAGCGCGCTCGCATGGTCGCTCCTCGCGTATTCTGCGTCGCAGCTCGCATATCACGGTCTATGTCTCGGATGATCCAGCCGACATTCCAGCGGGCGCGCGTCGCGCTGCCCGTCGGCGGGCGTAGTCGGTCAGAGGAGGCGCTCGATTGGGGCAGAAAGTACATCCGACCGGCTTTCGTCTGGGTGTGATCGAAGGCTGGCAGTCGCGCTGGTATGCGCGGCGTGACTACAAAGACCTGCTCGCGGAAGATCGCAAGATTCGCGCGCAGATCAACAAGCGTCTGGCCAATGCCGCCGTCTCGAAGATCGAGATCGAGCGGGTGGCTGGCAATATCTCGGTGACGGTTCACACCGCCAAGCCCGGCATCGTGATCGGCAAGAGCGGTGAGAGCGTTGAGCGGCTCCGGCAGGAGATCGAGAAGAGCACAGGCGGCAAAAAGGTGCGCCTGAGCATCCACGAGATCCGCAATCCGGAGGTGGACGCGACCCTGGTCGCCCGCAGCATCGCGGAGCAGCTGGAGAAGCGCGTCGCCTTCCGCCGCGCCATGAAGCAGGCCGTGCAGAAGGCCATGCGTGGCAACGCCAAGGGCATCAAGGTCGTCTGTGGCGGTCGCCTGGGCGGCGCTGAGATCGCCCGTGTGGAGAAAGAGGTCGAGGGGAGCGTGCCGCTGCAAACGCTGCGCGCCAATATCGACTACGGCTTCACGGAGGCGCACACCACCACTGGGCTGATTGGCATCAAGGTGTGGATCTATCACGGCGACGTGCTGCCAGAGAAGGTTCGCCAGTCTGGTCTGGGCTCCGCTGAGGCGTCCACCCAGGTGAGCCTCTCGGGCGAGCGGCATGGCGGCGAGCGCGGCTACGGCGGCGATCGACGTGGTGGCCCCGGTGGTGACCGGCGCGGTGGCGGCCAGGGCGGCTACGGCGGCGAGCGGCGCGGCCCCGGTGGTGATCGTCGTGGCGGTCAGGGTGGCTACGGCGGTGGTGATCGCCGTGGCGGTCAGGGCGGCGGCTACGGCGGCGACCGCCGTGGTGGCGGCCAGGGTGGCTACGGCGGTGGTGATCGTCGTGGCGCCGGGCGACCGGCTGGCGGCGGGAGCGGCACTGGCATCGCCAACGCCTCGCGCCCGGTGAATCGTGCGCCGCGCGCTCCGCGCCCGGAGGCAGCCCCGCTGCACCCGACCGAGGAGCCCACCACTCCGGCGCAGCCTGAGGTGTCCGCCCCGGCCCAGCCGACGACTGATACGACTACGGACGAGTAGATCGCGCAGAGGACGCGCGACGGCGTCCGACGCTTGCAAGTAGCGGTCTTGGGCCGCTTCCCGCCGCCTCGGGATGGGAGGCGTGGAGCGGCAGCGACCGCTGAACTGGAGCAATAGCCATGTTACTGGCGCCAAATCGTACCAAATATCGCAAGCAGCATCGCGGGCGCATGAAGGGAGCCGCACACAGCGGCAACACCATCGCGTTTGGCGAGTTTGGCTTGCAGGCGCTCGAGCCGGTCTGGCTCGAAGCGCGCCAGATCGAGTCCGCCCGCATTGCCATCAACCGCTACATCCGGCGCGGTGGCAAGGTGTGGATTCGCGTCTTCCCAGACAAGCCGATCTCGGCCAAGCCCGCTGAGACGCGCATGGGTTCCGGCAAGGGCGCGCCCGATCACTGGGTCGCCGTGGTAAAGCCCGGGCGCATGATCTTCGAGCTGGGCGGCGTGCGTGAAGATGTCGCCAAAGAGGCGATGCGGCTCGCGTCGAACAAGCTGCCGATCAAGACCAAGTTTGTCGTGCGACAGGAGGCCGAGGGTGTCGAAGCTGAGTGAGCGCCGCCGCGAGATCCAGGGGATGAGCGCTGTTCAGGCGCACCAGGAGCTTGCTGACCTGCGGCGGAAGCTCTTCGAGCTGCGCCTGCAAAAAGTGCGCGGCGAAGTCAAGGACAACCGGCAGTTCCCGAAGGTCAAAGCCGACATCGCCCGTCTGATGCATCACCTGGGCGAGCTGCAACACGCCCGCGGCATGGCGGCGGCCGGCGAGCTAACCGATGAAACCGCCGAGAAGGAGTAACAGATGAGCTCTGCGAAGCCAACCGGCGGCAAGGGCAAGTCGAGCGCGTCGACTCCGGAGACGCCCAAGACCACACGGACGACGCGGGCCAAGGCCGCTGAGACCAAGGCCGCTGAGACCAAGACCACGAAGGCCACTGCGAAGGCCGAGACGGTCGCGAAGGCGCCGCGCGCGCCGCGTGTCGCCAAGCCCAAGACGACTGAGCAGGCCGTCGCGACGGCGAAAGCCTCGCGCCGCCAGCAGAAGACCGGGCGAGTGGTCAGCAATAAGATGGACAAGACCATCGTGGTCGCCGTGGAGACGCTGAAGCGCCACCCGCTCTACAAGCGTACCTACAAGGCCACGACCAAATTCAAGGCGCACGACGAACACAACGAGGCGCTGCCTGGCGACATGGTGCGCATCGAAGAGACGCGCCCGATCAGCAAAGACAAGCGCTGGCGTCTGGTAGAGATCACGAGGCGCGCGGTGCAGGCTCCGTCTGTGGCGCAGGTGGTGTCGCAGCTCGACCCACAGTCAGCGGAGGCAGAGGAGCGCTAGCATGATTCAGGTGCAGACCCGGCTCAAGGTAGCCGACAACACCGGCGCGAAAGAGATCATGTGCATCCGCGTGATGGGCGGCACCAACCGCCGTTATGCCAGCGTGGGCGACATCATCAAAGCGTCTGTCAAGCAGGCCGCGCCCAATGGCACGGTCAAGAAGGGCGAGGTTGTCACGGCGGTGGTCGTGCGGGTCTCGAAGGAATATGGGCGGCCTGATGGCAGCCACATTCGCTTCGACGACAACGCGGCGGTCATCATCTCGGGTGGCAACAATCCTCGTGGCACGCGCATCTTTGGGCCGGTCGCGCGCGAGCTGCGCGACCGCGCCTTCATGAAGATCATCTCGCTCGCGCCAGAGGTGCTCTAGAGGAAACCTCTAGACCTCCTCGGCGCAGGCGACTGATCTGACCGCTGGGCAGGCGTCCAGACTACGCCAGTCGTTGGCGTCCAGTGGGCGTCGCCCAGGCGCCAGCAGGAGCCGATGGGAGCCTGCGAGCGCAACCTGGCGAACCAGGAACGCCAGGAGTGAGACGATCAGGCCAAAGGGCAAGGGAACGAGGGACATATCGCAATGGCTGACCCAAAGTTGAAAGCGCGCAAGCCCCTGCACCTGGCCAAGCTACACGTGCATACGGGAGACACCGTTCTCGTGCTGGCGGGCAAAGACCGTGGCAAGCGCGGGAAGGTGCTATCAACGATACCGCGCGACAACAAAGTGATTGTCGAGGGCGTGAACATCGTCAAGAAGCATGTGCGGGCAGGCGCAGGCGTGCAGGCAGGCATCATCGACAAGACCATGCCGCTGCACGTTTCGAACGTGATGGTGATCTGCACCGAGTGCGGCGAGCCGACGCGCATCGCGCATGAGCGCGTGGCGCAGGGCGCCGACCAGAAGATCCGGACGCGCCGAGTGTGCAAGCGCTGCGGCAAACCGATTGAAGAGCACACGAGGGATTAAGCCGTGGCCACCACAACCACATCCGGCCTGAAGAGCCGTTACCTCAATGAGGTCGCGCCGGGGCTGCGCAAGGAGTTCAACTACTCGAACCCGATGCAGGTACCCTCGGTGCATAAAGTCGTCATCAACATCGGCCTGGGCGAGGCGACACAGAATCCCAAGGCCATCGAGAATGCGCGCCGCGACCTGGCCGACATCACTGGCCAGCAGCCCGTGGTGACGCGGGCCAAGCGCTCGGTGGCGGCGTTCAAGCTGCGCGAGGGCATGCCCATCGGCGTGATGGTGACGCTGCGCGGCCAGCGCATGTACGACTTCCTGGAGAAGCTGATGACGCTGGCGCTGCCACGTCTGCGCGACTTCCAGGGTGTTCCGGCGGACGCCTTTGACGGGCGCGGCAACTACACGCTGGGCATGAAAGAGCAGCTCGCCTTCCCGGAGATTGACTACGACAAGATCGACAAAGTGCGCGGCATGGAGATCACCATCGTGACGACCGCCCGCACCGATGAAGAAGGCCGCCGTCTGCTCGCGCTGATGGGCATGCCCTTCAGCAAGAAATAGCGCAACTCGCGCGCAGTGATCCTGAAAGCATCCGCATAGAGCGGGACAAGGAGCCCGGAAACCGGCCATGCGCCCGACGCGCCTGGAGCCGAAGCCCGGTCTCTCGCCCTGGAGGGGGCAACGATGGCAAAGACTTCGATGATCGTCAAGTCCCAGCGCAAGCCTAGGCACTCGACGCAGCGGCACAACCGGTGCAGCGTCTGCGGTCGTCCGCGCGGGTACATCCGCAAGTTCGGCCTCTGCCGTATCTGCTTCCGCGAGCAAGCCCTCAAGGGCCTGCTTCCCGGCGTGACAAAGTCGAGCTGGTAGGACTGGCGAGGAGAACACGCGGCATGAACATGACCGATCCCATCGCGGATATGCTGACGCGCATCCGCAACGCGATCATGGCGCGGCACACGCGCGTCACGATCCCTTCCTCAAACATGAAGATCGCCATCGCGCAGATCCTCAAAGAGGAAGGCTATATCAAAGATTTCGTGGTAGACCACAAGCCAGAGAACCCGTTCGGGCCGCAAGGCGCCATCATCGTGACGCTGCGCTACGTGGACAAGCGGCCTGTGCTGACCCAGCTCAAGCGTGTCAGCAAGCCGGGCCTGCGCGTCTACACGCGCCGCGATGCGATCCCGCGCGTGCGGGGTGGTCTGGGTACCGCGATCATCTCGACACCGCAAGGTATGATGTCGGGCCGCAAGGCGTACCAGCAAGGGCTGGGCGGCGAAGTGGTCTGCTACGTCTGGTAAGGAGGACGACAGATGTCTCGTATCGGACGCTCTCCGATTACCGTCCCCTCCGGCGTAAAGGTCGAGGTGGGCGCTGACAATACCGTGACCGTCACCGGCCCCAAGGGCAAGCTGACGCATACCTTCCCGTCGTCTATGAGCATCCAGCAGGATGGCGGCACGCTGACCGTCTCGCGGCCAGATGACTCCAAGACCAGCAAGTCGCTGCATGGCCTCTCGCGCACGCTGCTGAACAACATGGCGGTGGGCGTGAGCACGGGCTTCAGCAAGTCGCTGGAGATCAACGGTGTGGGCTACCGCGTGGCCAAGGTGGGCGACCATCTGGTCTTCTCAGTCGGCTACTCGCATCCGGTGATGGTGAACGCGCCTGCGGGTATCTCCTTCACCACGGAGGGGCCGACGAAGCTCACGGTGATTGGCATCGACAAGCAGCTCGTCGGGCAGGTCGCGGCAAATATTCGCGCGATCCGCAAGCCTGAGCCGTACAAGGGCAAGGGCATCAAATACGCCAACGAGGTCATCCGGCGCAAGGCGGGCAAGGCCGGCAAGGTCGGCGGGAAGAAGAAGTAGCGCATGATTAAGAAGCAGTATGCGAATCAGTCGCGCCTGCGCCGCCATCTGCGCGTGCGCAAGCGCCTGGCCGGCACGACCGAGCGCCCGCGCCTGTGCGTCTTCCGCAGTGGCAACCAGATCTATGCCCAGATCGTGGATGACGCCAAGGGCCGCACGCTGGTCTCCGCCTCCTCGCGCGATGCGGATCTGACCAAGGTGAAGGCGACGCTGAAGGCCCCCGCCGAGGGCGAAGAGTCCTCTACGACGGGCTATCGCGGCATCGAAGCGAATCGCCGCGTGCAGGTCGCGTATCAGGTGGGGAGCCTCCTCGCGGAGCGTGCGAAGGCCGCTGGCCTGACGCGCGTGGTCTTCGACCGTGGTGGCTACATCTATCATGGGCGCGTAGCCGCCCTGGCCGATGGCGCCCGCAAGGGCGGCCTCGACTTCTAGGCGCGAGGAGATCGGAAGATTCATGCCGAAGATTGATGCAACGCGGCTCGACCTGCAAG
Source organism: Ktedonobacterales bacterium (assembly GCA_036258195.1). GTDB lineage: Bacteria > Chloroflexota > Ktedonobacteria > Ktedonobacterales > JADMIN01 > JAKAIY01. The sequence continues at coordinate 10,300 of DATAED010000197.1, forward strand.
AGACGGTCGTCCAGGTCGCTCGCGTCTCGAAAGTAGTCAAAGGCGGGCGTCGGTTCAGCTTCCGCGCGCTCGTCGTGGTAGGCGACCACGCTGGCCATGTGGGCGTGGGCATCGGGAAGGCCGCTGAGGTTCCCGAGGCGATTCGCAAGGGCGTGGAGGATGCCAAGAAGCGCGTGATCGAAGCGCCGCTGCTGGGCACGACCATCCCCTTCGAGTCGCGCGGTCGCTTCTCGGCGTCGGAGGTGCTGCTGCGCCCCGCCGCCCCCGGCACCGGCGTGATCGCCGGCGGCGCGGTGCGCGCGGTGGTCGAGGCGGTGGGCATCCACGACATCCTCTCGAAGTCGCTGGGCAGCTCCAACGCGCTCAACACCGTCATGGCGACGATTGAGTGCCTGCGCAGCCTGCGCTCGTACGACTCCGAGGCGGCCCGCCGTGGCCGCAGCGTGCGCGATCTGGTTGGCCCACGCCAGGCGGCGCGCATCGCCGAGGCGGCAGCCGCCGCAGCGGCCGCTGCGCCTGTGGAGCGGGTGGAGCGCGAGGATCGCGGCGACCGCCGTGGCGCTGGCGACCGGGGTGGTCGCCGTGGCCCTGGCGACCGCAATGAGCGCGGCGGTCCCGGTGGCCCGGGCGGCCCGGGTCGTGGTGGCCCTGGTGGCCCTGGCCGCGGCGGCCCTGGTGGCCCCGGGCGCGGTGGCCCGCGCCGTCCGGGCGGTGGCCCGCGTCGGTAGTGAGATGACGCGAGAATGAAGCGCGCTGCGGCGGCGACCTGCCGCTGCGGCGTGTCTGGAGCGACGACAATGGCGAAAATCCGCATTACGTATACAAAGAGCGTCATCGGCTACAACGCGAAGCAGAAAGCGACGGTCGAGGCGCTGGGGCTGCGTCGCCTCCACCAGTCGGTGATCCACGAAGACTCCCCGGTCATCCTGGGGATGGTCAACAAGGTGTCGCATCTGGTGAGCGTTGAGCCTGTCGAATCCACTGAGGAGGCGACCAAGTGAAGCTCTCTGATCTGCACGCCCCCTATGGCGCGCGTAAGTCGCACAAGCGGCTGGGTCGCGGCCACGGCTCCGGGCGCATGAAGACCTCTGGCCGTGGCCAGAAGGGTCAGAAGGCGCGCACCGGGCATGGCAGCATCCCGGCATACTTCGAGGGCGGCCAGAACCGCTTCTCGCAGCGCATGCCCTACCTGGGCGGCTTCAAGAACCCGTTCAAGAAGGTCTACACCGTCGTCAACCTGCGCGACCTCATCAGCCTGTATCAGGCCAACGAGGAGGTCAACGCCAAGACGCTGGTCGCCAAGGGCTTCATCCGTCCCAGCGACCAGAAGCAGATGGTGAAGGTGCTCGGCGAGGGCAAGCTGGATCGCGCGCTCAAGGTGACGGCCAACAAAGTCTCCGAATCTGCCCGCAAGCAGATCGAGGAGGCGGGTGGCACGGTCACGCTGATCGCGCCGCCAGAGCGCAAGCAGACCAAGCGCTCCGGCAGGCCATCGGAGTACGAGGCCAAGAAAAAGTAGCGCTGGCTGCGCCCACAATATATCCGTGTCTGCGGCGCGAGAGTCCTGTTACTCTCGCGTTGCGGACACGGTTAGTGTATATTGAGCGCGTATGGGTAATTGGATGGAGTAGTGATACTCCAGCAAGCGATTTCCTCCTGGCGACGGCCCTGGCGAAAGCCCCCTGGCGTCTGCTGGCGTGTACTGGAGGCGAGCATGTGGAACCGGCTCCGCAGCATGTGGACAGTGCCGGATCTGCGCAAGAAGATCCTATTTACACTGGCTATGCTGCTGGTGTTCCGCGTCATGGCCTATGTGCCGGTGCCGGGTATTAATCCCAGTAGTCTGAGCAGCATCATCAACAAGAATAGCAACCTGCAGCAATTCTACGGGCTGCTCGATGCTTTCTCAGGCGGCTCCTTCAAGAACTTCTCGGTCGTGGCGCTGGGCGTCTATCCCTACATCACCGCCAGCATCGTCGTGCAGTTGCTGCAAGGCATTATCCCGCGGCTGGGCGAGCTGAGCCGCGAGGGTGAGGCGGGCCAGAACCGGCTCTCGCAGATCACGCGCTACATCACCGTGCCGCTGGCGCTGCTCCAGGCGTTCAGCCAGATGGCGATTCTGGTGAATCTGCAGGCGGTGTCGCCAAACCAGTTCAACCTCTTCAACGGCGCGACGGTGGTGCCGACGCTGGCCACCATGATCACACTGACCGCTGGCACGATGTTCCTCGTGTGGATCGGCGAGCTGATCACCGAGAATGGCGTGGGCAACGGCATCTCGCTCATCATCTTCGCCAATATCGTCGCCAGCCTGCCGCAGACCATCGGCCAGACCCTTGTCAGCACCAGTGGCACCGGCGCGGGCATCGACAATGGCGGCCTGCTGACGATTGGCTTCACCATCGCGCTGGCGCTGGCGATGACCTACGCGATGGTCATCGTCTACATGGCCCAGCGGCGCGTCAGCGTGCGCTACCCGACCAAGCGCAGCTTCTTCTCTGGCTATCGCGCCAGCGAAGATACAACCTACATCCCCTTGCAGGTCAACAGCGCGGGCATGATCCCGCTGATCTTCGCCAGCTCGATCCTGCTCTTACCCGTCGTCATCGCCAACTTCGTCGCCTACGGCACGAACAAAGGCATCTCGAGTTTCTTCAGCAACGTGCGCGTCTGGCTGGATAGCTCGAACTGGTATTACTGGGTGATCTACGGTGTGCTGGTCTTCGCCTTCACCTACTTCTACGCCATTGTGATCTGGCAGCAGCAGAACACGGCGGAGAACTTGCAGAAGCAGGGCGCCTTCATTCCGGGCATCCGACCAGGGCCGAGTACCGAGGAGCATCTCTACAACATCCTCAAGCGCATCACGCTGGGTGGCGCGATCTTCCTGGGTGTCGTCTCGATCGCCCCAGCGTTGCTCAGTACGAACCAGAGCAGTCAGGTCATCCAGGCGGCTTCTCTGCTGATTGTGGTGGGCGTCGTGCTCGACACCGTCAAACAGATCGAGGCGCAGATGGTCATGCGCAACTACTCCGGCTTCCTGAGCTAGCCTTCAGCGTAGCCCACGACTCCGTGAACCTCTCCCCTGGCGCGCAACGTCAGGCGGAGAGGTTCATGTCGTCTTCTGCGGAGCGGCTCTCGGCTACCCGCTATTCCTCCTGATAGTCCTGGTAGTATTCGAGGCCGAGGTGGGTGATCTGCTCTTCGCCCATCATCCAGCGCAGCATGTTCTTCAGCTTGGTCTGCTGGATGAAGAGGTCATGCTCCGGGTACACCGTGGTGGCGTGCTGCGGGCTCTTGAAGTAGAAGGATAGCCATTCCTGGATGCCCTTCATGCCGGCTCGCTGGGCGAGGTCGAGGAACAGCGTGAGGTCAAGCAGCAGCGGCGCGGCGAGAATCGAATCGCGGCAGAGGAAGTTGATCTTGATCTGCATGGGGTAGCCGAGCCAGCCGAAGAGGTCGATATTGTCCCAGCCCTCTTTGTTGTCGCCCAGGGGCGGGTAATAGTTGATCCGCACCTTGTGGTAGGCGTCGCTGTAGAGTTCGGGATAGAGCTGTGGCTGGAGGATGTACTCAAGCACGCCCAGCTTCGACTCTTCTTTGGTCTTGAAGCTCTGCGGGTCGTCGAGCACCTCACCGTCGCGGTTGCCGAGGATGTTTGTCGAGTACCAGCCGTTGAGGCCGAGCATGCGCGCCTTCAGCATCGGCGCGAGCACCGTCTTCATCAGCGTCTGGCCGGTCTTGAAGTCCTTGCCGCAGATCGGCACACCCTGGTCGCACGCCAGCTTGACCAGCGCCGGGATGTCCGCCGTCAGGTTGGGAGCGCCGTTGGCGAAGGGGATGCCTTCCATCAGGGCAGCATAGGCGTAGAGCATCGAAGGGGCGATGGTTTCGTCGTTGGCGTCGAGCGCCGCCTCGAATGCTTCGAGGCGGCGATGGCTTGGCCCCTCCTCCATATAGATCTCGGTCGAGGCGCACCAGACCATGACGAGGCGGTCGCAGCGATTCGCGGACTTGAAGGCGCGAATGTCCGCGCGAATCTGCTCGGCCAACTCCTTCTTCGCGCCACGCTTGACGTTGGGCCCGTCGAGGCGCTTGACGTAGTGTTGGTCGAAGGCCGCCGGCATCGGCTCGATGGACTTGAGGAAGGCGGCGATGGGTTCGATATGCTCGTGTCGGTCGAGGACGCCGCACTTCACCGCTGCCTCATAGGCGTTGTCTGGGAAAGGATCCCAGGCGCCGAAGACGAGATCGTCCAGGCTGGCCAGTGGGACGAACTCACGGATGAGCGGTGATCGGTTTTCCGTTCGCTTGCCGAGGCGGATGGTACCCATCTGGGTGAGCGAGCCGATGGGGCGACCGCTGCCGCGACGGGCGTGCTCGACGCCGCTGATGAATGTCGTGGCGACGGCGCCGAGGCCGACGAGCAGGATGCCGAGGCGACCCTCTGCTGGCTGGATCAGGTTGGGCTGAGGTTCTACGAAGTCTTTTGCTTCCACGATCACACCTCTCTGACGGGCGAGCGACATGAGCGGGACTTGCCATTGCGCTGGTACCCGCCCTGTCTTCGCCCAGTGTTCGATCGTGCTCTGCCGCTTGCCGAGCAGCGCGGCCAGAGCGCTCTGGCCACCGAAACGCCTGATGATGCGCTCGGCGGCGTTTGCCCCTTGTTCCATGTCAGCTATCCTAACGAATTTTTCGTTAACATGCAAGTGCCGCTCGAAAAATGGCGGGACGGCACGTGCGCCTCGCCTCCATTCTCCAAAAACCGTCAAGCGGCGCGAAGCGTGCGATTCATGGCTGCGGCCGTGCACAGACCGTGTCCGTCTCGCGGGCTACGCGATATCCCCCTATCAACGGCGCCCCGCTTCGGCGTAAAATTGTGTGTGCATGCGCTGAGCAACCGCAGCCAGCGGTGACTGCGAACAGACTCCGCCACACTGACGTGGCGGGATGCGCGTCCGGGCTTTGATTTGGCGCCGGGCGCACAACGAGGAGATTTGCGTGAACATCATCATGATCGGCGCTCAGGGGAGCGGCAAAGGCACTCAGGCGGAGGCGCTGGAGCGCGCGAAAGGCTTGCAGCCCTGCGCCAGTGGCGACCTGCTGCGCGAGCATATGGCCACGGGCACGCCGCTGGGTATGGAAGCCAGGCCCTATTACGAGCGCGGCGACCTCGTGCCTGATGGTCTGGTCATCCA
>DATAED010000198.1:0-9305 GCA_036258195.1 Ktedonobacterales bacterium
AGATGGTGATTCCGGGCGACAACATCGAGATGGAGGTGGAGTTGATCGCGCCGGTGGCGCTGGAAGAGGGCAGCCGCTTCGCCATTCGGGAGGGCGGGCGCACCGTCGGCGCCGGCGCTGTCACCAAAGTCGAACTGTAACCCGCACGTTCACCCGACCCCATCGCTGGAGTCTGGTCGCGCGCCGCAGGATGTGTCCGTTGACCGTCCTGCGGCGTCGCACGTTCTGATAGTGGCCGTTAGTGGCTGTGGGGCGCCTGAGCCGCTCAGGCGCGAACGCCCAGTAAACGCCCATATGTAGCCTATTTGACGGGGCGCCGCTGGACGCGCCACGCGGCATGGTATAGAATAGTCCGAAGATAGAGCGCAATCCGCGCTGCGCGCTGGCGCAACGGTTGCTGTGCCCGGAGCCGTAGCCCGAAGCCGACGCTCCATCTGATTTCGCTGGAGGATGCCCCATCATGGCGGCAAAGAGCAAAGAGAACCGCATCCTGGTGACGCTCGCCTGCGTCGAGTGCAGAGAGCGCAACTATATCACTGAGAAGAACAAGCGCAACGACCCGGATCGTATGGAGTTTCGCAAGTTTTGCCCGCGCTGCCGTCAGCATCGCATGCACCGCGAGACGAAGTAGACCCGCGACCCACGTAGCGCGCGAGACAACGGCGCGGCGCTGAGACCGAGCAGGCCAGCGCGCCATCCCATCAGACTTCACGCAGAGGAGCGCTCACCTTGGCAAAGACGATCGACAGGGAGAACAACTCCGCCGCGCGAACGAGCGACGCCGTTCGTGAGCCGCAGGACGTGGGGGAGACGGATCCCGTGAACGAAGAGCAGCCCGAAGACGACTTTGACGCCGAAGAGGCGCCGGAGATCGACGATGAGGCTGACGAGGCCGATGAGTCGATGGCGGTCGCGCCAGTTCCTGGCGCCGATGAGCATGTGGTGACCCGCCACAGCTCCGCTGGCGTGCAGGTGCCCGCCGCGCTGCTGGCGAATCCGTTCACCAAAGGGCTGGCCGAGGCCTACATCGAGTTGCGCAAGGTGACCTGGCCCACCCGCCGCGAGGCCTGGAATATGACGATCATCGTGATCGTCGTCTCCGCCATTATGGCGGGCCTGCTGGCGGCGTCTGACTGGGCGCTGGGGCATCTGCTCTCCTACTTCGTCAGCATTCCCAAGTAGGGATCAGCGGTCGCGTCGGCAGGTTCGTCTCTACCATCGCGGTCGTGCGCTGTTCCGGGAGCGCTATCGCGTCGCCTGGGCGGCGCTTTCCTGCGTCTGTCGCCTGGCTGGTCGCGCTGGTTGCGCGGTGGCGCCGGGCGTGTGCAGGTGAGAGGATCACACCGTGGAGCCACAAGGTCAGGATCAGGATCTGGAGTCCACTGCGCAGCACGCGCCGGGCGCCGATCTGGAGGCTACCGAGGCCGAGGCCGAGCCAGCCGAGCAGACGCCCGCTGAGCCAGTCAACCCCAACCGGCACTGGTACGCCATCCACACCTATTCCGGCTACGAGAATAAGGTGAAGACCCATCTGGAGGCGCGCATCATCTCGATGAACCTGAAGGATTTCATCTTTCAGGTGGTCGTGCCGATGGAGAACGAGGTCGAGGTCAAGAACGGCCAGCGCCGTACCGTGGCGCGCAAGGTCTACCCCGGCTACGTGCTGGTGGATATGGTCATCACGCCTGACTCGTGGCATGCGGTGCGCGGCGCGCCCGGCGTGACGGGCTTCGTGGGCGGCCAGAACGAGCCAGCCCCGCTCTCCGAGTCGGACTTGCAGTACATCCTGCGGGCGCCTGTCCAGACGGGCGAGGAGCCAGCGACCAAGCCGAAGATCACCTACCTCACGGGGCAGAGTGTCAAGGTCATTGGCGGGCCGTTCGCCGAGTTCATCGGCACGGTGAGCGAGGTGGACAACGATAAGCAGAAGGTGACGGTGCTCGTCTCCTTCTTCGGTCGCGAGACGCCCGTCCAGCTCGACTTCCTGCAAGTCGAGAAGATGTAGGCCCGCGCGATCAGGCGATGAGGATGAGCTGGTAGACGTGTGGCGGCGTGTGCGCTGTCATCGTTCCCAGATAATGTGTTGAGCGCTGGCGGCTCGTCGATCTGGCGGGCGCGCTGGCCAGAGGGAGGACGCGACCGCGTCCAGTGACCTCATTGAGGAGCAGACATGGCGAAGAAAGTCCGGGGTGTCGTCAAGCTACAGATTCCCGCCGGGAAAGCGACCCCCGCGCAGCCGATCGGCCCAGCCCTGGGCCAGCACGGCATCAACATCATGGCGTTTGTGAAGGAATACAACGAGCGCACGGCCTCGATGGCGGGCAGCATCGTCCCCGTCGAGATCACCGTCTTCGAAGACCGCTCGTTCACCTTCATCACCAAGACGCCGCCCGCCTCTGACCTGCTGAAGAAGGCGGCGGGCGTCACCAAGGGCGCCGCGACCCCCAACAAGGCGAAGGTCGGCTCCATCACGCGCGCGCAACTGCGCGAGATCGCGGAGATGAAGATGCGCGACCTGAACGCGACGTCCATCGAAGGCGCCGAGCGCATCGTCGAAGGCGCCGCCCGCTCGATGGGTATCACCATCCAGTAGCGGGGGCAGCCTCAGCGCAACTACTCGGGCGCCGGGCGTCGTCTAGACGCCCGCCGAACGCCGTCCGCCGATGGGCCACGACACGCCCAGGCGGACATCGCCCATCAGTCACTGCGGATTTCACGCCACCAGGAGGGCGCATCGCACCATGCCAAAACACGGGAGAAAATACACCGAAGCGCTGAAGCTCGTGGAGCCGGAGAAGCTCTACGCACCGGCTGAGGCCATCGAGCTGCTGAAGAAAGTCAGCTACGTCAAGTTTGATCCGACCGTCGAGCTGCACATGCAGTTGGGCGTTGATCCGCGCCACGCCGACCAGATGGTGCGCGGCACGGCCACCCTGCCCGCTGGCACGGGTAAAGAGGTCAAGGTGCTGGTCTTTGCCCAGGGCGAGAAGGCGACCGAGGCCGAGGGCGCGGGCGCTGACTTCGTCGGCATCGACGACTACGTCAAGCAGATCAGCGAGGGCTGGCTGGGCTTCGATGTCGCTATCGCCACGCCAGACGTGATGAGCAAGGTCGCTAGCCTGGGCCGCCGCCTCGGCCCGCGCGGCCTGATGCCGAACCCCAAGGCTGGCACCGTCACCTTCGACATCGCACGCGCGGTGAAAGAGGTCAAGGCTGGCCGCGTGGAGTTCCGCGTGGATCGCACCAGCCTCATCCATATGCCCATCGGCAAGCTCTCGTTCACCGATGAGCAGTTGCTGGCCAACCTCACCTCGGCTATCGACGCCATCGTGCGCGCCAAGCCGACAGGCGCGAAGGGCCAGTATGTCAAGAGCCTGACGATCTGCTCCACGATGTCGCCGGGCATCCGTCTGGATCTGCCCACCGCGCTGGCGCTGAAGGTGGCGTGACGAGCAAGTCCCGATCCCTTCACCCACTAAGGTGAGGGGGAGCAGATAGCTTGCCCAGCGCCACAAACTCTGGGCCGGGTTCCCCCTCCCCTCCGAGGGGAGGGGGACAGGGGGAGAGGTTCCGCTCTGCCCACAAACGTCCCAGCGGCGTTTGACAGGCGCTTCCTGAAGCGTCTATACTTCACAGGACAATCGCATATCTGCCAGAGACAGCGGGCGCCGCTCCAGCGCGAGTGGCTCAATTCGTAACGGGCCTGCCGAGGCGAAGCATCCAGCGCAGCGATTGCGTGCGTGCGGTGAGATGAGCGCGAGCAGCGTTCTCTCCAGCAGCGACACGCTCGCCTGTGATGGGCCTTCGGGTCGGCGACCTGAAGGCCCTTTTGTTTTGCCTCGCTGACTCGCTCTGGGATGATAGACGACGACCCATCACACGACCACTGACCATGCGAGGGCGACGCGAGGCCGCCCCGCATCCGCCAGCAGCGCGCACGCAGACGCGCGCGCCTGCTGCGGCGACGAGATCGCTTGCCGGGCGAGGAGCGCGCCCGGATCGAGCCGCCTCGACATCCGCTCTGGAAGGGAGACACAGGTATGCCAACAGCAGCCAAAGCGCTTCTCATCAAGGAGATGACCGACAAGCTCGATCGCGCGCGCGGCGCCGTACTGTTGCAGACCGAGGGCCTGACGGTGGCCGAGTCGCAGGATCTGCGCCGCAAGCTGCGCGCTCAGGGCATCGAGCTGCACGTCGTCAAGAACACGCTGCTGCGCAAGGCGTCTGAGAGCGCGCATTACCACGACATCTCGGATCTGCTCAATGGCCAGACGGCCATCGCGCTCAGCTACGACGATGAGGTGGCGACCGCCAAGGCGATCACCGATTACCTGAAGACGGCCAAGACGGGCAGGCCCGTCAAGGTCAAGGCGGGCATTCTGGAGCGTGGGCCGATCTCGGCGAAGCAGGTCGAAGACCTGGCCAAGATTCCCCCGCGCGACCAACTGCGCGGCCAGGTGGTCGGCACGATCATGGGGCCGATGAACCAGACCTACGGCGTGCTCAGCGCGCCACTGCGCGATCTGGTGAATGTGCTGGAGGCGCGTATCCGCCAGCTTGGCGAGAGCGCCGCATAGCGCGAACAAGCGCCGCGCATCATTACACACAACAGACAGCGGGCGACATCGCGCGGAGTCGCGGCGCCTGCATAGAGGAGAAACCATCATGGCTGTGGATGTCGACAAGCTGATCGAAGAACTGAGCAACATGAGCGTGCTGGACCTGGTGAAGCTGAGCAAGGCGCTCCAGGATCAGTGGGGCGTGAGCGCGGCTCCGGCGATGGTCGCTGCGGCCCCGGGCGCCGCGGCTGGCGCTGGCGCTGAGGCTCCTGCCGCCGTCGAGGAGCAGACCGAGTTCACCGTGACGCTGGCTGAGATCGGCCCGAACAAGATCAACGTCATCAAGGCGGTGCGCGAGCTGACCGGCCTGGGCCTGAAGGAGGCCAAGGATCTGGTCGAGGCGGCGCCCAAGGCCGTCAAGGAAGGCGTGGCGAAGGACGAGGCCAATGCGGCCAAGACCAAGCTGGAAGAGGCTGGCGCGAAGGCCACCGTCGCCTAGCTCGCCGCTCATCACCGATTCGCAAACCAACACGCAGCGCGTCCCATATACCAGGGGCGCGTTGCGCTGTGTCTGCTGCAGCGCAGCCATGACGATGACGGCCAGCGCGTTGCTCTGAGGGCGCGCCGGGCGAGCGCCCTCACCCCAGCCCTCTCCCAGAGGGAGAGGGAGCGGAGCGGCGTCGCACACTGCGCACGCCTCGCGCAGTGCGCCGCGCGCCTTGACGCCATCTGAACGCGCGACCTACAATTCTTCGCGTCACGAGCACGGATGGCTCTGAAGCGGACGCCGCTTGCCATACGTCTGTACCGTATGGACAAGCTGTGCCCCAAACGCGCGCCTCATCTCTCGCAGCTTGTTTCATGCGCTCTCATCCGCGACACGCTTTCACCAATTCTGCATGCCAGGTTACATTGCCCCACCGCGCAGCGCTGCCCGTGCTGTTCGATGTGACCAGGTTGGGCGCCCATCTTGCTCGCCAGAAACGTACGACCCGCGCGTTCGCACGGCAATAGCTGATCTCAGGAGGATACGGATCATGGCCACGGAGACGCCACAGAGCGCGAACGCGACAGCCCGCGCCACCTTTGAGCGAGTCGAACAGGCGTACCGCGTGGCGGCGTCGAGCGTCGAGCGCGCTGGCGGCGACGCGGCTCACGGGCTGGCGCGCGCGCTCCGGGCGCATCGGCAGCTCGCGTTGGCGGTTGCCGTGGGCGTGCTGGTGGTAGCGTTGCTGGCCTGGTACCTGGCGGCGCATGCGCCCGCCATCCTGCTGTTCGTGGCGCAGGTGATCATCGCCGTGGTCATCACGCTTGCAGCGCTCAGCGCGCTGCTGTGGGCGCTGCTCCGGACGCTGGCGCAACCAGTCGACCACGCAGCGAGATCAGAGGCGATATTGAGCGACATGGCGTCAATGGAGTCTGACGAGGCGCCAGACCGTCTGGAGCGGCGTCTTGGGGCGCTGCTGCGCGCCGCTACAGGCCGGGCGCCTCAGCGTGGCGCGAGGCCGCCAGCGCCGCCCGATGACCCATCGCACACCGCCTCCCCAGCCCAGCTCTCGATGCTGGAGAAGCGGCGGCTGGCGTATTCCGAGGCCGGACGTGTCGTGGCGCAGCGTGCGCTGGCTCCGGATGCGCCTGTGGAGCGGGTCGCCCTTCGCTCGTCACAGCGGCCAGCAGTCGGGGCGCTGGGCCTGGCAGCCGCCGCGCCGCGCTCGGCGGAGGATGTCTTCGCCGCGATCCAGTTGGCGCTGGCGAGCCGCGTCGCGCAGGAGGTCTTTCTGCATGTGCGGCTGGTGAGCGCGGCGGATGATCTGGCGGCGGCGACCACGCTGGCGCTGCGCTCCGTGGCGTGCTGGGGCATGGGCGACGCGCTCATTGCCACGCCGCTCGCAGCGAGCCAGGCGCGCCTGCTCGCGGATGGCGCCATCCGCGAGCAGGTGGAGCGGCTGCTGCGCCGGGCCTATGATGCGATGAGCGCCCTGCTGGAGCAGCGCCGCGATGAGGTGATCGCGCTGGCGGAGGCGCTGGCCGAGCGCGAGGCGCTGGATGGCGCCGAGGTCGCCGAGCTGCTGCGCGCGGCGGCAGCCTCGCCCGCGCAGCGCTCCGCGCTGACCAGCGTGGCCGAGGCAACGCTCTTTGGCACGACCGCCGCGCCCGACTTCCAGGCGCCGGCTCCCTATGTGATCGGCCCCGTCGCACCGACCGCTCCTGCGGCTTCGGCGACCTCCGCTCCACAGCCGACGGATGGCGCCGGGCCGCGCGTTAGCCACGCCAGTGGGCCGAGCGCCTTCGCCGCCTCGCCTTCGCAAGAGTTGCGCGCCGACCGCGTGATCGACCGCGCCCTGCTGCGGGCCCCGCTCCGCTCCAGAGGGTCGCGCCGCACGGATCCCGATCTCCCCGCCGTCTCCAAAAGCGCGAATGGCGCATCCAACGGCGCATCCAATGGCGCGGCCCATGGCGTGAACGGCGCGAACGGGAGCGGCGGCGGCGAGTAGCGTCCTGCCAATGGTAAACTCCCAGGCGGCGCGGCGTCCTAGTGCTGAGGCAGCGTAGCGGGCGCGCGATGTCGCAGCGGGGGAGATCGGCCAGCATGACCGAGGATGGTAGACCCAGCTCTGAATCAGACGATGACGGGCTGGTCGTCGAATCGTTGGAGGGCAGCGCGGGGGGGCAACCCGCACGGCGCGCGCAGCATCGGCAGGCGCCACGGGCGCGGCGGATCGGCGCAGAGGCGGCGCTGGCGCTGTGGGGCCGGCGGCTCACGATGCGGCAGCGGCTGATGCGTGGCGCGCTGATCGTCGCGCTGGTCGCGGCGACGCTCTTCGCGCTGCTGGGCGGGCCAACGCTGGCAGTGGTGGGCTGGCAGCGGCTGAGCTTCGCGCTGCGCTCTGGCACGCTGGCCCCAAAACTGGAGATGACCGCCTGGCGACAGATCGCGCCGCCGCCCGGCGTATCACCGGATGTGGTGACGTATGCCGTCGATCCCGCTGACCCGCAGGCGACGCTGGCGTGCCAGGTCGACACGGATGGCATCGTGGTCTGGCGCAGCGATGATCTGGGCGCTACTTGGCTGGCCATTCCGGTGACACATCAGCCCGCGCAGTCGTGCCGGATCAAGGTCGCGCTGGACGCCAGCTCCCACCTGTTGCTGGTAGCGAGCACGCCCGATCCTGCCCAGGCAGGCTGCCAGCAGATGCAGGTCTATCAGAGCGATTTTGCGGGCTATCAGTGGTCGCCTGTGTCGCTGCCGCCCGCCGCCATGGGCGCTGGCGCCTGTCAGAGCGACGCCTGGGTCTCGGCGCGCTGGATATTCGTCTGGTGGACGAATAGCGCCTACACGGAGCCGACATCCAGCCTGATGCGCAGCGCCGACGATGGAGCGACCTGGCAGGCGGCGGATGGTGGCCTGCCCGCGCGGGGAGCCTATCTGGCGCCCGCGCTGACGAGTTTCGGCTCAGGGGCCGCGCTGCTGGCGCAGGTCTACTATTGGCCGCGCCGTGGTCGGCTCAACATCCTGCGGCAGATCGTCCGCTCGCTCGATGGCGGGGCCACCTGGGCGACCATCTCGCGCGGGCCGCCTGCCGCCGTGCTGGCTGCCTCGCTGGAGCCGCGCGTGGCCAGCACGGGCGACTGGAGCGCGCTCTACGCGCCGATCTATACGGATGGTCTGCTCGCGCCACCGTGGGTTCCTGACACCGCGCCAGAGGCTATCCAGTGGATGGCGCACAACTCCGGCGTGTGGAGCGAGCTGCCACTGTTGCCTGTGAGCGGGGCCACCGCCGATGATCATCTGATGGGTGTCGCGGTGGCGCTGGGCGTAGCTCCAGCCAATCTGCTGCTGACGCTGGGGACGGATCCGCACCAGCAGGTGAGAGAGCAGCCAGACGCGCGCGACCTCTGGCTGTGGGCGTGGGATCCGCAGGCGGGCGAGTGGCGGCTGGGCATGCAGGCGCCGCCCGATGCGCAACTGGTTGGCTTCAGTTGGGGCGCCGGGCCAGTGGGCAGCGTCTACGAGCAGACCTACGGCGCCTCCCTGTGGGTGGTGGGGATCAGCGGCGGGCGGCGCACGCTCTCCACTGCATTTATCCCCGTGCCTGCCAACGGGTAGCGCCCCCACCCCGACCCTTCCCCCGCGTTGCTGGAGAGGGGAGTGGACGCGCGGCAGCCGGCGTATGCGCTTCCAGTTGCATTCCGCCAAAAGCGTCCCTCTCGCCGGAGCGGGGGAGAGATCGGGGAGGGGGTCCGCGTGCTATAGTGCCCACAGGAGTCAGGTCGCCTGCCAATTCAGACCAATTCAGGAGAGAGCATGCTACGCTCGGTGCTGGCCACGCGGTACGTCACCCCGCTGCGCGAAGGTGGCTCGCTGCCTGCGCTGGTGGAGGCCGACGACGACGGGCTGTATGTGCTCAAGTTTCGTGGGGCCGGGCAGGGGCCACGCGCGCTGATCGCCGAGCTAGTGGCGGGCGAGATTGGTCGCGCGCTGGGATTGCCCGTGCCAGAGCTGGTCTTCATCGAGCTGGATTCCGCGCTGGGACGCAACGAGCCAGACTTCGAGATTCGCGATCTGCTGCTGGCCAGCGCGGGCCAGAATCTGGGGCTGGACTACCTGCCTGGCTCGCTGCCCTACAACGTCGCCGCGCCGTTTCCCATCGACGCCGATCTCGCCTCGGCGATTGTCTGGTTCGACGCTTACGTCACCAACATCGACCGCACGCCGCGCAATACCAATATGCTCGTCTGGACGCG
>DATAED010000199.1:0-12630 GCA_036258195.1 Ktedonobacterales bacterium
AGCCGCATACTGGGGATGCTGGCCTGCATCTTGATCGAGTCGTCCACGTACTCCACCATTGAGTGGATGATGCTCTGGGGCTGAACGACTACCGCGAGCTGCTCGAAGGGCAGATCGAAGAGCCAGTGCGCCTCGATGACCTCTAGTCCTTTATTCATCAGCGTGGCGGAGTCGATGGTGACTTTGGGACCCATGCGCCAGGTGGGGTGGGCGAGCGCCTGCTCGGGCGTCATGGCGCGCATCTCCTCCAGCGTGCGCTGGCGGAAGGGGCCACCCGAGGCAGTGATGAGCAGGCGGCGCACTTCAGAGCTGCGCTCGCCGCGCAGGCATTGCCACAGCGCGTTGTGCTCGCTATCCACCGGCAGAATCTCGACCCCGTAGCTGCGGGCCTCGGCCATCACCTGATGCCCCGCCATCACCAGCGTCTCTTTGTTGGCCAGCGCGATGGTCTTGCCCGCGCGGATGGCGGCCAGCGTGGGCGGCACGCCGACCAGGCCGGAGGTCGCCGCGACCACCATCTGCACTGCGGGATGCGTCGCGGCGGTGGTCAATCCCTCCACGCCGCGCAGGCAGCCGGGGATGGCGCTGTCGAGCTGGCGCTGCAACTCTGGCGTGTCGCCAGTGCAGACGACGAGCTGCGGATGGAACTCGCACGCCTGCTCGGCCAGCAGCGCGACATTGCTGCGGGCGGCCAGCGCAACTACCTCGAAGCGGTCGGGATAGGCGCGCACGACATCGAGCGTCTGGCGGCCAATTGAGCCGGTGCTGCCGAGGACGGCGATGCGTCGGCGCTCGCTCTGCCCCGCGCTCTGAACCTGGCTCTGCCGATCGCTCTGCATGGCGTCGCCTCACTCCTCTGGCATCGTCTGATGACAGCCTGTGCAGCGTTCGCATGCCGCATGCCATCTGCGCTGGCCGCGCCGGACGCTCCTGGCCGGATTGTACCACAGCCATTCGCGGCGCCCCCGCCACACGCGACCTTCAGCCACGCGCCGCAAACCCTCGATGGCGCCCTACAGCGCGATCAACGTGCGGGCGTGTCGCCAGGCGCAGCCCGAGGCGACCATCGTCAACCTGACCCCACTCTACACCGCCGCCGACTACGACCTCTCGCCCGACGACTATCATCCTGACAACCTGGGCCACTTCGCGATTGCGGAGGCCATCTGCACGGCCATGGAGCGGCAGAAGCTGCTGGGGTAACACGCGGGAGCGGGTGGAAGTGGGTGGGAGCGCATGGAAGCGCGGGGAGCGCGGAACGTGCTAGCAGCTCTCCACCCGCAGCCTGCGACAACACGACGACCACCTGAAGGGAGATCAAGGTGGGCGCAGGTGTACCCTCTTGCATTGGGACGGAGCAACAGGGCGTGTGCAGACAGCGGCCGCGGCTCATCCCGCCCACGGTTACGTGATCGGTGGCTCCTCTGCTGGCTCGCCACGGCGGACGAGAAGCAGGCTCGCTCCATGTTATCTGAGACAACGCAGTGCCAGGCGCGGCGTTATGGTGAAGTGAGATCAGTGTCTTACTTCGCCCGACGAGGTTGACCGGGGGAGAATTCCTCCAACAGCAGTTGATCGTCAGGCGACAACTGTCCACAAAACCAGGGTAACGTCTGGCGATCCGGGTGACACCGATGTCATTGCGAGTTCGTGCCAACCTCGCCGTGTCAGTCTAAAGGTACGAGACGGAATCTCGGAATGTTTGTATCTTCACGGCGTATCCGATGGCAGGCCGCTGGAGCCACGCCGGATCCCAGCGAGATCCCTTGGAGGCAATTGCCGCACCAGAATGCTACATTCGCCTCGCCATTGGGGCGATACACCACGAAACGCAACTGGAGTTGCCTGGCTCCACGATTCGGGCACAGCATCTCAGAAATCCGCTCTGGCGATAGGTGGATATGTGTCTGCCACTTCCACCGCGCTCCGCTGACGACACCGAAGCGGTGGCGGTCGATGGCAAGAGTGTGCGGGGCGCGGCCACCGACGGCCAGGCGGCGCCGCATCTGCTGGCCTTCTGCACGCATGAGACGCAAGAGACCTTGCTGCAAGTCCGGGTGAGCGACAAGATCAATGAGATTCCCGTCGCTCAAGCGGTCGCCTCCCGCCTCCAGTGGCAGGGACGCGTCTTGACCGCCGACGCCTTGCGCCTCCTGCTCGGATTATTCACAAGCTCTGCGATGCCTGGGGACGGGTGAAGACGAAGGGGGAAAAGTATGATACTCTTTGAAGCAGCGCGACAACTCCGCGCCCGCGAGCGGGCGACGGAGTCGCGGTCATCGTTACACTCTGCAGGCGGGGCAGTTATCACCGGGCGCGAGCCCTCACCCTGGCCCACTCCCAGAGGGAGAGGGAACGGAGGGTTTCGGTAGCCCTGGCGACTATCCTGGGGCAAGGTGAATCGCTCCTGCTCCCCTCTCCCTCTGGGAGTGGGGTTGGGGTGAGGGCCCGACCAACCAACAACAGCAAATCGTACGGCGCCGAGGGAGAGAGTACGTCGGCGCTCGCGCAGCAGGGAGCCGGGGCCACGGACTGCAAGCCCCAGCGCGACGAGCGACGGTGGAAGTTCACTCCTGAGCCTGGCGACTGAAGCGCGCGTCCTGAACGACAGGATGCGGCGTGGTAGGCGCCACGGCAGTCCACCGATACCGGACACCGAAAGTGGAGCGGCGCCCGCTTGCATGGCAGGCAGGCGCGCCCAAAGTGGGTGGTACCACGGAGCGTATCGGCGGCTTCGTCCCTGACGAGGCCGCCGTTTTGTGTGTATTTGAGCCTTTAGTGTCTCTCGTGGCGCGTGTCGCCTGAGAGGATGAACCAGAGCGCAGGAGAGCGGCGCCATGACAGAGGAAGAGCGGCAGCTCGCGGAGCTTCGCGAGCGCGCGGTCGCCGAGCTGGCGACCATCGAGACAACGGATGGGCTGGATGAGTGGCGCACGCGCTATCTGGGACGCGAGCGCGGCGAGCTCAGCGCCATCCTGAAGGGGCTGGGGCGGCTGCCCGGCGACCAGCGCAAGCAGGTTGGCCAGGCGGCCAACCTCGTCAAAGTGGAGCTGGAGCGCCTCTCTGATGAACGGCGCGGCGACCTGCGCGCCCAGGAGCGCGCGGCGGCGCTGGAGCGCGAGCATCTGGATGTGACGCTGCCGGGGCGACCGATCGAGCGCGGCCACATGCACCCACTGACACGCACGACTCGCCAGATCGCCGAGATCTTCGAGCGCATGGGCTTCCAGACCTTCCAGGGGCCGGAGGTCGAGACCGACTACTACAACTTCCAGGCGCTCAACATTCCGCAGGATCATCCCGCGCGCGACATGCAGGACACCTTCTGGGTGCTGCCGGGACAGATTCTGCTGCGCACCCAGACCTCGCCGAACCAGATTCGCATCATGGAACGCATGCGCCCGCCCGTGCGCGCCATCGTGCCGGGCACGGTCTATCGCTCTGAGGCGACCGACGCCAGCCACGAGGCGGTCTTCCATCAGGTCGAGGGGCTGCTGATCGACGAGACCTGCACGATGTCCGATCTGCGCGGCGTCGTCGAGCGCTTCGCCCATGAGATGTTCGGAGCCAACCGCAAGATTCGCTTCCGCCCGAGCTACTTCCCGTTCACCGAGCCGAGCGCCGAGTTCGACATGGACTGCATCAACTGCGACGGCGCGGGCTGCCGCATCTGCAAATATAGCGGCTGGCTGGAGATGGGCGGCTCTGGCATGGTGCACCCGAAGGTGCTGCGCGGGGTGGGCTACGATCCGGCGGTCTATCGCGGCTTCGCCTTCGGGCTGGGTATCGAGCGCATCGCCATGCTGCGCTACGGCGTCGAGGATATCCGCCTCTTCTCTGAGAACGACCTGCGCTTCCTGACGCAGTTCCGGTAGGTCGCAACGTGTACGCGGAGAGACGTCCATGGACCCGCGCAGGCGGGTCTTGTGGTGGCTGCGCCGCCTTCAGGCGCGGATTTAACCGCTGAGCAAACCAGACGGAGAGGACGATCACATGGAGATGCGGATTGCGCTGCTGGGTTGCGGCAATGTGGGGACACGGCTCATCACACTGCTGGCGGCCAAAGACGAGACGCTGCGTCGTGAGCATGATCTGGCCATCACGATCAGCGGGGCGTTTACGCGGCGCGCGGGGGGCTGGGCCGCGCCCACCGGGCTGGCGCCCGCTGTGGTGGCGGCCAGTGGCTGGCCAGGCTCGGCGCCGGGCGAGCGGCTACCGGAGGGCGCTCAACCGTTCAGCGGCGACAGCCTCAGCTTCGCGGAGAGCGCTCCGGCTGACCTGTTGGTGGAGATCACCACGCTGAACCCCGCCGATGGCCAGCCCGCGCTCGACCACGCCCGCGCGGCCCTGCGGGCAGGCAAGCACGTCGCCACCGCCAACAAGGGGCCCATCGCCCACGGTCTGCGCGAGCTGCGTGGGCTGGCGGCGGAGCGCGGATTGGGGCTGCGCTTCGAGTCGACCGTCATGGACGGCACGCCGATCATCAACATGATGGAGTTTTCGCTGCCAGTGACGGAGGTCGTCAGCTTTCGCGGCTTGCTCAACAGCACCAGCAACTATGTGCTGAGCCTCATGAGCGGCGGTATGTCGCTGGAGGACGCCGTGCGTGAGGCGCAGCGGGCGGGCGTCGCCGAGGCCGACCCATCGAACGACCTGGACGGCTGGGACGCCTCGGTCAAGGCGACCGTGCTGGCCAACGCGCTGATGGGCGCCGACCTGCGCCCGCAGGATGTCCACCGCATCGGCCTGGGCGCCGACGCCATGCAGACCGCCATCGCCGCGCGCCAGTCCGACCAGACCATCAAACAGGTGGTGGAGGGGCGGCGCGAGGCCGATGGCGCTGTCGTCGCAGAGGTTAAGCTGCTGGCGCTGCCGCCCAGCGACACGCTGGCGCATCTGACCGGCATGGAGACGGCAGTGCGGCTCGTGACTGACACCATGCAGGAGCTGACCCTGATCGAGGGCGAGGGCGATCCCACGCAGACCGCGATGGGCGTGCTCTCCGACATCGTGAACATCGCCCACGCGCATCCAACGGCGCAGGCGCGACCATAGATCCATAGGATCAGTGTTGAGGAGTCTCGTATGAAAGCGCCGTACTCGTGGCTCAAGGAGTATGTTGACATCGCGCTCTCGCCTGAAGAGCTGGCCGAGCGGCTGACGCTGGCTGGGCTGGAGGTCGAGCGCGTCGAATACCCCTGGCCCAATATTATCACCGCTCAGATCACCTGGCTGCAGCCCGTCAAAGGCTCCAACCACCTCAACGCCACGCGCGTCTGGAACGGGAGGGAGGAGTTGAGCGTGGTCTGCGGCGCGCCCAACATCAAGTTGCACGACATCGTGCCGCTGGCGCAGGTTGGCGCGCGCGTCGGCGAGATCGTCATCGCCGAGAAGAAGGCGATGGGCGTGCTCTCGCAGGGTATGCTCTGCTCCCCGCGCGAGCTGGGCCTCTCGGACGACCATGCGGGCATCTACATCCTGCCCACAGATACCCCCATCGGCATCCCATTGGGCAAGGTGCTTGGCGAGGCGGTCATTGACCTCGACATCAAGGCCCATCGCGCCGATCTGCTGAGCATTCTGGGCATCGCGCGCGAGATCGCCGCCTTCACGGGCGCGCCATTGCGCGAGCCAGCCATCAGCGTGAAGGAGCGCGGAACCGCCGCCAGCAAGCTGATGAAACTGGAGGTGCGCGACGCCGAGATGTGTCCGCGCTACACGGCGCGGGTGGTCAAGGGCATCAGGATTGGCCCCTCGCCCGACTGGATGGCCGACCGCCTGACCGCCGCTGGCATGCGCCCCATCAACAACGTGGTGGACGTCACCAATTACGTCATGCTGGAGCTGGGGCAGCCGCTGCACGCTTTCGACTACGACAAGGTGGCCGACCACACCATCGTCGTGCGGCGCGCCGAGGCGGGCGAGACGCTGACGACGCTGGACGACGTAGAGCGCAAGCTGACGCCAGAGATGACGCTGGTCACCGATCCGGCTGGCCCCAACGTCATCGCGGGCATCTTCGGCGGAGCACGCGTCGAGGTCTCCGACGAGACGACCAATCTGATTCTGGAGGCGGCGCACTGGAACCCCACTAACATCCGCCGCACGTCGCAGGCGCTGGCGCTGCGCACCGAGGCGGGCAGCCGCTTCGAGAAAAATCCCGACATCACGCTGACCGCCGTGGCGCTCGACCGCGCCGCCCAGCTCATCACGCAGATGGCGGGCGGGCAGACCGCGCCGGGCTACGTGGACTTCTACGCCGCCAGGCCCTCGAAGCGTGAGATCACCTTCGATCTGGGGCAGGTGGCCTGGCTGACCAACATGACCGTCACGCCCACCGAATCTGTAGCCGCGCTGCGGGCGCTGGGCTTCGGAGTGGAGGAATTGCCCTCCGAGCGCGGCGCGCTGCTCGTGCGCGTAAGCGTGCCCACCTGGCGCGGCGATGTGGAAGAGAGCGCCGATCTGGTCGAGGAGGTCGCGCGTATCGTCGGCTACGACCGCATTCCCAGCACGATTCCCGCTGGCCCGCTGCCAGAGCCGCAGGATGAGCCGTGGTTCTGGCGCGAATATGAGGTGCGCGATCTGCTGCTGGGCGGTGGGCTGACGGAGATACAGACCTATCCGCTGGTGAGCCGCGTGGCGATGGCGCGCGTGCTGCCAGGGCTATCTTCCGGCGAGGAGCTGCTGCTGGGCGCGCCCGTGCCGACCGGCGAGAGCGATGGCGCGACCGCCAGAGCGGCAAACACGCCCGCGACGGCGCGCCCGCAGGCGCTGGAGCGGCGGCGCATCGAGGCAATGGCCGAGAAGCTGCCCGCCATCACCCTGCGCAATCCGATGAGCGCGGAGATGGAGGCGCTGCGGCTGACGCTGCTGCCAGAGCTGCTGACCGTCACCCGCGAGAACGCCAAGAGCAGCGCCGCTGGCCTGTGGTTCTTCGAGGTGGGGCGGCGCTACCTGCTCACCAGCGAGCTGGCGGCGAGAACCGGGCTGGCGGAGGAGCGGCGCACGGTGGGCGTGGCGCTGAGCGGCCCGCAGGCGCAGAGCTGGCTGGGCGAGCGCGACGCCGACTTCTTCGACCTGAAGGGCGTGGCCGAGCTGCTGCTGAAGGGCTTGCAGATCACGCGCTACCGCTTCACGCAGGCGCGACACCCCAGCTTCCACCCGGGTCGCTGCGCGACGCTGGAGGCGCTGGCCATGCCGAAGTCCGCTGGCGCGGGCGCGGCGACCACCGCGCTGGAGCCGGAAGGCGCCTGGCTGCCGCTGGGCGTACTGGGCGAGATTCATCCCGAGGTGGCCGAGCGCTACGACCTGACCCGCCGCGCCTATCTGATGGAGCTTGATCTGGAGCGGCTCTACGCCGTGGCGCCCGCCCGCGTGATGACGCGCCCAATCTCGCGCTATCCAGTCGCCCAGCGCGATCTGGCGGTGGTCGTGGCGCGCGATCTACCCGAGGCGCAGGTAGCCGAGGCGATCCGCGCGCACGATGGCCCACTCACGCCTCAGGTTCAACTCTTCGACGTGTATACTGGTGAGGGCATCGCGCCAGGCAAGAAGAGTCTGGCCTACACGCTCACCTATCGCGCGGCGGATCGCACGCTGACGGCACAGGAGGTCGAGGAGGCGCAGCAAGGGATCATCGCCATGCTGGCCAAACGCTTCGGCGCTACGCTGCGACAGTAGCGGCGGGGAACCTCACCCCCTAACCCCCTCTCCCGCGAGGAGAGGGGGAACCAGAACCATCCCTTCGGCTTTGAATCGGGAGGGCAGCGGGTGAGTTCGCCGTTTTGCTCCTCTTTGCTCCCCCTCTCCCGGTGGGGGAGGGGGCTGGGGGGTGAGGTCGTTCCAGGAGATTTGAGAAAGGAATAGGCGGAGATGCAGCAGGCCATCGAGCGGCAGGCGCACGCGCTGCTGGGGGTGCGCGGCAAACATATCGTCACCATTGGCGGCGGCGCCGGGCCGTTTGCGCTGCTCTCCGCGCTCAAGAAGCACGACTGCTCCATTACTGCCATCGTCACGATGGCCGATAGCGGCGGCAGCTCGCGCCGCCTGATGGATGAATACGGCACGCTGCCCGTCGGCGATCTGCGCCAGGCGCTGGTGGCCCTCTCGCGCAAGGGCGTGCTCTGGCGCGAGGTCTTCACCTATCGCTTCAAAGACGCCAAGGAGAATGGCAGGGCATCAGGCCGCAGCGAGCGAGCTGCATCTACGGCGACGACCACGGCCTCGACCACGGCGACGCTGGGCGGGCACAGCCTGGGTAACCTGATCATCACCGCGCTGCAGGAGATCAACCACGGCAACCTGCTGCACGCCATCGAAGACGCCCAGCAACTGCTCGATACGGCGGGCGCGGTGCTGCCCGTCACCCTCCAGCCCGCCACGCTCTGCGCGGAGCTGGCCGATGGCTCGGTGATCGTCAGCGAGACCAACATCGACACCCGCGGCGCACGCCAGCCGGAAGCCGCAGAGGCTGAGGGGCCGCTGGCGCCCATCACGCGCCTCTACCTCCAGCAGTCGGTGGAGGCGTGCGAGGATGCGCTGCGGGCGATCCGGCGGGCCGATGTGATCGTCATTGGGCCGGGCAGCCTCTTCACCAGCATCCTGGCCAACTTCGTGGTCGATGGCGTGGCCGAGGCCGTGCGCGCCTCGGAGGCGCAGAAGGTCTACGTCTGCAACCTGATGACCAATCGCGGCGAGACCGATGGCTACCGCGCCTCCGACTTCGTGCGCGAGATTCACCGCTATCTGGGCGACCGGGTCGATCGGGTGGTGGCGCACGATGGCGTCTTTCCTGAGCGTCTGCTGGAGCGCTATGCGTTGGATGGCCAGCATCCGGTGGTTCCCGACGTGGAGCGCCTGCGCGAGCTGACGCCGGAGGTGGTGATCGATTCGCTGCTGGCTGTCTATCAGGGCGCGCTGCTGCGCCACGACGCCGAGCGGCTGCTGCGCGCCATCTTCACCCCTGCTGAATATCTGGTGTAGCGCGATGGTCGCGCGATGGAGGATTGACTGCCGATGAGCGCCGAGCGCGACCGCGCGCGTGAGCTGCAGGATGTCCTGCATCATGAGATTCCGCTGAGCCAGCAGATCGGCCTCATCGTGGAGGAGTATGATGGCGAGCGGCTCTCGCTGCGCGCTCCACTGGCCCCCAACATCAACCACAAAGCGACGGCCTTCGCGGGCAGCCTGAACGCCGTGGCG
Organism: Ktedonobacterales bacterium; assembly: GCA_036258195.1. Taxonomy (GTDB): domain Bacteria; phylum Chloroflexota; class Ktedonobacteria; order Ktedonobacterales; family JADMIN01; genus JAKAIY01. Next base: position 9,202 of record DATAED010000199.1, read on the forward strand.
ACGCTGGCGGGCTGGGGGTTGACGTGGCTGCTGCTGCGCGAGCATGATCTGCATGGCGTCATCGTCATCCACGAGAGCGGGGCGCGCTACGAGCTGCCCGTCGCCAGCGACTTCGTGGCGACGTGTCGCCTGCCCGCTGCCCACGCCGTCGAGCGCTTTCTGGCGGCGCTGCGTCGTCGCGGAAAGGCGAGGCTAGCGCTGACCGTGGAGATACTTGACGCCCAGGGCCGCGCCGCTGTCGTCTTTTCTGGCAGCTATGTGGCCTTCATCGATCAAAAGGCAGGACAACAAGGATGAGCGCAGAACCAGATTTCGAGCACATCGCAGTGCGCAACAACGAAGACGAAGAGCGCTATGAGGCGCCAGTCGGCGATGAGATCGCGACGCTCTATTATGGCCTGGACGGTCGGCGCCTCACGCTGATCCATACCGAAGTGCCACCTGCGCTGGAGGGGCATGGCATCGCGGGCAAGCTGGCGCGTTTCGCCCTGGACGATGCGCGGTCGCGCGGGCTGGAGGTCATCCCCGTCTGCACGTATGTGGCGGGCTACCTGAGACGGCATCCCGACGATCTCGACCTCGTGCCGCTCTCGGCGCGTCACCTCGTCACGCGCAGCGGCGAGCAGTAGCCCCTACCCCCAGCCCCTCCCCCGCTTCGCGGGAAAGGGGAGCTACGCGCCGACCTGATTTCAGACGCCCCAGAGGCAGACTGTGGCGTCATCGCCGCCGGAGGCCAGGCGCAGGTCGTCCGGCGACCAGGCCAGCGCCCAGCAGGCGCTCTCGTGGGCTTGCAGCGCGGCGAGCTGGCGCCCCTCGGCGATGCTGTAGACCTGTATCAGCCCGCTCGCGCGCGTGACGCCGAGCAGCGAGCCATCCGGCGACCACGCCAGCGCGAAGCTCCAGCCCGCCTCAGGATGATCCAGCATGCTGGCGATGCATTTGCCAGTCGTCGCGCTCCAGATCTGCGCCTTGCCCTGGTCATCGCTGATGGCGAAGGTATCGCCAGAGGGCGCCCAGGCGACGCGGTTGGGTTGATAGTCGGTCTTCGGGATGTACGTAGCGGCGCCGGTCGCGACCTTGAAGAGCTGGATGAGGTCGTCGTAGCGGGTCGCGGCGACTGTTCGGCCATCCGCCGACCACGCCACGCCCCAGTTGGCGAAGGGATAGCGACCGCCCTTGCCGCGCCCCACTTTGGGCGGGCCATCCCAGCGCTGGAGCCGCGCGCCCGTCGTCGCGTCGAAGATAAGGGTGACGCCGTCGTAGGTTCCGCAGACCAGACGGGCGCTATCGGGCGACCACGCGACGCTGAGCGGTGTGGCGCCATCGGCATCCTTGAGCGTCAGGAGAGACTGCGCCTGGCCCACCGCCCATAGCCGCAGCGTGCCATCCTGGCTGGCCGAGGCGAGGCGCTGGCCATCTGGCGACCACGCCATATCGACAATCTGACCCGTGTGGCCATGCCAGATGGCGCGGAATCCAGGGTCGCGCATATCCCACAATACGACCGACTCGTCGCACCCAGCGGCCAGCCTCCGCCCATCGCGCGACCACGCCGCGCCGCGCGCCATTCCAGCGTCCGGCGAGTACATGGCCAGCCGCCGCAGCGCCGACGCATTGGCAGCCGTGATGTGGCCACGCGGCGCACGCGGCGCAGGCGCCCGCGTGGCCACAGATGTCCCGCTCGGCCCGCTGCCGCGTGACGCGACCGGAGCGCAGCCCGCCAGCGCTGTCGCCGCCGCCAGCCCCACGAATGCGCGCCGCGAGAGCCGCGCCCCACGGTGGCCGTGACCGTCCCGGTAATCATCCATCAGCTCCATCGTAAACCTGCCAATCACTACAACCCGTCTAGCTCCCCTCCCCCGCAAAGCGGGGGAGGGGTTGGGGGAGGGGGCGGCCATCTGCTACCATACCCTATATCAGTATTGATATAGACGCCGCGCTAGCGCCACATTTACACCTATGTGCGCGTGAAGAAGACCGGAGAGGAGCCACGCCGTGATTCCGCTGAGCTACGCGCTGCTGGGGCTGCTGGCCCGCGCGCCGCGGTCGGGCTATGACCTGCTGCAATTGATGGAGGAGCCGATGGGCTTCTTCTGGAGCGCGCGCCGCAGCCAGATCTATCCAGAGCTGGCGCGACTGGAGGCGGCAGGGCTGGCGCGGCACACTGTCGTCCCCCAACGCGACCGTCCCGCCAAGAAGCTCTACGAGCCGACCGAGGCGGGGCTGGCGGCGCTGCGCGAATGGGTAGAGACGCCGCAGGCGCCCGCGCCCGACCGCGATATCTTCCTGGTGCAGGTCTATTCGCTGTGGCTGGTAGCGCCAGCGCGCGCGCTGGAGCTGACGCGCGCCTGCGAGCGACGCCACGCCGCCCGGCTGGAGCGCTACGAGGCGATCCGCCAGCGCCAGCGCGAGGAGGATGGCGATCCGTCGGCGCTGCGCCTGGACTCGCCCCGCTTTGCTTCATGGGCGACGCTCCAGCGCGGTCTCGAATATGAGCGCGGCTACCTCGCCTGGCTGCGCTGGCTGGCCGACGCTATCGCAGCACAGATGGCGCCATGAGCCGAGTGAAGATGCTTGCCGACCAAACCGCTCTGCTGGTAGCATGAAGACGGTCACAGCGTGACAGAATGGAGGCCCGGCGATGGCGAACGATCAGGCGCCTGCGGCGCCGCGCGGGCTGCTGCGGCTGGGGTATCGGCTGCCCATCGCGCTGTATCGCGTGCGGCTCGGCTGGCTGCTGGGACATCGCTTCCTGCTGCTGACACATCGCGGGCGCAAGAGCGGGACACTGCGCCACGCTGTGCTGGAGGTAGTCAGCTATGATCCAGCCACGCGCGAGAGCGCCGTCGTCTCCGCTTACGGCGACCGCGCCGACTGGTATCAGAACATCCTCGCCAGCCCGCCCATCGCAGTACAGACCGGGCGCGAGCGCTTTGTCCCACAGTTTCGGCTGATGGCGTCAGATGAGCGACTGGCGACTCTGACTAACTACCGCCGACGCTACAAGCGCGCCTTCGCTGCCGTGATGCGCTTCCTCGGCTTCGCCTACGACGGCACGGAGAGCGGACTGCCTGCGCTGGCCGATCAGGTCATTATGGTCGCCTTCCGCCCGCAGGAATCGGCGACGCGCTAGGCAATTGTGCGGCTTCGGCGCGCGGAGCCTTGCCTGGAGAGATGCCAGCGGGTAGAACATGCACATGGCTCATTCTGGAGCCTGATCGCGTCATTCTGAGGGAGGAGCAAACGCATGGCCAACAAGGTGATGACCGTGCTGGAGGCGCACGTGGCCGAGCAACGGTGGGCCGATCTCCAGCAGGCGTTCGCGGAGAGGGCAGGCCAGCGGCCAGCGCCGCTGGAGAGCAGCTATCTCACACAGAGCGTTGACGACCCGACGGTCTGGCGGCTCGTCGGCGTCTGGCGCAGCCGCGA
>DATAED010000200.1:0-6284 GCA_036258195.1 Ktedonobacterales bacterium
TTCGGGGCGCGTGCCGATCACGCTCAGAATGGTTCTCCGCATCGTGTCTCCTGATGATGGTGTTGGCGCTCACATGGCGAATCCTGGGGCAGGCGGAACCTCTCCCCTGTCCCCCTCCCCTCCGAGGGAGGGGGAACCCAAAGCAGGCGATCTAGCGCTAGCAAAAGCCCGTTGCAGCGGAGCACCGCCCGCCGCTGGTTCTCCGGCTCCCCTCTCCCCGTGGGAGAGGGGGCTGGGGGGTGAGGTCGCTCCCCTGCATCGTATTCTATCTGATGCCTCGCCCCCAGATAGGAGCATCTGACGTTCCAGCGCGCTAGCTGACGGTCGTGGTGGCGGCGCCGATGGCGACGTCGAGCTGCTCGCGGGCATGCAGCGCCGCCGTGAGTTGCCGCGCGCGCGCCTGCCAGGTGTTCTCGCGCGCGGTGGCGTCCAGTCGCTCCAGATAGGCGTTGTCGTGGGCCAGCGCGACCGCCTCGCGCAGCCGCGTGATCCACTCATCAGGCGTGCGGGCGATCAGCGTCACTGGATATTTGCGGCACTCCACCAGATCGCTCGTCACGATGGGCTTGCCGCCTGCCATGTACTCGAAGAGCTTGAGCGGCGAGACGGCGTTGATGGCGTCGTTGACGACGAACGGGATAGTGGCGACGGTGAAGTGGCGCAGGTAGCCGGGCAGCGCTGCGTACGGTCGTGGGCCGAGCCAGTGGATGTTGGCGGCGCCTGCGATGGCGGTATCGGCCAGCTTCAGGTCGTATTCAGGCCCGACCAGCACGAACTCATAGTCGGGCAGCGCGCGCGCTGTGCGCGCCCACAGGTCGTAGTCGAACCACTCGGCCAGCGCGCCGTAGTAGCCGATGATCGGCTTGCCGCGCGCCACGATCTCGCGCAGATCGTCCGGAATGTTGCCCGCCTGCGCGGCGTCTACGGCGAAGTGCGCGTAGTCCACGCCGTTCGGGCAGAGGATGGCGTCGGGCCGTCGGGGTTTCAGCTCGGCCATCAGGTCGCTCGCGGTGCCAGCGACCACGGTGGCGCGCTCCAGCAGTTGGCGATGGTACGAGCGCATCAGCGGGCCGGGGAAGTCTGACCAGATCTCGAATTTGTCGATCAGCTCGTAGATGATGCGGCGTGACTCGGCGCGCTTGACCCACGGATAGTTGTGCGTAAAGGAGACGGTCACGATCTCGTCGAACCCGCGAAACGTCTGCGGCGGCACACGGCAGAGGATCAGATTGGGCCGCATCTCGTGGAACGTCTCGACCTCATCGGGTGAGTCGATGTAGACGCAGTAGAGCGCCAGATAGCCCATCTCCGCCAGCGCGATAGCGAGCTGGTGGGGACGCTGGAAGAGCGGCGTGTTCCAGTTGGCCGATGGCGCAAAGAGGATGACGCCCTTGCGTTCGGGGTGGCTGGCCAGCGTCACGCGCAGTTCGCGGTCATAGCGCGCCATCAGTGTGGGATCGGCGGCCATGCGGTCTTCGATCTGCTCGCGGGCATGGCGCTGCCGCCAGGACCACAGCATGATGCGATAGCGGTACGGCACGGCGCGCTTGTAGACGCCCATCGCGGCGCCCGCCGGGCCGCTCATCTGGGAGAAATCCCTGGCCATATGCGCGTTCTCGCCTCTCTCCCGCTCTCAGTGATCCGTCGCGCGGCGTGCGCCAGCCAGCGTCGTCGTCGTGCGCTGCTGATCGACCATCAGCGCCAGTCCCTCGCGCAGCGAGACATGCGGCTCGAAGCCCAGCAGCTCGCGGGCCAGCGCGATGTCGGCCACGCTCTCGCGGATGTCGCCGGGCTGCGACGGCTCGGAGCGTGGCGCGACGGTGGCGCCCGTCAACTCCGTCAGAATCCGCACGACCTCGTTGACCGAGGCGCCCTGGCCGCTGGCGATGTTGATGGCGCAGCCGCAGGCCGTCGGCGACTCCGCTGCCAGCAGATTGGCGCGCACCACATCCGAGATGTGAATAAAGTCGCGCGTCTGCTCACCATCGCCATAGATCACAGGCGCTTCGTTGTGGCGCAGGCGCTCGACAAAGCGCGGGATCGCCGCCGCGTACTCGGCGTCCGGACGCTGGCGCGAGCCATAAACGTTGAAGTAGCGCAGCGCCACCGTTTCCAGCCCATACATCTGCGTAAAGACCTTGCACAGATGCTCGCAGGCCAGCTTGTGAACGGCGTAGGGCGAGAGTGGCTTCGGCGCCTCGCGCTCGCTGAGTGGCAGCGCATCGGAGTCGCCATAGACGGCAGCCGAGGAGGCCAGAATGACCCGCCGCACACCGCTCTCCTGCGCCATCTGCAAGACCTGCATCGCGCCGCGCACATTCACATCGATGCTCTCGACGGGATCAACGATTGAGCGTTGGACAGATGAGATGGCGGCCAGGTGAAAGACGACCTGCGCGTCCGACATCGCCGCGCGTACGGCGTCGCGGTCGCGCAGGTCGCCGCGCATGATGCGCAGCGCGCCCCGGTGGCGTCGCAGGTTGGCCTCGTCGCCTGTGGAGAGATCATCGAGCACGCGCACCGGATAGCCCGCCGCCAGCAAGCCATCCACCAGATGCGAGCCGATGAACCCTGCGCCACCCGTGACAAGACATAACCCTTTGGCCACTGGTTCCTCCAATGCTAGGTCGGACAATGGTGTCGTTTAGAAATCCAATCCCCAGTCGATGGCGCCCAGGCACTCGACAGCGCCCAGGAAACGCGGCGCGCCGCGCGCCTGATCGTCGGCCAGCCGCTCGCAGCGCAGCCCGCTGAGCAAGGGACGCTGCGCAGGTTGCTTCAGTTCCGCGCTCGTCACCCAGATGAACTGATCGCGCGGCAGGCCAAAATGATCGGCGATGGCCAGCGCCCACTCGTGCCGACCCAGATAGGTGGGGCCAGCGGCGTGATAGACACCCGTGGAGCCCGCTTGAGCATTCCAGAGCAGCGAGCGCGCCAGATCCTCTGCCAGCGTCGGCGTGTTGTACTGGTCGGTCACGATGCGCGGCTGTTTCCCGGCGTGCAGCTCGCGCGCCAGCCAGGTGACGAAGTTGGGGCGCTGGTTTGGCCCCGTGCCGATCACGATGGCTGTTCGCGCGATCAACCAGGGATGCTCCGTCCCCAGCTCCGCGATGATGGCCTGCTCACCGCCGAGCTTCGAGCGGCCATATTCGCTGACGGGGCGCGTTGGGTCGTCCTCGCCGTAGGGGCCAGCCGCCGCTTCATCGCCCGGAAAGACGTAGTCGGTCGAGACGTGCAGCAGCGCAGCGCCCGCCGCCCGCGCCACCTGCGCCAGCGCGCGCGGCCCCTCGGCGTTGATGCGCCAGGCTTGCTCGCGCTCTGTCTCACAGGCGTCCACATTGGTCATGGCGGCGCAGTTGATGATGACGCTGGGCGGGCGCGACTCTCCCAGCGCGGCAATGGCCGCCTGATCGCCGAGATCGAGCGGCAGCCAGGTGACGGTGGGCGACGCGCTCTGGCCAACCGAGGTGTGACCGAGCGCCACAATCTGGTCGTAGGCGCCCGACGCCAGCGCCTGGCGTGTCACCGCCGAGCCCAGCACACCATTTGCCCCGGTCACCCAGAGAGTCGTCATCGCTGTGTATCCGCCTTACTGCGCGTTACTGTCATCGTCGCCGTGAGCGGCTGGCGGTTGAAACCGCGCCTGGGAGGCCCTTGCAGGGCCGCGAAGCTCGGCTCCGCCTGCCGCCTGCGCGGACTGGGACGTTCCCGAACCCGCGCAGGCGGGTTTTGCGGCGCCCCGCAGGCCGCCTCCCAGGCGCGATTCAGTCGCCAGCAGTCGAGCGCTACTTGCCTTTGGAGCCCAGCGAGAGCGCTGCGCCCAGAAACTCATCGCGCCGCTCCAGCACATGCGCCAGCCACTCCGGATGGTCGCGATACCACGCCACCGTCTCGCGCAGGCCATCGTCGAACTTGACGGTCGGCTGCCAGCCCAGCGTGCGCTGGAGTTTGGCGCTATCGACGGCGTGACGCCGCACATGACCCAGGCGATCCTCCACGGGAGTGATGAGGCTCGCGGGCGCGCCGGTCAGCGCCACGATGCTGCGCGCATTCTCGATGATGCTGCGCTCCTCGCTCGCGCCGACGTTGAACACCTCGCCCACCACCTGCTCCTCGGGCGCCTGCAAGATGGCCACCAGTGCGGAGCAATGGTCGTCGGTGTGAATCCAGTCGCGGGTATTCTTGCCGTCGCCATAGACGGGGACTGCGCGTCCGGCCAGCGCGTTGGTGATGAAGAGCGGAAGCTGCTTTTCTGGGTACTGATACGGGCCGTAGTTATTCGAACAGCGTGTCACCACCACCGGGACGCCATAGGTCGCCCAGTAGGAGAACGCCAACCGGTCAGCGCCCGCCTTGCTGGCGGCGTAGGGTGAGAGCGGCTTGAGCGCGTCGGTTTCGAGCGACGGGCGGCTCTCGCCAGATGGCGCTTCGGCGTTGCCGTAGACCTCATCGGTGCTGATCTGGATGAAGCGCTCGACGCCCAGGCTGCGCGCCGCCTCCAGCAGCTCATATGTGCCGATCACGTCGGTGCGCACGAAGGCGCCAGGATCGACGATGGAGCGATCAACGTGCGTCTCCGCCGCGAAGTTGACGACCCATGCGCAGCCGCGCATCGCGGCCCGCACGGCCTCGGCGTCGCAGATGTCGCCCTGCATGAAGCTGTAGCGCGGATCCTGCGCGACCGCGGCGAGATTTTCGAGGTTGCCCGCGTAGGTGAGCTTGTCGAAGGCGATGACCTCGACATCGGGCAGCATTCGCATGATGTAGCGAACGAACGCCGACCCGATAAATCCGGCGGCGCCGGTCACCAGAATCTTGCGTGAAGCCATGAACGGTTGATCTCCTTCATCTCGTCTAGCGTGGTCGTTGGTGACTGTCGTGCGGCGCCTGCTGCCAGTCATTCACTTCGGCGCCAGTCCGGTGGAGCTGTGGTCGCCCAGCATCAGGCGGTGCGAGTTGGGGCGCGGCGGCGAAGTATACACCTCGGCGTAGCGCCCGATCAGGCTCTGGTCGATGCGCCCCTGCACGTTGCAAATGCGGGCATGCTCTAACACGATGCTGTTCTCGACCTCGCTGCCCTCGATCTCGACATCATGATAGATCGAGGAGAATGGCCCGATGTAGGCATTGCGAACCACGGCGCGCTCGCCGATGATGGCCGGCCCGCGGATGTTGCTATTCTCGATGCACGCGCCCGCCTGCACGACCACCATGCCGTTGATCGTCACATCTGGCGCGACGTTGGCGGTGGGATCGACGCTCGGCTCCAGCCGCTCCAGCACCTGCCGGTTGGCGTCGAGGATGTCTTCCATCTTGCCGGTGTCGATCCAGTAGCTGTCGAGGACGGTCGCACGCACGGCATGGCGCTGATCGATGAGCCACTGGATGGCGTCGGTAATCTCCAGCTCGCCGCGCGCTGAGGGCTGGATGGCATGCGTCGCCGTGTGGATGCGCTGATCGAAAAAGTAGACGCCCACCAGCGCCAGATCTGAGGGCGGCTGCTTGGGCTTCTCGATCAGCCGCCGCACGCGCACTGCGGCGCCGGGCCGCTCGTCGCCATCGCCTTCCAGCTCAGCCACACCAAACTGCGAGGGGTTGGCGACTGGCTTCAGCAGAATCTGCGCGGCGTAGGGTTGGTCGGCGGCCAGAAACTCGCGCGCCATCGGCGCCAGCGAATCGCCGATCAGATTGTCGCCCAGGAACATCACGAAGGGGTCGGAGCCAAGGAATGGCTCGGCGGTGATGACGGCGTGCGCCAGCCCCAGCGGCTCGGGCTGGTGGATGAACTCAAACGAGACGCCATCGCCCCAGGCTCGCGAGCTCTGTACCGTCTCTTCGATCTCGGCGTAGGTGTCGCCGACGATGACGCCGATCTCGGTGATGCCCGCCTCCACCAGCGCGTCGATGGCATAGAAGAGTACCGGGCGGTTGGCCAGCGGGAGCAGTTGTTTGGCGCGGGTGTACGTCAGTGGGCGCAGACGGGTTCCCTTCCCTCCGCTCAGGATTAACCCCTTCATATTCGTCCTTCTCTGTCCAGTACGTCCAGTGTGTCGCATCGCGCGCTCGCACCTATTGATGTATCGCGCGGGCAAACTGTGTTAACCCTCGCGGTACTTATGGGGGCGCCAGGTCGTCCCCCATTTTTGCTCGAATAACGATCGGTTGGCGTCGAACAGTTGGGCATGCGCTTCCTCGGTCATCTTGTTAAATGAGGACCGCCCGAAGTGATGCACGTAGACATCCTCTGCGCACACGACGCGATACCCGGCGTTGTGCGCGCGCAC
>DATAED010000201.1:0-3886 GCA_036258195.1 Ktedonobacterales bacterium
TTTGTTATGATTGATCTCGAATTCGGCACGAAGGGCGAGGCGGAAGCCCTGCTCGCGGCCATGCGTGAAGTATGGGGTCGCGTGCAAGGTACGGTCATGTGGAATCCGCAGGCGCGAATCGTTGAGGTGGTCGAGACCAAGGACTTTTGACCTCAGCGGCTCTGGAGTAGCTGGCAGCGCGACGGTATGAATGACGTGAACGTTGAGATTCCTGACTACTTCGCCACGTTCATCGCCGACTATTTCGGCGCGGAGGGCGCGGAGTGGCTGGCCGCGCTGCCTGCGCTGCTGGCGGAGTATGCCCACCGCTGGAGCCTGACGCCGCTGCCGCCCTTCGCTGGCCTCAGCTACAACTACGTCACGCCCGTGCGTCGCGCCGATGGCTCGCCAGCCGTGCTGAAGGCGGGCGTCGTGCCAGGCGACGAGTTTCGCGCCAGCATCGTCTTCCTGCGGCTGTGCGAGGGACACGGCGCCGTGCGGCTGCTGGAAGCCGACACCAGGGCCTGCGTCATGCTGATGGAGCAGGCGTTCCCCGGCAAGCCGCTGGCGCAGATGGAGGATGACGACGCCGCCACCGCCATCGGCGCGGATGTCATGCGCACGTTCTGGCGTCCGGCGCCCGCCGCGCATCCCTTTCCGACAGTGGCTCGCTGGCTCGAAGCCTTCGCCCATGTGCGCGCGCTGCACGCTGGTGGCTCCGGCCCCTTCCCGCCCGGGATGCTGGCGCAGGCCGAGACGCTTGGCGCCGACTTGCTGGCCTCCGCGCCTTACGAGCGGCTGATGCATGGCGACCTGCACCACGACAACATCGTCTCGGCGCAGCGCGAGCCGTGGCTGGTGATCGACCCAAAGGGATTGGTAGGCGACCCCGGCTACGAGACTGGCCCCTTCATGAATAATCCCTACGGTCGGATGGAGACGTGGGCCGAGCCAGCGCGCCACTTCGCCCGCCGCGCCGACATCCTCGCCGAGCGGCTGGGCTACCCGCGCGAGCGCATCGTGGCATGGGGCTTTACGCAGGCCGTGCTCTCTGCGGCGTGGCATGTGGAGGATGCCAGCGACCGCTATGGCCCCGCCATCGCGCGGGCTGAGGTTCTGGCGACGCTGCTGTGAGCGGCGCATGCGCACTTGAAGGAGAACGACCAATGGCAGAGGACAACTCCCGCTCGCAGGAACCTTCGGGCGCCCCTCGGCCTAATCCCGCGTTGAAACCCCTTGAGGCGCTCATCGGAGAATGGCGCGTCGAGATGACATTTCCCGGCGCCGCTCCTGTCCATTCCGCTATGTCGTTCACCTGGCTGGACGATGGAGCATTCGCCCTGATGCGGATGGGAAATCAAACATCGGGCTTGCCGTGGTCCACCGTCATCATCGGTCGTGACGAAGGGATGGAGTCCTACACCCTCGTGTACTATGACTGGCGAGGCGTGTCACGGGTCTACCAGATGAGCCTCTCGGATGGCGTCTGGAAGCAGTGGAGAACTGCGCCAGGCTTCTCGCAGCGCTTCCATGGTCTGCTGAGTGATGATCACCAGACCATCACGGCCCACTGGGAGAAGTCGAGCGATGGCGTGGCGTGGGAACACGACTTCGATCTGACGTACACAAAGATCCGCCAGGCAGCGTCCGCGCAGGCGAGCGCTGAATGATGTACGACAGCAGCGTGCGACTCGCAACCATTGGGAGTGGCCGATGACATCGAGCGATCCTGATGAGAACCTGACCGCGCGCGACATCCTGGATGCGCTGGGCGTGGCGGATGTCGGCGCAGTGCAGCGCGTGCAGGGCGGCTCCGATACGGCCATCTGGCGGGTGGAGACGGCAAGCGGCGTCTGTGCGCTGCGTGTCTTTGGCGTGGGCGAGCAGGACGACTGCCAGCGCGAGCGCGATGTGATGCTGGCGGCCTGGCAGGCGGGACTGCCCACCCCAGAGGTCGTCGCATCCGGTAGCTGGCGCAATCATCCTGCCCTGCTGATGGAGTGGGTCGATGGCCAAACGGTCGCCGATGAGCTGAAACATCATCCCTTGCAAGCGCAGCGGCTAGGTGAGGCGTTCGGCGAGCTGCAGGCGCGCATGCATCGGGTCGTGGCGCCCGATGCGCTCGCCAACCATCCTGATGACTGGATCGCGTGGCTCGGCCCCGATCAGCCTGCGCTGGCTGAGCGCCTGCGCGCCAGCGCCTATCCCGCAGGCGCCTTGCTGCATCTCGATTATCACCCCCTGAACGTGATGGCCGATGGCGAGCGCATCACCGGCATCCTCGACTGGCGCAACGCCCTCGTTGGCCCGCCCCGCGCCGACGCCGCGCGCACCCACGCCATCCTGCTGGTCGATGCGCCGCAGCACGTCTCGTCGCCCGCGCGCATGATCCTGGAGGCCTTCACGCAGGGCTGGCAGTCGGGCTACCTGCAGCATGACAGCTCACTGGACGACATGGCGCCCTTCTACGCCTGGGCAGGCGCTGTCATGCTGCGTGATCTGGCCGCCAAGCGCTCGCCCGCTGACCTCGCCCACATCCGCCGCTGGACGGATGGCTGGCTGGCGCAACTGTGAGCGCGCCGAGCGGGCAGCGTAGTACACTGTGAGCAGGGGACGACCTCACCCCAACCCCCTCTCCCGCAGGAGAGGGGGAGATGAATAGCAGAAGTCGCCCTTGCCCCTGCTCGCTGACCGAGCGAAACCTGAAGCCCCTCTCCCGCCGCAGCGGGGGAGGGGTTGGGGAGGGGGCTCCGGAGAACACCGCATGAGCCGCTTGCTCGAACGTTTCTCGCGCGTCCTCATCATCGTCGTGCTGGGGCTGGGCGTCCTGCTGGCGCTGGCCTTGCTCGTCGGCATCGTCGCGCTGCTCGTGTCCGTTTTCTTCAGCGGCCACGCCCGGTGACGCCACCCACGCCTGTTGTACACTGAGCGCATGACACCGCAACCACCACTGCCCGATTCCGTCGACCTCTGGCGGCGGCTGCCCTTCTCCGGTGCGCCGATGGGACGGCAGCTCGCGCTCAGCGAGGGCATGCTGGCGGCGCTGGACGAGACGGACGCGCCTGCGCTGCGCTGGTATATCCCCCGCCAGCGCGCGCTCGTGCTGGGCAATGGGCAATCCACCACCATCGCCGATCCGGAAGCGCTGCGGGAGCAGGGCGCCGCGCTCTACAAACGCGCCAGCGGTGGAACCGCCGTGCTGGTGGACGCCGCGCTTGTCAGCCTCGATATCGCCCTGCCACACGATCATCCGCTGGCGACCAGCGACGTGGTGCGCGCATACGCGTGGATCGGCGAGCTGTGGGCCGAGGCGCTGCGCAGCCTGGGCGCCGCCGACGCCCGCGCCCTGCCCACCGAGGAGGTGCGCGCGCTGCCACTGCTGGCGAAGGATGATCCGCTGCGGCTGGCGTGCTATGGCTTGCTCTCGCCGTGGGAGGTCGTCATCGGCGCAGAGCCGCGCAAGCTGGTGGGGCTGTGCCAGACTCGTCGTCGTCCCGGCGCGCTCTACCAGACGGGCGTCTACCTGCGGCTCGACGCCCTCGCGCTGGCCAACTTGCTGGCGCTCGACCCTGAGCAGCGCGCCACGCTGGGCGAGCGCCTCGCCCACGCCGCCGCCGGACTCGACGAAGCCAGCGACTCCGCACAGAGCGCCAGCGCCATCGTGGCCGCCTTCGAGCGCACGCTGGCCAGCCACCACGGCGTCGCCCTGCTGCCCAGCGCCTGGCTCCCCAGCGAGCTGGCCGACGCCGACCGCATCGAGCGCGAACGCTTCCAGCGGCTGGGATAGCGTGGCGAGTGGGCTGGCGGGCAACTCTTCCAGCAAGTCTCTTGACCCTCACGTTACGTCATGGTTTAGAGTCTCCCGTGGAGGCAAACTGAGATGAGCTATACCGTTGGGAAGATCGCG
>DATAED010000202.1:0-18814 GCA_036258195.1 Ktedonobacterales bacterium
CATCAGCAGCCGCGTTGCTCGCCACATCGACGGCTGCGGGCCAGAGCCGCGTCGTGCGCGCCCTGCGTATCGTCTTCATCGCACTGCTGGTCACGATTGTGGCGCTGGACGCGCTGGCATTTCCGCATTTTCTGGCGCAACTCACCCCGGCCGTCATCCGCGAGCTGCATCGCGTTCACTTTCCGGTGGCGCTCTTCGGCGCCATCGAACTGACGGAGAATATCGGCTACGCGCTGATCTACCTGGCGATGGCGCTGCTGCTCTTCTGGCGTCGATCCAATGACCGCATGGCAAACTTCTGCGCCGTCATGCTGCTGCTGTTTGGCTGCGCCACCACGAGCGGCTTCCTCTACGATATCAGTGTCGGCGCGACGACGCCGCTGCTGGGCAATAGTTTTGCCATTCACCTGCTGATCCTGCTGCTCTTCACGGGCGGGCAGATGTGCTTCCTGCTGTTTTTCTTCCTCTTTCCCTCGGGGCGGTTCGCGCCGCGCTGGACGCGCTGGGTGGCGGCGCTGGCGGGCGCCTACTGGCTGGCGACGGTCTTCGATCCGACGATTCCGACTGGCCCGTGGGGCAATCTGACGCTGCTCTTCATCGTGGCGGCGGTGGTGGCGCAGATCTACCGCTACTTGCGCGTCTCCACGTCGGTCGAGCGCGAGGCGACCAAATGGGTGGTCTTTGGCTTCGCGCTGGGCATCGCCATCGTCGCTCTGCCGCAGATCGTCTTTGCGCTGATACCGCATTCAGCTTTGGGCCTGTTAGTCGATAATTCGCCATTGCTGGCGGGTCTGGTGTTTGGCGCGCCGTGGATAATTGGGCTGGCGCTGGTTCCCATCTTCATCGCCGTCGCCGTGCTGCGCTCGCATCTGTGGGACATCGATACGCTGATCAATCGCACGCTGGTTTATGGCGCGCTGACGGCGCTGCTGGCGGCGGTGTATCTGGGGCTGACCGTCGGATTCCAGCGTCTGAGCGCCCTGGTGACGGGCCAGGCAGGCCAGCAGCCCGTCGTGATCGTCCTCTCGACGCTGGTCATCGTCGCGCTCTTCCATCCACTGCGCAGCCGCATCCAGCGTGTGATCGACCAGCGCTTTTATCGCCGCAAGTACGACGCGGCGCGCACGCTGAGGGAGTTCAGCGCCACGCTGCGCCAGGAGATCGATCTGGATGATCTGCGCGCGCGGCTGCTGGCCGTGGTGGATGAGACAATGCAGCCGAGCCACTACACCCTCTGGCTGCGGCGTCCGCCCGCCGCGCCTCACGAGCGTCTGTGACCCTCGCGCTGCGCCACTGGTTGACAGCGCCGCCTGATCGCCGATAATGAAGGCGACGCTGGCGCAGCGATACAGCGCGAGGGGCCGACAACAGGGCGAGCGAGGGAGGGCAGGCGCAATGCTGGCGAAGGTGCGGACGTGCGCGGTCGTTGGGCTGGAGGGCGCGATAGTCGAGGTCGAGGTCGACATCGCGCATGGGCTGCCCTTCTTTGGGCTGGTGGGCCTGCCCGATACAGCGGTGAACGAGGCCAAGGAGCGCGTGCGCGCCGCCATCAAGAACAGCGGCGCCATCTTCCCGCTCAAGCGTATCGTGGTCAATCTGGCCCCCGCCGATCTGCGCAAGGCTGGGCCCGCCTACGATCTGCCCATCGCCATCGGCATTCTGCTGGCGACCGAGCAAATTGCGCCCTTCACGGCCACGGGGCCGGTCGCTGAGATCGAGGACGCGCTGTTCCTGGGCGAGCTGAGCCTGGATGGCAGCCTGCGCCACACGCACGGCATCTTGCCGATGGTGGCGCTGGCGCGCGAGCGTGGCATCGAAGCGGTCTTCGTGCCCGCCGTGGACGCTGCCGAGGCCGCGCTGGTGGAGGGCGCGACCATCTATCCCGTGCAGACGCTGGCCCAGCTTGCCGCGCACCTGCGGGGCGACGAGCGCATCAGCCCCTATCTGCTGGATGACAGCGCCGCCGCCTATGAGGAGGACACGCTCTACCCCAACGACCTCAGCGAGGTGCGCGGCCAGGAGCACCTGAAGCGCGCGCTGGAGGTGGCGGCCAGCGGCGGCCACAACATGCTGATGTCGGGCCCGCCTGGGTCGGGCAAGACGCTGCTGGCGCGCACGATTCCCTCCATTCTGCCGCCGCTGACGGCGGATGAGGCGCTGGAGGTAACCAAGATCTTCAGCGTCAGCGGGCTGCTGGCCTCGGATCGCCCGCTGGTGCGCCAGCGTCCCTTCCGCGCGCCGCACCACACCACCAGCCACGCCGGCCTGGTGGGTGGCGGGCGCTTCCCGCGCCCCGGCGAGATCAGCCTGGCGCATCGTGGTGTACTCTTCCTCGACGAGCTGCCGGAGTTTGGCCAGACGACGCTGGAGGTGCTGCGCCAGCCGCTGGAAGACCACGTCGTGACCATCTCGCGCGCGCAGGGAGCCGTCACCTACCCCGCCAACTTCATGCTGATTGGCGCCATGAATCCATGCCCATGTGGGTACCACGGCGACCCGACACGGGCGTGTACCTGCGCGCCCAGCGCCATCGCCCGCTACCAGAAGCGCATCTCCGGCCCGCTGCTCGACCGCATCGACATCCACGTGGAGGCGCCACGCGTGGAGTACGAGAAGCTGACCAGCCAGGCCCAGACGGAAACCTCGGCGCAAGTGCGGCGGCGTGTGCTGGCGGCGCGCGAGCTCCAGGCGCGGCGCTTCGCCGGGCATGCGCGCGTGCGGCTCAACGCTGAGATGGGACCCGCCGAGGTGCGCACGTATTGCGAGGTCGAGCCTGCTGCCCAGCCGCTGCTGCGCGCCGCCGCCCAGCGGCTCCAGCTCTCGGCGCGCGCCTTCCACCGCGTGCTCAAGCTGGCGCGCACCATTGCCGACCTGGCCGAGTCTGAGACCATCGCCGCGCCGCATCTCGCCGAGGCGCTGCAATACCGCCCACGGGTGGATGTGGGGTAGAGGAGATGCCACGAAAGATACGGAACCTCAAAGCGGACTTGCGCTCGGCGGGATGTATAATGCGCCCAGGAAAGGGAAGCCATACCGTGTGGGGCCACGCGCTGATTCCCGATACCTTCACCCTCTCTGGCGCCGATGGTGACGACGCACAGCCCTATCAGGAGCGGGAAGTCCGCCGCCTCATCGCCAAGATACGAAAAGCGCAGGGACAACCATGAACTCGATATCCGATCAGGCGCCTTTTGATCACTACTCCATGCGCATCCAGTGGTCCGATGCCGACCATGCATTTCTCGTCACTGTGCCAGAGCTGCCGGGCTGCGTTACCCACGGCGCGAGCTACGAAGACGCAGTGCGACAGGGACAAGACGCCATCGAGAGCTGGATCGAGGCGAACCGCGCCTGGGGCCGCCCCATCCCTGCGCCGCAGACCGTCGCGAGCGCCTGAGATTGGCCACGCCCCGCAGAAGGAGTGGGACAGATGCGCGACGTGCAACCACCCATTACGAGCGATCAGGAGCTCGCTGGATATCGCGACGGCCTGGCGCGCTTCAATGAGATCGTCGCGGAGCGCGAGGCCGCGCTCTTCGCCAGCCGTGATGATCCGCAACGGATAGAGGACGCGCGCCAGGAACTGTACCATGTCTATCGCAAGCGCCAAGGCATCCTGGACGCCATCGCCGACTACGAGCGACGCAGAGGCGTGCGGCAGGAAGCATAGTTCGCGCCTTCCATCGCGTAGCCAGGCTGGCGGGACGCCATCGCCGATCTGGCGGAGGCTGAGACCATCGCCGCGCCGCACATCGCCGAGGCGCTGCAATACCGCCCGCGGGTGGATGTGGGGTGAGAGCTGCACACGCCTTGCGATTGGGAAAGTCGTGTCACACAATACTGTATATCTCACTCTGTCATGCGGGCGGCGGATTGCAGCGCCAGGAGCGATTCCTATGGCTTTTGATCGCATCACCATCAATCCTGATCAGATGGGCGGCGTTCCGTGCATCCGAGGCTTGCGCATTCCCGTCGCGACTGTGGTGGACATGGTCGCCGAAGGGATGACGAACGCTGAGATCCTCGACGCCTACCCTGACCTCGAAGCGCCCGACATCACGGAGGCGTTGCGCTACGCGGCTGAAGCGGTGCGTGAGCGTGAGCTGCCTCTGGTCAGCCCGCAGTGAAGTTGCTCATTGATAACGCCTTGTCGCCGCGTCTGGCGGAAGGACTGCGCGCCGTTGGGCATGATGCAGTCCACGTACGCGACTACGGGATGCAAGCAGCGCCAGACAGCGACATCTTCCGCGTGCAGCGGCTGAGGATCGCGTCATCGTCTCAGCCGATACTGACTTCGGGACGTTGCTTGCCCTGCGCAAGGATGTGAAGCCATCGCTTGTCCTCTTCCGCACAGGCTCACGCAATCGCCCTGAAGAGCAACTCGCGCTCCTGCTCGCGAATCTTCCTAATATAGAGCAGGCACTGTTGACAGGAAGTGTCGTCACCTTCAAGGGCAATCTCGTTCGGATACGGAGCCTGCCTATCTCCTGAGCATCGGAACACAAGCGGAGGCAGGCGCCATCGCCGACCTGGCGGAGGCCGAGACCATCGCCGCGCCGCATCTCGCCGAGGCGCTGCAATATCGCCCACGGGTGGACGTGGGGTGAGGGCAGGTGTGAATCAGCGTGCTATCATGTGGGCAGGACGCTGAGCCGATTGCGCGATCCACTGGAGGAGGCGTCTACAGTGGCGACTGATGCGGTCCAGATTTCGATTACCGCGGATGCGCTGATTGAAGCTGTTGGCAAACTCAATCTGGCGGACAAGCAACGTCTCCTCGACGTCCTCGAACAGCAGGTCGCCGAGGCGGAAGTGGCCGCCTGGGAGCAGGATCCCGCTGTGCGCGCGGAGATGCAGGCGTCACGCGATGAAGTAGCGGCAGATACGTATGTGACGCTGGACGACGACGCGGCGAAGGGCTGACTAGCTCGCCTCGTGATCTCGCTTCAACGCTCTATTCTTTCACTTGGCATCGAAGCGCATGCGCTCTCTCACAAACCTCGGCTCAACACTCACGCCTCCGCATGCCTTGACGACTGGTGTAACTACCGGTACGATTCGCCTGTTGACTGGTCGCAGCCTGCCGCTGGCGGTTGACTCGCGACGAGCGCACAGAGAGCGCGTGAGGAGAACGTGTCATGCCTGGCGATTTCTACGTCCAACCCGACGCGGCTGATCTCGTGCAGCCGAGTGATCTGATTCTCCGCATCGCGCGCAAGCATGCTGCCCAGGCGCGGGCGGTGACAGGTGTGGACGAGTCAGGGGGTGAAGCGCGCACCTATGGCATCGATGACACGCTGATCCTCAAGACGCAGCGCCCGCAGCAACTCCGCCCGCGCACCAGCCTCGCCAAAGAGGTCTTCTTTCTGGAGCAGATCGCTCAGCAGGCGCCCGAGCTGAGCGTGCCGCGCGTGCTTGGCCACGGCTACGACCAGGACGCGAGCGGGGCGCCGGTGGAGTATACCTTGATGACCCGCATGCCCGGCGTGGCGATGCGCCATGCGCAGCTCCACGCTAGCGCGCGCCGCGCCGTCGTGCGCCAGGTCGGCATGACGCTGCGGCGCATCCATGCCCTGCCGCAGCGGCCCTTTGTTGAGAGTGAGTTGCTGCCTGGCGACCATAGTTTCGTGGATGTCCAGATCCGCTTTGGGCGCTACTTCGGCGATCTGGCCGATGAGGTGCGCTACGAGCATCTGCCGTGGACGTTCGAGCTGACGCCGGAGCAACTGGGGGCGTGGGCTCTCGCCACGCTGCCGCCCTCGCGCGAGCGGGTGGCGCTGCACTCCAATCCCTACCTGGAGCATGTCTTTGTTGACCCTGAGACGGGCTCCTACTCTGGTCTGATTGACTTTGGCGACGCCTTCATCAGCCATCCCGCCTGCGATCTGCGCCGCTGGACATGGCAAGCCGACCGCGACGCGCTGCTCGAAGGCTACACCGCCGATGGCCCGGTCAGCGACACCTTCCTGGCGACCTGGCGGGTGTTAGGCATCGTCACCAACGCCATGGTGATGACCTACTATGCTGCGGAAGCGCCGGAGCGCGCCGCCCAGGCGACCGATGACCTCCGCGCCCTGCTCGCGGAGTTGTGAGCCAGAGGCGCGCTATGGTAGCCCCACACGATGAGTCACATGATACACATCTGCGCGATGATCTGCGCGACGGGCAGCAGGCTGATCTGGTGCGCGTAGAGCGCATCAGCAAGACGTATCCCGGCGTCGAGGCGTCGCTGCGTGGGACTAAACTCGAATGGAAAGGGCCGGCGCTGTGGGCGCGCAACCTCACGCGCGCTGTCCGCCTGACGAGCAGCGCCGCCCCACCCGTTCCTGCTCTGCGTGATGTCTCGCTCAGCATCGCGCCCGGTGAGATCTTCGGGCTGGTCGGGCCGAATGGCTCCGGCAAGACGACGCTCATCAAGATTCTCGCCGGGCTGATCCGCCCGACGAGCGGATCGGGCGTGGTTGCTGGCGTCTCGCTTGACCATCCCGGCGAGATTCGGCGGAAGGTGTCGTATGTCTCGACGACCGGCTGGATGGGGCTGGAGTGGCCGCTGACCGCCGAGGAGAACGTGCGCTCCTTCGCCACCCTCTGCGGAATGCCCGCTGCGCTGGCGCGCGCCCGCGCTGAGGCGGCGCTGCGCGATGTCGAACTGTGGGCGGATCGCGACAAGTATCCCTCGCAGCTCTCCAATGGCATGCGGCAGCGGGTCATCCTGGCGCGGGCGCTGCTCTTCCACACGCCGCTCGTCCTGCTCGATGAGCCATCGGTTGGGCTCGATCCCCTGACGGTGCAGGCGATGCTCGCGCTCTTTCGTCGGCTCTGCGCCGAGCGCGGCCAGACCATCCTGCTCACCGACCACCAGGCCGCTGAGATGGAGCAGATCGCCGACCGTATAGCGCTGCTCGCCGACGGCGCCATCGCCATGCAGGGGACGCCTGCGCAGCTGCGTGCTCTGCTCGGAGATGTCGTAGTCATCCAGGCGCACACCGAGGAGATGGATCTGCCCGCCGCCGCGCCGCCGCCAGCGCTGCTGGCGGTCGAGCGCTTCGACCGACCTGGCGCGCTGGGTGTGCGCGCGTGGCGTGTCTACGCGCGTAAATCTCCCGACGCGCTAGAGCAGGCGCTTGCCTGGCTGACACAGCCGGAAGGGCGCATCACGTTGGTCGCCGAAGGCCCCCCGTCACTCCAGGATGTGCTTGCGCTCCCGCATCTGTCGCTGGCGACCCATCAGCCCGAGGAGACGATGCATATGGGCGGCGCAGGAGGGGTATCATGAGAACCACCGCACCGCCGCCCTCGCTCCCGCCATCATCCAGTCAGCCATCCAGCCAGGCATGGTGGCGCGACCTGCCGGCGCTCTGGGCGTTTGGCCTGCGTGAATATCGCATCTGGCAATCCTATCGTGTCAATCAGGCGCTGTGGATCACCAATCTCTTCGTGACGACATTGCTCTTCTTCCTGCTCGGCGAAACCATCGCCGGACAGGCGCAGCGCCTGCTTGGCCCCGCCTACGGCAACAACTATATGTCGTTCATTGTCATTGGCGTGACGGTGAATGTCTTCATCAACACCAACCTCTCGGACCCCTACATCCGCATCCAGCGCAGCTATTTCAACGGCACAATGGATCTCTTCCTGCTCAGCCCGATGTCCATCTACACGCCGCTGCTCGGCCTGATGACCAAATCGATCCTCGATGACTACCCGCGCCTGTTTTTCACGTTCGGCTTTGGCATGCTGTTCTTCGGCGCGACCTTCAACTTCGCGTCGTGGCCGCTGGCGCTAGGGTTCACCGCGCTGTTCCTGGCGGCGGGTTTTGGCCT
Source organism: Ktedonobacterales bacterium (assembly GCA_036258195.1). Taxonomy (GTDB): domain Bacteria; phylum Chloroflexota; class Ktedonobacteria; order Ktedonobacterales; family JADMIN01; genus JAKAIY01. The sequence goes on from DATAED010000202.1 coordinate 7,824, forward strand.
GGGCATGCTCAGCGCCAGCTCGTTCTACCTGCTCGACATCAAGAAGGGGACGGAGCCGGTGCAGTTCGTCGTGCAGCAGGTGCTGGCAACCTTGCTGGCGGGGGCATACTATCCAGTGACGGTTCTGCCGAAGCCGTTGCAGTGGCTGGCCTGCCTGATCCCGCACACCTACGCCTTCGACGCGCTGCGCCGCCTGCTCGACCCCGGCGCGCAGGTAGCTGCGCCCGTCCTGCCGATCCAGTACGCCCTGCCGGGTCTCTCGCCGCTGGCGGTGGACGGCCTGGCGCTGCTAGCGCTCACCGTCATCTTGCTGCCGCTCGGTGTCCTGGCCTATGGCCGGGGCATCGAGCGGGCGCGGCGCCAGGGGACGCTCACTCGATGGCAATAGACGCTGTGACTCCTGAAGGGGCCGCGATCGACGTGCGCGGCGTCAGCAAAGCCTATCCCCGCGCGCGGCATGGACAGACCCTGGCCCTGCGCGACGTGACGCTGCGGGTCGCGGCTGGAGCGACGCTGGGCCTGCTGGGGCCAAATGGCGCAGGTAAGACCTCCTTGATTAAGATCCTCGCTGGGCTGCTGCGTCCAGACGCGGGCAGCGGACAGGTGCTGGGCTATGACCTGCTGCGCCAGCACAATCGGATTCGCGCCCACGTTGGCCTGGTGGCGCCCACCGCCGACGTGGGCATCGACAACAACCTCACCGTGCGGCAAAACCTGGCGTTCTGGGCGCCCATCTACGGGCTGCGCGGCGCGCCGGCGCGGGCGCGCATCGACGGGCTTCTGGGTCGGCTGGGACTGGAGGACAAAGCCGACTTCTGGCCGATGCACATCAGCGCCGGGCAACGGCAGCGCCTGGCCCTGGCGCGGTCGCTGCTGGCCGAGACGCCGCTGCTCTTTCTGGATGAGCCGACCAACAAGCTCGACCTGGAAGGCGTGCGCTCAGTACGCCAGATGATCGCCGAACTCAACCGCGAACAGGGCGTGACGATTGTGCTCACCACCCATGTCATGGAGGAGGCCGAGGAACTCTGCGGCGAGATCGCGCTGCTGAACCAGGGCGCGCTAATCGCGCATCAGCCCACTGGTGACCTGCTGCGCTCCCTGCGACTGGCGCGTCCCATCACCGTGGCGCTGCGCCCGCACGAGCCATGGCCCGACCACTGGCAAACGGAGTTGGCGGCGCTTCCTGGCGTGACCGCGGTGGCTCCGGTGGCTCCGGTGGCGAGCGTGGCGAGCGAGGGCGGCGCTGTTCGCGTCGAATCCGTAGATCTGCGCGCATCGACTCCGGCGCTGCTCGGATGGATCGAGCGACATGGGTTGAGCCTCAGCAGCATGCGGGCAGAGCCAGTAACGCTGACCGACGTCTTCGCCGCGCTGGCGAGTCGTGAGGGCGAACCGAGCGAAGCTAAAGGGTGACCGCAAACATGGGAGAGTATCGGAGCCAATCGCTATGCGTAGTGTGAGCGGCATAGGCGCGACGGAGCAACAGCGCGCCGGGCTGGCTGGCTTTCTGCGCGCGTGCTGGGTGGCGGGCTGGTTGGCCTACCGCAACCTGCGCTACTACCCCTCCAACCTCGTGCTGGCGGGCGCGCAAGAACTCACCACCGTGGGTGTCTGGTATTTCGTCGGGCGCTTTCTCGATAGCAGCGCCAGCAGGGAAGTCGGCCAGTACGGCGGGAACTACCTGGCGTATGTGATCGTGGGTGTGCTGCTCAACCAGGTGTGCCTCAGCGCGCTCAATGGCCCGTTCACGACCATCTCCGAGGCCTTCTGGGACAAGCGATTGGAAACCTATCGTCTCTCCATTCACGGCATCTGGGCCAACGTGCTGGGCCGGTTGGGGTGGGATGTGCTGTTCTCGACTGCGCTGCAAGCGGTGGCCTTGTGGTTCATCCTCCAGTTCGGCGGTGTCAGCCTGCGCGCGGGCGTCAACGCGCCACTCGTGGCGCTCGCTTGTCTGCTGCTGGCGCTCGCCAATGCTGGGCTCGGCATCGCGGGGGCCAGCCTCTTCTTCCTGCTCGAAGTCAAGAGCGGTCAGGATCCGATTACCTGGGGCTATCGCTATCTCGTGATGCTGGCGAGCGGACTCTATATTCCCCTGGCGGTCGTGCCGGGCTGGCTGCGCTGGCTGAGCGGCGCGCTGCCACAGACCTACGGCCTGGCGGCGGTGCGTCTGCTCGTCCTCACCGGCGCCGACTGGCGCTCGGCGGCGCTGTGGGGTAATCTCGCGCCGCTGTTCATCGCCGCGCTGATCTGCGCCCTGAGCGGCTACGGTCTGTTGACGCTGGCCCTGCGACGCGCTGAGCGCGCGGGTGGCATCGGTGTGGTGGTGTAAGCTACAGTGACTCGCCCCTCAGGAAGATTGACGGCCAAAGGCGAGGTAGGCGATCCAGCCGATGCCGGAGAAGATCAGGATGATCGCCCAGACGGCCTTGTTGTCGCCGACGACGCGCCGCTCCGGCTTGAGCAGATCATCCAGGCAGTACATCACGATGCCGATGTCGATCACCAGGAGGATCAGCGGGAAGATGAGCTGGCTCGGATCGAGCGTCCCATGTGTGAGCATTGCAGCGCCTCCCTCGCGCCGGGCGTTGGCGAGCGTCCACGGCCTCAACCCCATCATATTGCGAGGCTGCGCGCGCGCCCAGCATTGACCAGGTGTGCGGTCAGGCTTACTTGGCCTGCCCCATCATGCGCCCTGTTGTACCATGCATGTACGACAAGAGAACAGCTTCGTTGCATTCCCAAGGAGTGAGGACGAGATGACGACAACAGGACGGATGACAGGACGCTTGAGTGGTCTGGTGGCGCTGGTGACGGGCGCCAGCAGTGGCATCGGCGAGGCGACGGCCCGCGCGCTGGCGGAGCAGGGCGCGGCGGTGGCGCTGGTGGCGCGCCGTCGTGAGCGGCTCGATCAGCTGGCCAGCGACATTGCCCAGCAGGGCGGGCGGGCGCTGGTGATCGAGGCGGATGTGGCGGAGCAGGCCCAGGCGCAGGAGGCGGTCGAGCGCGCGGCGCGCGAGCTGGGCCGCCTCGACATCGTCATCAACAACGCAGGCGTCATGCTGCTCGGCCCCGTCGAAGGCGCCCCGCTGGAGGAGTGGGAGCGCATGATTGGCATCAACGTGCGCGGCCTGCTCTACATCGCGCACGCCGCCCTGCCGCACCTGCTGCGCGCGGCGGAGGACGCTCCCCGGCGTGTCGCCGATCTGGTCAACATCAGCTCGGTGGGCGGGCGCAGGCCACGGCGCGGGTCGGGCGTCTACAACCTGACCAAATTTGGCGTCGGCGCGTTCAGCGAATCGCTGCGCCAGGAGGTGACGACCCGCCATGTGCGTGTCGCGCTGGTCGAGCCGGGCGCGGTCAAGACCGAACTGCTCAGCCACCTGCGCCCCGAGATCGAGGCGCCGACCCGCCAGCGCCACGAAGGCATGGAGCGGCTGGAGGCCACAGATATCGCCGACGCCATCGTCTATATGGTGACCCGCCCGCGCCATGTCGCCATCAACGAACTGCTGATCTTGCCCACCGAGCAGGAAGTCTGACCTTCTGGCGCCGCGCCGCTCCCGCGCGGTCATAGCTTGCGCCGCCGTGTGCTGAAGAGCACGTACAGAATATACAGCCCGAAGACGCCGCTGAGCAGCAGCGCGCCGAAGAACAGGAACTCCGCCAGCGTTAACAGGCCAGTTGGATGATAGGCAGCCACGATGAATGCCGTCGAGATGGTGCAGGAGACGGCGAGCAGCGCGATCAGGATATGATTCACTAACCGCTCCAGCCGCGAGAAATACGGATCGAAGCTGGAGGGCTGGATGTTGACCTCGAAGCCGCCGCGCTCGATGTCGCCGAGAATGTGGCGTAGTCGCTGCGGAATCTCCAGCGTGCTCTCCAGCGAGTCGATGCCCGAGAGCAGCAACTGCTTCGTCCAGCCTGACACGCTGAAACGCTCGCGGATGACCTCCTCGGTCAGCGGAATGTAGACCTCCATCAGATTGAAGGTGGGGTCGATCTCTTCAGCCAGCCCCTCGCCCATCACGATTGTCTTGAGCAGCAATGCCAGGTCGGGTGGCAGGCGCAGGCGATGTGTGCGCAACACCTCGATCATCTCGGAGATGAAGGCGCCAAACCGCACATCGCTTATCGGGCGGTTCGAGTAGCGCGCCAGCAGTCGCTGCAAGTCGCGCCTCAAGGCGTTGCGATCAACCGGTGTGCGCCCGGCGCTCAGATCGAGCATCGTATCCGCCAGGCGGCTCGCGTCCTGCTGGGTGATGCCGAGCATCAGCTTCATCAGGCCATCCTGGCTGCTGCGATCGACCTCGCCCACCATGCCGAAATCAATCAGCCCGATCCGGCCATCGCGCTCTACGAAGACGTTGCCCGCGTGTGGGTCGGCGTGGAAGAAGCCATCGCGCAAGATCATGGTCAGGAGGATGCGCGTGGCGCGGCGGGCGATGACGCCGCGATCGCAGCCCTGGGCATCGAGCTCCGCCACATTCGTGATCTTGACGCCACGGATGCGCTCCAGCGTGAGAACGCGTGTGGTCGTGAGATCCCAGTAGATCGTGGGGATGTGGATACTGGATTCGTCGGCGAAATTGCTCGCGATGCGCTCCAGATTGCGGCCCTCGTGCAGGTAGTCCAACTCAGCGCGCAGCGTCTGCGCAAACTCCGCGACGATCGCCACGATATCGTAGTAGCGCGCCATCTCCCAGTGACGGGCGGCCAGATACGAGAGGTCGACCAGCACGCGCAGGTCTTCCTCGACGTCTTCGATGATGTGTGGGCGCCGCAGTTTGACGATGACCTCGGAGCCATCGGGGAGCGTGGCGGCGTGTGCCTGGCCAATCGAAGCCGCAGCGATGGGCTGCATGTCGAAGGCGCTGAAGGCCTCATCTACCGAGCGGCCAAACTCCTCAGCGAACGTGGCGCGAATCTGCTCGCTCGCGACGGGCGGCGCGCTATCTTGCAGTTTGGCCAGCTCCGCGCGATACGACGCTGGCAGCAGATCGCCACGGGTCGAGAGGATCTGCCCGAGCTTGATGAAGGTGGGGCCGAGGTCTTCGATCATCAGCCGCAGCCGCTCTGGCGTGCCGACCACATGTGCCTCGGCGCCGTCTGGCCTCAGGAGATGCGCGATGCGCTGGTTGTCCCAGCCAGTCTTGCCAACCACGAAGCCAAACCCATGCCGGACGAGAATCTCGACGATCTGGCGGTAGCGATTCGACCGCCCCACGCGACGTTTTGGCGCTGCTACACTCATCTCAGGCGCGCTCATGCCACACCTCACCCCGGCTGCTTCAGCCGACGACAACGCGGGCAGCAAGCATCAACTGGCGCACGGCTCGCGCCGCTTGCCTTGACGCCTGTCGCCCGCGCTGCCGCGCATGACTTCCCAGGCGCCGCCCACCACTGCGACGCCTGGGACGGAAGCTACCGCTTCGCCGCCTCTCTCGCGACGTGCAACGGAATCGTGTGCGCCTTGGACTCCTCGCTCTTGCGAACGTGGAGGGTCAGCACGCCATGCTCATAGTTCGCTTCCACCTGTTCTGGATCGATCTTGGCCGGCAGGGCAATCGCGCGGCTCATCTCGGGGATGGCGCGCTCGATGCGCTCGTGCCGCAGGTAGACAGCATTCTCGTTGTGGCGCGCGTACGCCTTGCGTCCGACACGGATGGTGACCGTATTGTCGATCACACTCACCTGCACATGCTCGGGCCGCACACCCGTGAGCGACGCTTCGATGATGTACTCATCGGGCGTATCGATGACATCGACCGGAATCGTCCGCCCGAAATACATCAGCCGCTCAGGCGCCAGCGCCCCATCGTCGAACAGGTGCGATACAGCTTCGCGTAGCGGGGTAAAGACATCCATCGGGTCTGTCTGTGCGCTCATATAAACGCCTCCTCGTGAGTCACCCACTCAGGATCAGCACGCGCACTGGGCGAAGACACCGCGCCCTCACCATGCGCTATGCACATTGTCGCGGGCAGCCATCACACAGCAGTCACGAAGAGGCGGCACTGCTTATCAGCAGCGTCACGCGTTGGCAGGCGTCGCGGTAGTCTGCTCAGCCCCCACGCTCAAAGGTCAAATTTCACTCAATTGTCGATGGAGCTGTAGACACTGGTCGCTACGAACTTGCCGTTCGCCTGCGCGGCGCCTCTGACGCTCACTTGCAAACCGGGATTGAGGGCGCTCAGGCTGCTGGCTGCCCCCTTGAACGTCGTTGTGTCGGTGACGATGACAGTCACCTGCGCGCTATCCGTGGCGACAACGAACTGATTGGCGCTCGTGTCGACGCTGGCTACTTTGCCACGCACCGATAGAGGTGGGTTGGTGGCCGTGGGCGAGGGCTTGACCACCGGAGTACTCGTGGCGTGCGGAGCGGCTGGAGTCGTGGTGGCTGTCGCAGAATGTGCTCCGGCGCCTGCAAGGGGCGTCGTGGTGGATGCGCTGTTCAGCGCGCCGATGCTCAGCAGCTTGGTCTGCCAGGACGGAGAGGACGCGATGGCTGTGGCAGCGGCGCTGAGACCAGCGACGACGATCATCCCGACGACCACAACCAGGATTCTGCTCTGAAGGAATCGCACCGCTGACCCTCCCTGTGACGTGTAGAAAGAAGTCCCCCTGCGTTGACCTATCAATGTTCGCATGATAGCATCCCCGCATCACAATGCCTCCTCTACATGCCAATACGGCTAGTGTTGCGCGTTTGAGACGCCGTCTGCCAGGCGTCAGCAGGCAGCGATCCGGAGAGCAAGGAAGAGTTCCGGACAGATCACAAACGACCTGAACGACCTGAACGACCTGAACGACCTGAAGAACGTGGGAAAGCCATAGGGAAAGACATGGGGGAGCATATGGAGTATGAATCACAGCCTACGCGGGGGCTGCCGGTCGTCTCGCCTGCGAACATGCTGCCAGTGCAGGTTATTCACCGGGAAGTTGTCGCGCCAGATGTCGTCTCGGTGTTCATCGTGCTGCCAGGAACTCGCCAGGCGCCAGCGCCCTACCTCCCTGGCCAGTTTGTCACGTTGGCGCTGCCCACCTCGCGCGATACTCTCTACCGCTCCTACTCGCTCTGCGGCGATGGTGACATGGCGCGACCGTGGGAGTTGACCATCAAACGTATGGAGATGGGCGCTGTTTCCACCTATTTCTATGACTCCGTGCAGCGTGGCACACTGCTCTACGCCAGCCTGCCGCGCGGAACCTTCACGCTGCCGACGCGCCTGGGCCCCTCCACGTCGCTGGCGATGGTCGCGCTGGGCAGCGGCATCACCCCCATCATGGGCATGCTGCGAGCGATCAACCAGATGCCCCAAGACGAGCGGCCGCTTGTGGATCTGCACTATGGCTCGCGCTCGGCCGATGACGAGATCTTCGGCGCTGAGCTTGGCGAGATGGATCCTGAACAGCGCTGGCTGCGCCAGTGGATCTCCTACTCGGCTGAGGGCGATCGCATCACGCCTGAGGTCGTGCTGACTCGCTCCGCCACGCTCGCCAAGCGCGCGCACTGGTACATGTGCGGCCCAGAGTCGTTTAAGCAGGAGCTACAAGCGCGCCTCCACCGCATGGGCGTCGCCCAGGAGCGTATTCACTCTGAGGTCTTCGCGACGAAGTCCGGCCCGGCCTATGTGGTGGAGACGGACGGTGGCGCGAGCGTCGGTGGACGTATCACCATTGCCGAGACTGGCGCGGTGCTCGATGCGCAGCCAGAGGAGACGCTGTTGACCGCGCTGGAGCGCCAGGGCTATCATCCGGCATTCAGTTGCCGCGCTGGTTCATGTGGCGCTTGCAAGCTGCGAGTACTGGTCGGTCAGGTGAATCCGGTTGGCGAGGCGCTCTCCGACGCCGACCGCGCCGATGGCTATGTACTCAGTTGTATCGCGCATCCCATTGGGGATGTGACGCTGCAATCGGGCGGAGCGGCTCCGGGTAGCGTGGGCGTAGCAGGAGGCGCACAGGTAGGCGCGCGAGCGCTGGTGCGGCTGGGCGCCTTCGTCGGCGTCAGCGCGCTGCTGCTGGCCTCGTGGAACCTCACCGATCGCCGTCCGCCGAGCTGGAGCCAGCCCAGCATCAACGCCGCAACCAACGGCGTCGCCGCAAGCCCTACTGTGCCGGTGACGGCGCCCACTCCATCGGCGCAGCCATCGCATGCGCAGCCAACCGCGACAACCACGTCGTCCGCGCCATCCTCGACATCGCCTGCGCCAACGCCCAAGCCCGCGCCCACGGCGACGCCCAAGCCCGCGCCAGTCGCTACCGCAACCCCCTCGCCCGCACATTGACACCTGGGGCGACTGGCGACGGTCAGGGGGTAGGGCATGCTCATCGAGCGATATGAGCGCATCATGGCGACACAGGTGGGCGCACACGTCGTAGCGGAGCCAGGAGCGGAAGGCGCCGCGAGCGACGCGCTGGCGGCCTGTCTGGCCTGGTTCAGGGAGGTCGATGTGCGTCTGAGTCGTTTCAATGCCCAGAGCGAGCTTTCGCGGCTGAATGCGGCGGCTGGGAGCTGGCAGACGGTCTCTGCGCTGCTTTTCGGCGCGCTAGCGCAGGGCGTGCGGGCAGCGGAGGACAGCGGCGGGCTGTTCGATCCGACGTTGCTTACGCTGATTGAGTCGCTCGGGTACGACCGCGATTTCAGCGCGATCCAGCATCGCGAGACACAGCCAGCGCGTACGCTGTGGGTAGGCGACGGCGACATCCTGGCGGGCGGCTGGCGGGCGATCGAGTTGGATGCAGGCAATCGGCGTGTGCGGCTGCCCTTCGGGGCGCGGCTTGATCTGGGTGGCATCGCCAAGGGCTGGGCCGCCGATGTCGCGCTGGAGCGGTTCTTTCATCCAGCTCAGCATGCGCTCATCAACGTCGGAGGGGATATGCGAGCGCGCGGCGGTCCAAAGGATGGCGTCGCATGGCCCATTGGTCTGGGGGCATCCGAGGAGGCGCGCGACGCCGATCCTGCGGCGCTGCCTGTCGTGACGCTGGGCGCTGGCGGCCTGGCAGTCTCGGGCGCGCGCGACCGCTGGTGGTATCGTGACGGCAGGCGCTCGCATCACCTGATCAATCCACTGACGCGGCAGCCTGCTCACCTCTGGATTGACGAGCAAGATAGCCCTACGAGCGCCGATCAGGCGCCACTCATCATGGCTGCGGCGGCCTTTGCGCCAACCGCCGCACAGGCCGAGGTCGCGGCGAAAGTGGCCATCATGCAGGGCTATCCGCAGGCGCTGCGCAGCGTCGAAAGCGCCTGGGCGCACGCGGATGTCGACGACGTCACTGGCTATGATACTGCAATTGGCGGCTACGGAGGTTGGCCTGTCGCGCTGGCGCTGACGCTGGGGACGGGCGAAATCATCTGCTCTGCGAATCTGGATGACTATCTCGCAACCTTCGGGGGCGGGGGAAAGATCTGGCTCTCATGACGACCAGCGCCTGTCTCATCAATGGATACGTCGTGGTGGCCGCAGCGCCACTGACAACCTATATACCCGTCAGCCATGCGGACAGCAGCCCGTTGCTGTGGTATCTGACTCGTGCGCTTGCGATAGGAGCGTACGTCTCACTGACCATCTCCATCCTTCTCGGCGCTCTGCGCAGCATCGCGCGGCAAACGCACGAGCGTCTGAGCTGGATAGTGGACGAGCTCCATCAGTTCCTGGCGCTGCTAGCCGCGACGCTGGTGCTGGGACACCTGCTGACGCTGCTGCTCGATCCGTTCCTCCCGTTCTCGCTCCAGAATCTACTCTTGCCGCTGAACGAGCCGTATCGTCCATTCGCGGTCATCCTGGGTGTGCTGGCGCTCTATACCATGGTGGCGCTGCTGCTGACCTCGTGGTTTCGTGTCTTCATGCCCTATGCGTTCTGGCGCGCGCTGCACTATCTCAGCTTCGTTACGTTCATTCTGGTCACTGCGCATGGGCTGCTCGCCGGCAGTGACGTCAACGAACTCTGGATGCGCGCGATCTACGGCGGCGCGGTGGGCGCGTACGTCTTTGTAGCGCTGGTTCGACTGGTGGGTCGCTCGCGACCAGCGGCGCGCGCTTCCAGAGCGCCCATGGTCTCCAAATCGGTATTGGAGCGCCGCTGAACAGCGCTTGCCCTGGTCTCGTCTCCATCAGTTCCTCGGCGGCGCTCGTCGCTCGCGCAGGATGAAGGCGACGCCGCTCACCAGCAGCGGCCACAGCGCCAGCGCGAATCCCGCCGACCACAGATGCAGCGCGTTGAAGTCCTGCGGGGCGAGTCCAGCGCGCGCGGCGGCGATGGCTGCGAGGGCCAGCACGACGACCAGCGCGAGCAGCGGCGCCAGCGCAACAGCGATCATGCTGCCCCGTCGTCGCATGCGCCGCAGCGTGGTGAGCTCCCACACCCACCCAACACCAATCAGCACGAGCGCTGGCGCTACCAGCAGCGCCGGAAATAACAGCGTCAGTGGCGACGCCTGAACCATCGAGAGCGCCGATGGGCAGGTGTCGAAGCAGGCCAGCGCCGCAAAGATGAACGTGGCAAAGACATTCGCCAGCGTCATGGCAACGCCTGCGACGCCGACGATGAGGACGCCTCGACTGATGCCCCGATTCACGCCCTGATTGGCGCCTTGATCGGCGCCGGGACGCAGGTCAGCGCGCATGCCGGTACTCATTCCCCGCTTTCCTCCTCTGGCGCGCAAGCCCGCTGCGAGCAGCCGAGCGGAAACATCGCCTCGCGCCCACGCTGAGTATAGGCGCCGTTCGCTGCGCTGCGCTTCGGCGAGAAGGCGTAGCCGCTCCCTGCCTTGCGCCGTAGGCGGTCACCGTAGGGCGTATCACAGCGCAGTCACGGCGCGGTCACAGTCGCATCTAGCGCGCGCAGAATGCGACTTTTCTCTCTTTTGTCCCCGCGCCAGCCCTCTACACTCTAGGTAGCAAACATCACACATCCCGCGTTCTGAACGCCTTTCAACTGCGCTTCAATGAGGAGATATCGGCGATGAACACCCCCCAACT
>DATAED010000203.1:0-3735 GCA_036258195.1 Ktedonobacterales bacterium
GAGCAACAACAACAACTTCGGCACCTACGACTTCACGCCGGGACGGCAGACACGTCCGTATGTGGTGCAGGTCGAGAGCCCTTTCATTTCGTTCAGTGCTGGTGGCAGCCTTGTCGGCACGCCAGTCAAGAGTGTCGACCATCTCGCGCCCGTGCAGCTCTCCATCGTCGATCAGGCGATGCAGATCTCTATCCAGAGTCTGACGATTACGACGCCGTAGGGCAGAACCGCTGCTCCGAGAAGTGGAAACTGAGCCGGGCGGAACCTCTCCCCCTCCCCTCGGAGGGAGGGGGAACCCGAGGCAAGCGTTCCGCGCGTGGCGAGCGTAGGGGCGCTGGCAATGGCTGCGCCCTGATCGTCGCGGCCAGCGAGCCGCACGCCTGCTCTACTGTAGCAGGTGGAGGGGCAGCGCACTGTGACGCGCCTCTCAATTTGGCAGGGTGATGTACTGCGCCACGGCTCCAGTGTTGTCCTGCGTGAGCAGCCACAGCCGCGATGAGCCATCGGGCAGGGTCTGCGTGAAGGCGGTAGAGATGGTCTTGACGCCGGGATTCGGCGCCACCATTTGCCAGCCCTGTTCCACGCGCGCTGGCAGCGTCAGCCATGCCTCGATCGCGCCGCCGCACCAGGCCAGCACGGAGCCGTCGGCCAGCGAGCCGAGCAGATAGCTATTGCCGGCAGGCGTGCAGGGCGGCGTCGGATCGGGCGCGATGTGGAAGCTGCCGCTGGCGCCATACAGGCTGCCCTGGATGTACTCATTGTTGCGGTCGTCGGTCGTCAGCAGGTAGAGGATTGGCTTGCCGCTTTTGGCCACCTGCGCGGCGATCATGTAGAGGACGATGTTGTTGGGCGCCGGGCCGAGATTGCTCCAGCTCGCGCCGCCATCGTCGCTGCTCCAGATCGTCACCCCGGTGGGCGGCGTCCCTGACCCGCTGGGAGGCGCCGCCAGCGCGAAGATCGTCGAGCCGGTCGCGGGAGCCGTAAAGGCCGTGACGAACTGGCCCGCAGCGACGATTGGCGCGTCAATCAGCCGCCAGGACACGCCGTTGTCATCGCTCCTGATCAGCCGCAGAGTCTGCTGGCTGCGCTGGAAGATAGAGCTATATAGCCGCAAGGGCGACGCCGCATCGCCAGAATCGCGCTGGCCTGTGAAGCCGCCGCCTGCGCCAATCTGCGGCGCGCTGAAGCGCCCAGCGACAGGCAGCGCGAGCGGCTGCCAGCGCTCGCCGCCATCCGTGCTGACAAAGGTAAACACGCACAGGGGAGCCTCACCAAAATTGGGGCAGGGAGCCGTTTGATTGTCCATCTGTGCGCCCATCTGGAGATAGACCGTCTGAGGGTTGAATGGATCAACAAAGCCGTCCAGCTCACTGCCGATAACGGGATAGGCCGCGTGCGCGATGTGCGGGGCAGGCAAGGCATGCCACGTCGCCCCCTGATCGTCCGTGCGCCGCAGCATGAGGCCGCTGCCAGCGCTATCCGTTCCGCCGCTGCTGCTCCACCATATCTGATAGGCCACGCGCGGGTTAGAGGGGGCTACTGTCAGGCCGTAGAGCCCTTTATAGCTGGGAATCTGCGTCCAGGCGCCGAGCGCAGGCGTTGTCGTCGTGGGCGATGCGACGTGCGTTGCGGCGACCGTGGCCGTGCTGCCCGGCGCGGGGCGACGCGCCGCCTGCTGCGCCAGCAGCCCGGCGAAGAGCGCCACCAGCAGGGCCGCCGCCACCAGCGCGCCCAACCCGCCCCAGCGCGGCAGGCTCAGCCGCCGCTCGCGCCGCTCGCGCCCCTCGCGTTCGATGCGCTGGCGCATGGCGGGCCACGGATCAGCCGCGGACTGTGGGATGATCTGTCCACGCAGCGCCGCGCCGATCTGCTCGTAGTCGCGCAGGCGCGCGCTGCATGCGGGGCAGGCGGGGGCATGGGCCGCCAGCCACTGCGTCTGGTCGGCGGGCAGCAGGCCGTCGCGCCAGGCCGAGAGCGTCTCGGGCGTGACGCCATCAGTGCACGCGAGGGCGGCGCCGGGCGCAGGCTCGCGCGGCGTGCGATCATCGCTCATCGGCGGCCTCCAGACGCAGGTAGGCGCGGCGGAAGCCCTCGCGTCCCCGGTGGAGCGCCATCTTCACCGCATCGCGCGAGATGCCCAGCGCGTCGCCGATCTCCGCGCAACTGAAGGCGTAGACCTCGCGTAGCGTCAGGGCGGCGCGCTGTTTGGGTGGCAGCGTCAGCAGCGCCCGCTCAACCAGATCGCGCTCGGCGAAGGCGTGGGTGGGATCACTGCGCGCGGGGGTGTCGGCGTCGCTCGGCGTGTCGGCGGAGAGCTGCGGGCGCTGACTGCGGCGCGCGGAGATGGCCAGATTGGTCGCCACGCGCAGCAGCCAGGACTGCGGTCGCTCGTAGCCATGCACGCGCTCGAAGTGGCGCCAGGCGCGCAGGAACGTCTCCTGCGTCAGGTCGTGGGCGGTCTGCGCATCGCCGGTCAGCCGCCAGAGACAGGCGTACACGGCCCGCTCGTGCTGGCGAAAGAAGGCTTCGAACTCCGCTGGCGTGACGTCATCGCACCCATGATCCTCCGTCACAGCCGCGCCCGTGGATGCGTGCGCTGCGCCGCTGTCATCCGCCGCCAGCAACGTCGCCAGCAGCGCGGGCCACGCCGCCCGCCGCTGCGCCCGCCGGCCTCGCCACAGCTCGCTCATCGCCATGCGCTTCATCCATCTCTCTGAAGAATCTCACCCCAGCCTGGTTCCCACAGGAGAGCGGGGGGGGTCGCGTCTACAGTGATACACTCGGATGGAGAGCAGACGGTAACGCAGCGCCGGAAAACTCATCTGGCGGCGGGCAGGCAGCCGCTGACGGTGAAACGGGCGAGCGTATCCTCGACCCAGCCGCGCAATGTCATGCCATCGGGCCACCAGATGTCGCTGCTGCGCAGGCAGAATGTCCAGATGATGAGCGCGTCGCGCAGCAGATAGATGGGGAAGCGACAGGTAAAGCCTGCGCGTGGCGGCCTGCGCGCCAGATACGCGCCGAAGAAGGCCGCCGCCAGCGATGGCTCCTGATAGACATAGAGGCGGCCCTGTCGCGCCAGATCGGCCTCGCCATCGCCGAACGCGAGCGTCATCAGATCGAAGACGCCGCCAACGCGCCAACCTGCGCCATCGCTCGTGGCGCCATGCACGATGGTGACGTTGCCGGTGTGATAGTCCTCCATCACCACGCAGGGCTGGTATGGCTCCTCCAGCGCGTCGCGTCCGGTGGCGATCAGCGCGCGCGCCCAGTCCACGTCGGCCTGCGTCGTGTATGCGGGATAGGTCAGCGCCAGCGCCAGCAGCTCTTCGATGTGCGCTATGATGTGCGCGCCGAAGCCGCCAGCGTACGGCTCGATCTGCGCCGTGTCGGCGTTGTAGCGTCCGGCGGTCGGCCAGTCCAGCGCGTGCAGGTCGGCCAGCGTCTCGCCCATCGCAGTCGCGATGCCCAGGCGGTCATCCGGGTTGGGGGTCGCCAGCCAGGCGTCGTCGGCGAAGTGGAAGCCGGACATGCGCGGCATCAGCGCGTAGGGCCAGCCGAAGATGTCGTCGCTGGGGTCGAGCAGGTACGGCCAGGGTGTTGGCGCAACCGTGCGCTCGTGCAGCAGCCGCGCGAAGAACTGCTCAGTCGGAAATTGCCAGGGATAGTGCGGCTTGCCGCGCAGCACGTACTCGCCCTGATCGCTGGTGAGAACGAGATTCTGGCCAAAGAGAC
>DATAED010000204.1:0-8373 GCA_036258195.1 Ktedonobacterales bacterium
CTGGCGCGTCGCTGATGGGGATGGAAGGCGCAGCATGGCGATTAGACTATCTGCTCCAGGCGCGCGATGACCCCAGCCTGCTGCTGCCGCTGAGCGAGGCGTGGGATGAGCGCGGCGCGGTGGCGCGCTACCTCGACCGCCGCTTTGCGCGTCCGTGGGAGCATGCGCTGACCTGGCTGGGGCAGGCCGCGCAGGTGTTCCCGCCCATCGCTGACAGTCTGGCGGATGCGCGGCCAGCGGGATGCGACCTGACGGGCGCCGACGCCTATGCGTTTCTCACGCAGGCGATACCTGCGCTCGAAGAGCTGGGCATCGCCACGCTGGCGCCCGCCTGGTGGAAGCGTGCGCCTGTCAAACCCACCTTACGCCTGGAGGTGCGCAGCCCACGCCACCAGAGTTCCGGGCTGCTCGGTCTCGACGCCGTCCTCACCTTCGACTGGAAAATCGCGCTGGGCGGCGCGGAGCTCACTGCCGAGGAACTGGAGCAGTTGGCGGCATTGAAAGAACCTCTGGTGCGCTTGCGTGGCAAGTGGGTCGAGCTGCGACCCGACGATGTGGCGGCGGCGCTGCGCGCAGTGGCCACGCGCCACGCGCGGCAGATGTCGCTAGGTGAGGCGGTGCGGCTGGCGATGACCGGGCGCACCGATGCTGGCGGGCTGGTGATAGAGCAGGTACGCGCCGACGAGTGGATTGGCGACCTGCTGGGACGCATGCGCAGCGGCGAGACAATCACCGAGATCGCGCTGCCAGCGGGACTGCGCGCCGAGCTGCGCCCCTATCAGAAGCGCGGCGTGGACTGGCTGGCCTATTTGGCGCGCTTTGGTCTGGGCGCCTGCCTCGCCGACGACATGGGCATGGGCAAGACCGTGGAGTTCCTGGCGCTGCTGGCGCACCTGAAAGAGAGCGGCGCCATCAGCGGCCCGGCGCTGCTGATCTGCCCCACCTCGGTGGTGGGAAACTGGATGCACGAGACCAACCGCTTCACGCCGGAGCTGCGCGCGCTCGTTCACCACGGCGCCGGGCGGGTGGGCCGCTCCAGCGCGGAGGGCTTTGTCTCTGAAGCGGCGAATAACGACCTGGTCATCACCACCTACAGCCTGCTGCCGCGCGACCTCAAGGCGCTGGGCGCCGTGAACTGGAGCGTGATCGCGCTCGATGAGGCGCAGTACATCAAGAACGCCGAAACCAAGCAGAGCCACGCTGCCCGCGCGCTGAGCGCCCCGGTGCGTGTCGCCCTCACGGGCACGCCGGTCGAGAATCGCCTGGCCGAACTGTGGAGCATTATGCAGTTCCTCAATCCCGGCTACCTTGGCTCGCAGCGCCGCTTCCACGAACAATTCGCCGTGCCGATTGAGCAGCGTTGCGACCAGCGCGCCACCGCCCAATTGCATGCGCTGACCCGCCCGTTCATCCTGCGGCGGCTCAAGACTGACCCACAGATCATCTCTGACCTGCCAGAGAAAGTGGAGATGCGGGAGTATTGCACGCTCACGCGCGAACAGGCGACCCTCTATGAGGCCGTGGTGCGCGATGGCTTGCGGCAGATGGAGCAGAGCGACGATCCTATGGGACGGCGCGGCGTCATCCTGGCGATGCTGACTCGCCTCAAGCAGGTGTGCAATCATCCAGCGCATTTCCTCAACGATGGCAGCGCCTTGCTGGGACGCTCTGGCAAGCTGGCGCGGCTGGATGACCTCGTCACAGAGCTCCTGGACGATGGCGACCGTGCGCTGATCTTCACCCAGTTCACAGTGATGGGCGAGCGCCTGGTGGGCTACCTGACGGAGCGTTTCGGCCAGGAGACGCTCTTTCTGCACGGCGGGGTCGCACGCCAGCAGCGCGAGCGGATGGTGGAGCGCTTCCAGTCGGGCGCTGGGCCGTCACTGTTCGTGCTCTCGCTCCGGGCGGGCGGCACGGGCCTCAACTTGACGAACGCGAACCACGTCATACACTTCGATCGCTGGTGGAATCCTGCGGTCGAAACCCAGGCCACCGATCGCGCCTTCCGCATCGGCCAGACGCGCAACGTGCAGGTACGCAAGTTTGTCTGCTCCGGTACGCTGGAAGAGCGTATTGATGAGATGATCGAGCGCAAGCGCACGCTGACAGAGAATGTCTTTGGCGCCGGTGAGGGCTGGCTGACCGAGCTTTCGACCGACGAGCTGCGCGACATCTTCCGGCTACGCGCCGACGCGGTGGCCGACTGAGCGCCGGATGACGGACGGATCACGGGAGGAGCGCGCACGATGCCGAGAGCGCCGTCGCTGGCGCTGCGCTGGTGGGCGCAGCAATGGATCGAGCCGGTAGAGAGCCTGGGACCAGAGTTCGGAGGGCGGCTGAGCCGTGCGCGCAGCTACGCCCGCAACCGACGCATCTGGCAGCTGGGCGTGCGTCCGGGCATGCTCTCGGCGCAGGCGCTCGGCTCCTTTGGATACTATGCCGTGACCGTGCAGGTCCCATCCAACCCGGATGGCGTCTGGGAGCGAGTGCAGACCACGCTATCGGATCGCCCCGCATTGCTGGCGAGCCTGCTAGCGGATGATCTGCCCGCTGATGTCGAGCAGGCGTTCAATGACGCGGGCGGCTCGCTCTTCTATGGCGATGCCGAACTGCTGGGCTTTCACTGTACGTGCCTGGACTGGCAGCGGCCCTGCAAACACACGCTGGCGGTCTGCTACGACTTCGCCACGCAAGCCAGCGCGCACCCTGGATTGCTGCTGGCGCTGGCCGGGCGCACCGTGGAGCAGGTCGTGGCAGCGCTGCATGCGCGCTGGGCCGCCACCGACCCGCAGCGCGCCGATAGCCTGCCGCCGGTGGATGATCGAGATGATCGAGATGATCGAGATGATCGCCCCCTGCGCGCGGTTGGCTTCTATAGCGCAGGGCCGTCGTTCGACCAGCTCAGCATTCCATTCGAGACGCCGCGCGTCAACGCTGCGCTGCTGCTCAAGCTGGGCAAGCCGCCCTTCGCCACCGAGGCGGAAGATCCGCTGACACCGCTGGCCGCCTTCTACGCCGCCATGACCGAGCAAGCGTCGCGTGTGTTGTCCAGGTCGCGCCACACCATCGACTCATCCGAGACCGCTGACACAGCGCGCTCTGGCGTCGCCCAAGCAGAGGATAGCACAGACAATGAGGTGTGATCGGGCGTGGTGGCGAGCGAGAGGCGCATCGAACCGCCTGTGAACCGCCTGTGAACCGCCTGCGAACCGCCTGCGAACCGCACGGCGCAAAAAAAGAGCCGCTTGCGCAGCGGCTCTTGGGCGGAAGGGGTAGGATTCGAACCCACGGATCAGGAAACCCCGGTCAGCGGTGTAGCAAACTCGCTGCTCTATCCACTGAGCTACAGCCCCGTCTGAGCGCCTGATGCGCCTGCCATGGTATACCCAACAGCCTATCGCCTGAGCAATCTCGCCCACGCACACGGATCGTTTTCGCTCGCTTTCGGCGCCACACGGCCCATGGCGCTTATAATTCAGAAGGCGACCGCGTCCGCGACGCTGGCTGTTCTGTGCGGGTCGCCGCGCGGCAGACGAAGGGAGACGGTGTGGGGAGATCACGCACGCTCACACGCGCCGCGCTCGCCAGCCTCATGCGCGAGCGCTTCCCTGAGAAGCCGCCTGGCGCCTACCTCGATACCGCCGCGATTGGGCTGGTTCCCAGGGATGTCGCGGTCGCGGTCGCCAGCTGCTACGAGGCGCTCGGCAGCGGGACCCACGGCGCGACCCACTGGCGACCGGTCGTAGAGCGCGCGACTCGTGCGCTTGCCAGTGAGTTTGGGGTCGCCGACGACGCGATCTCGTTCATGGCCAGCGCAGGCGAGGCGATCAACGCCATCGCGCGCGCCATTCCCTGGCGACCTGGCGATGAAGTCCTCACGCTGTCGGGCGAGTTCCCCACTGTGACGCTTCCCTGGAGTGAGCTGGGCGCGGGCGTGCGGAAGGTCGAAGTCGCTCCCTTGCCCGGCGATGATCGGCTGGGCGCGCTGCTGGCCGCGATTGGGCCGCGCACACGCGCCGTCACCATCTCGCATGTCAGCTCGTTCACGGGCACAGTGGTGGATCTGGACACCCTGGGTCGCGCCTGTGCGCGGGTCGGCGCGCTGCTGGTCTGCGACGGCGCGCAGTCGGCGGGCGCAATTCCCGTCAACCTCAGCGATGTGGACTTCTACGTCGCGACCGGTTACAAATGGCTGCTCGCCGGCTTTGGGACGGCGCTGGTCATCAGCAAGACATCGAGTCTATGGCAGTTGCGGCCAACGCTGCTCGGCTATGGCAATCAGGCGCCGCCTCCTGCCCTGACCTACGGGCATCTGAATCTGGCGGGCGTCTATGCGCTGGAGGCCGCCGCTGCCATGCGCCGCGACGTCGGGCTGGAAGCGATCGCTGCCCGCATCGCAACGCTCGCCCGCCGGGTTCGCGCTGGCGTGATGGAGTTGGGCTTCAGCGTCGCCGCCGCGCCAGAGCGATCCGCTGGCATCATCAGCCTGCAGGGGCTAGCAGACGTGGGCGAGGCGGTCGCTCGCCTGGCGCATGCTGGCGTCTCCGTGGCGGAGCGCGCGGGCTATCTGCGCATCTCGCCCAACTTCTACACCGCCGACAGCGAGATCGACAGGCTGCTGCGCGCACTCAAGGAGATGCGCCATCGCCCAGCGCCGGAGCGTGAGTGATGGGGCCATCTGCACCCAGCTTGCGGCTGACGCTGACGCCGCGCCTGCCGGGCGACGCGCCGACAGGTCAGACCGGGATCGAGGTTAGCTATCATCTCAGCGCGCCCAACGTCGAGGCGGGCCAGCCACTGTTTCGCCTGCCGATCGTGATCGCTGGCATCCCTGGCGCGCCGCTGGGCGCCGACAGTTTCACGGTGACGGATGACGCAGGCGCGCTGGCGCTTCAGCAGGCAGACGAGGCGCCAACCGCGATGGGCGCCTACCGCCGCTGGATGGGCGCGCGCGCCACGGTCGGTGATCTGACAGTTCGATACTTCGCGCCCGTCCGGCTCGTGGATAGGTTCACGACCAACGGGCCATTCTACGATCTGCGGGCCGAGGCGGGCGGCGTGTGTGGCGCAGGCGTCACCTTCCTGGCGCTGCCAGACACGGCGGGCATCTACGATATCGCGATCACCTGGAATCTCGCGCAGGCTCTGGCTGGGGCGCGCAGCGTATGCAGTTGGGGCGAGGGGCCAGTGCGCCTGACCGGAACGATGGACGACCTGGCCTACACCCACTACATGGCTGGTCCGCTGCGCAGCTATCCCGACGCGGGCGACGCCGCGCCCGCTGTCTTCTCGATGTACTGGCTCAGCGAACCGAGCTTCGATCCGGTCGCGGTCGCCGCGCAGACCGAGCGGCTGTACTCGACCATGTGCGCGTTCTTTCACGAGCCCGCTCCCGGCTTCCGCGTCTTCGCGCGCAAGCACCCCTACCAGGGGAACGGCGGGACGGCGGGACGGCGCTCGTTCATGTTTGGCTACAGCGAGGAGACAACGCCGACCGTCGCTAGCCTGACATCGCTGCTGGCGCACGAGCTGGCGCACAACTGGCCGGGGCTGGATGGCGACTGGGATGAGAACGGCTGGTTCGATGAAGGTACCGCGGAGTACTACTCCATCACGCTGCTGCGCCGGGGAAGCTTCATTACGGACGACGAGTACCTCGCGTTGATCAACGAGCGCGCACGAGACTACTACACGAATCCCCTGCAAACGCTCGGTCTGCGCGAGGCGACCGAGCTGTACTGGCGCGATCCACGCGCCCAGCGCATCCCCTATGGGCGCGGACTGTTCTACCTGGTTGATCTCAACGCCAAATTGCTGGCGCGCTCTGGCGGCGCGCGCTCGCTGGACGATCTGGTTCTCGCGGTCGTCGAGCGGCGGCGTGCGGGTGAGGTCATCCGCGCTGCGGAGTGGCTCGCGCTGGTGGCGCGCGAGCTGGGCGAGCAGGGGCGGCGGGACTTCGACGCGATGGCGGCTGGCGCGTGGATCATCCCTGCCTCGGATGCGCTTGGCCCCCAATTCATGCGCCGCGAGACCGCAGACGCGCCGCTCGATCTGGGGTTTGCGACCTCCAGCTACACCAGCCGTGTTGTCAGCGGGCTGGTCGCTGGCTCACCTGCCGAGCGGGCAGGCGTGCGGGAGGTCGACCGCATCCTGAGCATTCCCAACTTCTCCAGCATGGAGCAGGCGCCATGGATCGCGATTGAGCTGACGCTGGCCCGTGGGGACTCGACGCTGCGCGTGCGGTACGTGCCGCAGGGGGCAAAGGTTCGCAGCTACGAATGGGTTCGGGTAGATCCGCGCGCCGCATCGCTCAATTGATGAGTCCTGCAATGCCGCGCCACAGGAAGAAGCAGCCCACGGCGGCTGAGACGACGACGAGGATAGGGCGATTATATTCCTCCAGCCAGCGGGCTGCCACTGCGAGTTGATTCGACAATCGGCCCGACACAAGGATGGGAGCGATGATCAGCGCCTCCGCTCCGAGCACGTACAGCAGATAGGCGATAATGCTCGGCGCGATGTCCAGCTCTGCCGCTTCAATCACGCCGAGCGCTGCCAGGGTAAAGATCCAGGCGCGCGTCGACGTCACGACGAGCAGCGCTCCCAGCCCCAGCGCCCTCACAGGCGTGAGAGCGCCAACCATGCGCATCAACTGGAGATCGTCCTTCTGAAATATCTGCCTCAGCGCCATCGCCCACATCAGGACTCCAAGGACGATCAACAGAGCCGAGACAATCACTCCCGGCGAGACCAGATGGCGGTTTAAGTCGTAGGCGCTCAGGATGGTTCCAAAGGCGATACCCTGTAGTATCCGCACCGTCGTGACGCCGACAGCAACCGCGATGGCTTCGACTGTCCCGCGGCCGCTGCTGAGCAGGGCGAGGACGAGCAGAACCCAGCTTGGCATGGCGATGCTGCCGATGACCAGGGGCACTAGCTGGATGAGGACGCTTCCCACAGGTGTATCCTCCTCCGTCGTTGTCTCCTGACCTCACCCGACGCCTGATGTTGATCGTTGACGGGCGCAGGAATCACGGGGCGCGCCCCCAGCGTGAGGAGGAGTGAAGGTAGTGGGTAGTTTCTGTGTTCAGTCCGGTCATCCGCTGGCGCATCGGTGTAGACAACAGCCCCAAACGCAGACGCGTCGCGGGCAAGTCGCTGATCATGGCGCCCTGCCCGCGGAACTCCGTTCCTTCCGTTCCTTCTGGCGCCGCGGTCGCGCCTATGCCGTCGGCGGTGTCGCCTCGGGCGGCATAGGCTCCGTACCCGGCAGCGCCCGCGAGAGAGCCGCCTGAAGTCGTTGCTCTTCCTCATCCGACAGCGATGTGCGTAATACTGTGCCGCCATACTGGCTGATCTCGGGTACCACTTTGTCCTCTGTCATGCGTCGGATGAGGACGAATATGGCCGAGCTGTTTGGCGTCATCTGTGTGCTCAACTGTCTGACGAAGTTGTCGTCAATGCCATAGTCTTTGAATCTCCCCGCGATCGCGCCGGTACCCGCGCCGATGGCGGCGCCGATGGCGGCGCCCGTCAGGGGTTGCAAGAACAGCAGACCGATCAGAGCTCCCCACAGAGCTCCGCCTGTGGCGCCGTGCGCCGCTCCAACTCCTGGCAGATTGATCAACTGGTGCAAATCCACTTCACCGCTGCTATCCTTGGTTACGTAGACCGCATCATCCATGTCGAGCACATGCTCCGTGACCAGGCGCTTCAGGTGTTGAATACCCGCCCGGCCTGATTCACGTCTGGATAGGTGATGGCGACAAGTGTGCTTATGCTGGCTCCTCTCTCTGGCGTATGCGGGCGGTAACGTGCGGCGATTCTGCCGCATACGATGTGCCACTTGTCGCGGGCTCACACGTGGGGCGCGTGTGAGGGATGGGATGTGAGGCCATGCTCTGCACAACGCCCTGTGGGTCAATCCCATCTTCGCACTGGTCGGGGTAGCGGCGGGGTAGCGGACTGCAAGCGCAACGGCCTGCGGCGCCTGGAAACGAAACATCCCAGGCAGAGCCTGGGATGAAAGCGGGCGGAAGGGGTGGGATTCGAACCCACGGACCAGGAAACCCCGGTCAGCGGTTTAGCAAACCGCCGCACTAGACCTACTATGCGACCCTTCCAAACAGGACGTTCGCTGATCTCAGCGAACGTCCTTGGTGCCAAAGGGGGGACTCGAACCCCCATGCCCTTACGAGCACAACGCCCTGAACGTTGCGTGTCTACCAGTTTCACCACTTTGGCGTGCGGCCAGCGCCCCGCCTTCTGGCAGGAGTGGCACATCCCAATACTACGCTACGCCGCAGCGCTTGTCAAGCCGACCTGAGCAGCCGAAACCGCGTCAGCCATCTCTTCTCCCCACGCTTGACAGAG
>DATAED010000205.1:0-36412 GCA_036258195.1 Ktedonobacterales bacterium
GGAGTCGGCGTGGAGGGTGATACTTCTATTGGAATCGGCGTGGTCGGCTTTGCGACTGCCCTGGGCGGCTGGGGCGTCATGGGCGTCTCACAAAACAGCGTCGACATCGCCGCCGCCGGCCAGGGGCTCATGTTTCAAAACCTGCAGGGCAGTCCTGGCATTCCCGCCGGAACCTTCGCTGGTGGAATCTCGATCCGCGACTCCAACGGCGATCTGTGGCTCTGCGTGTCTGGTGACGGAACGACGAACGGAACCTGGGTCAAGGTCGCGCACCTGGCGCCGGGCGCGACCGCTGGCGGCGCGATCACCTACCTCAGCAAGCCCCTGCGCCTGCTCGATACCCGCCCCGGCCAGCCCGCCGTCAACCACCCCGGCTCGCCCTATCTGGCGGGCAGCACCCACACCATTACCGTCTCCGGCGCCAGCAATGGCACAGTCACCGTACCTGCCGGGTGCGTCGGCGCGATTGGCAACCTGACCGTGATCGGCCTCTCAGGCGGCGGCAACTATGTGGAGCTCGTGCCTGCGGGCGTAGGCTTCCAGGGCACCTCCAACCTGAACTTCGCGGCGGGGCAGCTCGTCGCCAACTCGTACAACGTCGGGCTGAATGGCAGCGGCGCGCTCGACATCATCCTGGGCAGTGGCGGCAATGCCGATGTGATCCTTGACCTGTACGCCATCATCGCCTGAGCAACCGCATCATGAACCCATCTCGAACGACGGAGGCGCACAGTATGGCCGATGACAACCAGACGTTGAACGCGCCTGAGGCTTCCGGGGCCACGCAGGCACCGAGACCCTTCAAGCGCCCACATGTGGCGCACAGCGATGTGGCTGCGGGCGCCAAGCCCTTCAACCCGCGCAAGATGAAGCGGGAGGTCGCCAAGATCGACCTCGCGGCTGGCCACAAGCCAGTCGATCCGCGCCATCACCGACCCGTCATCCATAGCGACAAGCCTGCCGAGAAGTGACCGTGACTCGCGCCACTCATCCCGCGCCCCCACACGGCGCGAGATGAGTGGCGCGGTCGCGTCCTGTCGCTCTATGGCAGCCCCAGCCGCGGCGCCACCGTCGCCCAGACCTGCTCGGCCAGCGCGCCCATGCTGGCCCGCGCGTCCAGCGTCACCCAGCGCGGCAGCTCGGCGGCGGCCAGCGCCAGATAGCCCGCGCGCACCCGCTCGCGGAAGTCGCGCTGCTCCAGGTCGAGACGGTTGATCTCCTCGCCGTCCTCGTGGCCTGCGCGCTTGCGGCGTTGGCCCTCATCCACAGGCAGATCGAGCAGCAGGGTCAGCTCAGGGGCCAGGCCACCGGTCGCCATCGCTTGCAGCGCGCGCAGCATGTCCAGATCGTAGCCGCGTCCTGCCCCCTGATACGCCAGCGTGGCATCGGCGTAGCGGTCGGAGATGACCACCAGCCCCGTCGCCAGCCACTCGCGAATGCGCGCGACGTGCTGGGCGCGGTCAGCCGAGAGCAGCAGCGCCTCGGTCAGCGGCAGCATCTCCTCGGCAGGCGCATCGCCTGGCGCCAGCCCGGCCCGCGCCAGCGCCTCCAGCGTCGCCTGGGGATGCAGCAGCGCGGCGCGCAGCACCCCGCCGAGCGCTGTGCCGCCCGGCTCGCGGGTCAGCTGCGTCTCGCGCCCCGCCGCGCGCAGCCGCTCGGCCAGCAGCCGCGCCTGCGTGGATTTGCCTGAGCCGTCTGGCCCCTCCAGCGAGATGAAATAGCCCTCTGCTCTCATGCGCCGCAGCCCCGCTCAGACCTTGTAGGCGCCCACCCGCGTCCCCTCGGAGCCATCGGGCAGCGTGATGATCTCGATGTCGCCGAAGAGGTTGGGCGCCTCCTCGCGCATGATGCGCGCCAGCTTCACGGCGAAGCGGCGAATCTCTGGCTCGGCGCCCTCACCACCACGCAACGTGATGATCCAGCGCAGCGCGCGCGCATTGGCGGAGAACATCAGCTTGGTCTCAGTGGCGTTGGGCAGTACACTGCGCGCCGCCTCGCGCGCCATCTTCATGCGCGCCGTGCGCCCCAGATCGGGATGCTCCGCCTGCACCTTGGCGGCCAGCTTCTCCACCAGCTCCTTGTACGACTCGTGCATCTGCTCGATGGCGGCTTGCCAGGTCGCGTGCAAATCCGGGTCGCGGGCGATGATGCCCGGCTCGACGAAGTCGGCGGTGGATTCATCGACATAGCGCTGGGAGAGCTGGGAAATTCCCGTGCCGGCGCGATGTCGCACCAGCTCATGCGTGAAGCTGCGCGAGACGCCGGTGATGAGCAGATCCCAGACGGCATGCTCCAGCACCGAGCCGTGCCCCTGCCCCACCAGGTTGCCGATATAGGAGGCGTTGGTCTTGCGGAACTGCTTCGAGCCCAGCGACATGTAGCAGACTCGGCCCGCCAGCTCCACGATCAGCTCGGAGCCGCGCTCGGAGTCCGTCTCCCACTCCGTCTCGTGGTCAGCCAGGAAGCGCTGCACCGCCTCCTGATCGATCGTCTGGCGACCGACGATATATATCTCAGGCTCGGTGATGATCCGCATGCGCAAGCGTCTCCCTTCCGGCTGCTCGTCACGCTGGCGGGCAGGCTACCGTATCGTACCATCCAGCGCCGTGAGACGCTAGCTGGCGCGGAAGGGAGACGCCATCACTGCTGCGCGCGCGCGATGGGCCGCAGCCCTGAATCATTCACAGCTCGCGCGGAGTCGTGGGCGGCGGTTACGGCTGGTTTGGATCGTTGGCCGGGGTAGCTGGCCCCAGGTCGATCACATCGACGCCGCGCGTTTCGGTGTTGTGCGAATGGTCAACTACATCTCGCCCGTGGCTCTCGATGTTGGGCTGCTCGGCGTCGGTCAGCACGTCGCGCCCGCGTGTCACGCCCTCGCGGGTGATATCCTTGACCTCGCGGCCACGTGTCTCGGCCTCATCAGATTCGTGCGCATTCTCGACTAACGGCTCATCGCCCGTCGTGTCGAATGTGCGCAGTTCGTCTTCGCCATCCTTCTGCATGGTCTGCCTGATCCTTTCTGCGCGGCGCCGGTGGCTCTGTGTCGGCGGATCAAGTGAGCCGCTAGAGTCCGACGCACTGGACAGAATCTCAGCCGCGATTACAGCATCTTTGAGGCCACGAAGGCGGTGAATCACAGGCGCTTCTCAGCGAGGCGGGCCGCTGCGTAGCGCGCCCAGCGCATCCAGCGCCAGCGCGGCGGCGACGATGCCCGCCGTCTCCGCCCGCAAGATGCGCGGGCCGAGTGTCACGGGCAGCGCGCCTGCCTCACGCGCCTGCGCCACCTCGCGCGCCGAAAAGCCGCCCTCCGGCCCGATGAACAGCCACACCTCGGCGACGGTCGCGCCATCGCATCGCGCCGCCTCACGGGCTAGCGTGGCCGTCAGCGGCGCGGTGGCCTCCTCTTCCCAGGGGATGAGGCGGATGGCATCGGCGGGCGCGCTCGCCAGCGCCTCCGCCAGCGTGCGCGGCGCCTCCAGTGCGGGCAGCCACGCGCCGCCGCACTGCTCCAGCGCCTCCGCCAGAATGCGCTCGTAGCGCCGACGCTTCGCCGCGCCGAACTCCTCGGTCGCCGCCACCGCGCGCTCCGTCAGCAGCGGTTGAAAGGTCGCCACGCCCAGCTCGGTTCCCTTCTGCAGCGCCCACTCGAAGCGCGTCGCCTTCAGCAGCCCCAGGCAGAGGGTGAGACGCACGGCGGGCTGCGGCAGCCCCTCTTCGCGCGCTCCAACCCGCGCCGTCACATCACGCCGCGAGACGCGAACGATCTGCGACGGGTACTCGCCGCCCGCGCCATCCAGCAGGCGCAGCGTGTCGCCGGGGCCAAGGCGCAGCACATCGCGCGCCTGGTGGGCGAACTCATCGGGCAGCGTCAGCTCAGCGCCAGATTGCAGCGCCGCGCCGCTGAGCAGAAAACGACCCGCTGGCATCTCGCCCGCCTTCCTCCCTCGCCGACCGCGCCGCCGATCCACGGCCGCTGCGCGCAAGAGTCAGTCTAACGCAGTTGTAGCCCCCATGCCACATGCCGCGCGCCTCCGCTTCCGAATCCGCTTCTGAGTCCGCGCAGGCGGCAGGCGGAGCCGAGCTTCGCGGCGGCCCGCAAGCCGCCTCCCAGGCGCGATTTCAACCGCCAGCCATATCAGCTGAGATTGCCGCGCCACGCCGCCATGTCATACCCTGCCAGCAGCGAACGCGCAGACGCGAGCGGCAAAGCGGCGACGACGCAAGCAGCGATGGAGGCAAGATAATCCAATGGCGGATACGTTCAAGGCGCTCATCCTGAACGAGCGCGATGGTCAGGTGACTGCGGAGATCGAGCAGATCGGGCGTGAGCGGCTTCCCGAGGGCGACGTGCTGGTGCGCGTGGCCTACTCCGGCCTCAACTACAAGGATGGCCTGGCGCTGACAGGAAAAAACAAGGTCGTGCGCTTCTATCCAATGGTGCCGGGTATCGACTTCGCTGGCACGGTCGAGGAGTCATCATCGCCACAGTTCAAGCCTGGCGATCAGGTCGTGCTGACGGGCTGGGGCGTGGGCGAGCGACACTGGGGCGGCTATGCGCAGTACGCGCGCGTCAAGGGTGACTGGCTCGTGCCGCTGCATGCCGACATCGACCTCAAGCAGGCGATGGCGATTGGCACGGCGGGCGTCACCGCCATGCTGTCCATCATCACGCTGGAGGAGCACGGCATGAAGCCAGATGGCCACGAGGCGCTGGTGACGGGCGCGTCTGGCGGGGTTGGCAGCATGGCGGTGGCGATGCTGGCGCGGCTGGGCTATCAGGTGGTCGCCGAGACCGGCAAGCCCGAGATGGCCGACTACCTCAAATCGCTTGGCGCGCACGAGATCCTCGACCGCGCGGCGCTGGCGCCCAGCGGCGGCCCGCTCGGCTCGGCGCGCTGGGCTGGCGCAGTCGATACCGTCGGCGGCGAGATGCTGGCGGGCGCGCTGCGCACCCTGGCGTATGGAGCAAGTGTGGCGGCGTGTGGCAACGCAGGCGGCTTCGAGGTCAACACCACTGTGCTGCCCTTCATCCTGCGCGGGAACAATGTGCTGGGCATCGACTCGCTGCCCGTGCCGCAGGCGCGGCGCATCGCCATCTGGAACCGCATCGCCACCGATCTCCCCAAGAGCGCCATCGAGCGCACGATGGAGGTCATCGCGCTGGAGCAGGCGCGGGCAAGGGCTGAGGACATCCTGGCGGCGCGCACCACCGGCCACCTCGTCGTAGACGTGAACGCCTGACCTCTCCCCCTGACCCCCTCCCCTTCAGGGAGGGGGAACCCATGGCAAGATGATTCGCGCGTGGCGAGCGGAACGGCGCTGCCAGGCGCCTTGCCTCTGGCTCCCCCTCTCCCCGTGGGAGAGGGGGCTGGGGGGGTGAGGTTGTCCTATGCGCGCCGACCGATCAGCGTTACCCAGTCGTTCTCCACGATCTCGCGCACATCGCGCAGGCCCGCGGCGACCAGCGCGCCGACCGCCTCGTCGCGCCGCTCCTCGATGATGCCGCTGGCGATCAGCGCGCCACCGGGGCGGGTCGCTCGCAGCAGCGCAGGCGCAAGCTGGGCGATGACCCGCGCGATGATATTGGCCAGCACGAGGTCGAATGTCCCAATCTCAGCGCCCAGGAACGCGATCCCCGGCGGCAGCGGGAAGTATGGCTCACCGTCAGCGCCCTCCAGCGTAGCGACACGCGCATCCACACGGTCGGCCAGCCCGTTCAGCCGCGCGTTCTCGATGGTGGCCTCTACCGCGACGCCGCTCACATCCACCGCCAGCGCGTGCGCCGCGCCCAGCTTCAGCGCCGCCAGCGAGAGGATGCCGGAGCCGCAGCCGACATCCAGCACGCGATCGCCAGGACGGGTCGCCTCCTCGACCAGCCGCACGCAGTTGCGCGTGGTGGGATGCAGTCCTGTGCCAAACGCCATCCCTGGATCAAGCTCGATCACGACCTGATCGGCGGTCGGCGTGTACTCGCGCCACGACGGACGAATCACCACGCGCTCGCCCAGCTGCAGCGGATGGTAGTGCTCTTTCCAGGCGGTGGCCCAGTCCTCCTCAGCCACGCGCTTCGACTGCAGCTCGCCAATCGCGCCAGGCGCGATCTGCCGCAGGCGCCACAGCCCTTCCTCGATGCGCGCGCGCGTCTCCTCGGCGTCGGCGTCGTCGGGAATCCACACACGGCATGTCACGGGCGCGCCCGGGATGGGTGTGTGCGCCTGCCCGTCGTCGTGCAGGTCGAATGGCTCCTCGATGGCCACGCCGCCCTGCGTGTAGCGGCTGATGACCTCAGTGATCGATTCTATCGTGTCAGGTTCGGCGGTGACGCTCAATTCAAGCCAGTACGCGGGCATCGTGCGCTCTCCGGATAGTTACGCTCTCACAGCCCTGCGCGCATGCAGAGCCGACACAGTTTCGCCCACGCAGGCTGCAGCCGTCAAACCGCGCTGACCGGGCGCCTGCGCATTCGCTGCTCTCGCCTTTGACGCGCCCACGCCTCGCGCCGTATTGTGCTGAGTGGAGAACGTGCGAGACGTGAGGCCGCGCGAGACCACCGATGATCGGCGCGCGCAGCGACGAAGCGACGAAGGGATACGAACATGGCGCAGGATGTGGCGCGAGATGAGGCGCTAGCGCAGTTGCGCGCCGGACAGGAGGCGCTGGCTCAGGGACGCATCGAGCGCGCGACACAGGCGCTCGGCGATGCTGAGACAGCCTTCAACCAGCTAGAGGATCCTGAGCGCGCTGGTGATGCGCGCATCGCCCTGGCCGAGGCGCAGCGGCAGAACGGCGCTATCGACCGCGC
This sequence comes from Ktedonobacterales bacterium, assembly GCA_036258195.1. GTDB lineage: Bacteria > Chloroflexota > Ktedonobacteria > Ktedonobacterales > JADMIN01 > JAKAIY01. The sequence goes on from DATAED010000205.1 coordinate 6,803, forward strand.
CGCCAACAGCTACGAGCGCGCCATCACCCTCTACAAGCAGGCCAACGCCATCAAACGCGAGGGCGCCGCGACGCTGGCGCTGGGCCACATCGAGCGCCAGCGCGGGCGCATCGACGCCGCCTGGCAGCAGTACTACCTCGCTCTGCATCTCTTCGAGAAAGAGCATGATGCGCGCGGCCAGGCCAACGCCTCGCTGGCGCTGGGCCACATCGAGCGCCAGCGCGGGCGCTACCCTCGCGCAGCAGAATATTACGGCAAGGCGCGCAGCCTGGCCCACGACGCCAAAGATCACATCGCCGAGGCCGACGCCGCGCGTGGCGAGGGCGAGATGCTGACGGCCAGCAGCGACTATTCCGCTGCGGAGAGCGCCCTCAAGCGCGCGCTCAAGCTCTACCAGCATGCGCACGACCAGTTTGGCGAAGTCGATACCCACGTCAGCCTCGGGCGCCTGCAGCTCGATAGCGCCCAGATGGACGCCGCCGCGACTAGCTTCGGCGAGGCCATCGCGCAGGCCAGCCCGGTGGAGTACGAGCTGGGCGAGGCCGATGGCGCGCTGGGACTGGCAGAGGTCGCGCTGAAGTCGGGGCGGCTCGATCAAGCGCTCGCCAGCGCCGTGAAGGCCGGCTCAACCTACAGCGAAACCAGCAGCGCGCTGGGCGGCGCCGAGGTCAATCGCGTGCTCGGCGAGATCAATCTGCGGCGCGGGCAGACGCTCCAGGCTGGCGTGAGTTTCGAGCGCGCCATGCGCGCCTATCGCACGCTGCGCGCTCAGGTGCCCTACACCCGCGCGATGCTCGGCGCTGGTGAGGCCAATCGCCGCCGTGGCATGACTGCCAAGTCGGAAGATTACTTCACCGAGGCGCAATCGCTGTCGGTCGAGGTCACGCAGCCCCTGCTGGAGGGTGAAGCGACTCTGGGGCTGGGGCGCATCGCACGTGCGCGCGGCCGCGCCGAGGGCGCCGACTCCCTGTTGACCCAGGCAAGGAAGCGCTTCGATACGCAGAAACGCCACGCGCTGATCGCCCACGTGCTGGTGGAGCAGGCGCGGCTGGCGCTCACGGCGGGGCGTATTGACGACGCCCACCACCTCATCCAGCATGCCATCAAGCAGGCGCACAAGGCCCGCGAGGCGACCGGTGAGCGCAGCCCAGAGGCGATGGCGAATGCGGTCTGGGCCGCGATCTCCATCACCATGGGGCAATATGGGCAGGCGCGAGCGCATGCGCATGAGGCAGAGCATCTGGCCGAGGAGGAGGCCGACGAGCAGGCGCTGGTAGAGGCGACATTGATCGCTGCTGAGGTGGAGCTGCTCTCCGAGAACCTGCAATCCGCAGTCAACGCCTACAACTACGCGCAGGGTATAGCGCAGGCGCGCGAGGCGACCGTCGCCGATGCGCTGGCGAGCGTTGGGCTGGGGCGCATCCTGCTGCGCCGTGAGCTGTGGGAGGAAGCGTCAGTAGCCTTTCAGGAGGCCCTCCCGCGCCTGCGCACCGCCGAAGACGTGGCGGCGCAGGGGCTAGCGCTGGTGAGTCTGGGCGAGGCGCGACGCAATCTGGTTGACAACCCAGGCGCGCTCTCGGCCTGCGCGGAGGCAGCGCGCCTGGCCCGCGACAGTGGCGCTCCGCTGATGGAGGCGGAGGCGCTGGCGGGCGAGGCGCGCGCGTTGCTGGCCGGGCCAGAGTTGGAAGCGGCGCTGGGCAAATATCAGCAGGCGCTGGCGCTGGTCGAGCGCGTCGGCGACTCCATCGCCGATCTGGGCGACCGCGCAGCCTACTTCGATGGCTACGTCGCGCTCTATGCTGAGGCCATCTTCGCCGCCGCTCGCCAGCGCGCGGAGCAAACCGCCGACGCCATCACAGCGGCGCTGGCGGCGCACGCCACGCGCCCCGGACGCCAGACGGCGGCGCATCGCCTGCGCGAATTCGCTCGCTCCCTGCCCACCAGCGGCCAGGATCTGGAGCGCGACGAGCAGGATCGCAACAAGCAGGTCGTCGCCTTGCTCGATACCGCGCGCAAGGCGCTGGCGCGCTAACCAACAACGATTGGCGGCGCCGACGGGCTGGCGGTTAAAACCGCGCCTGGATGGCCCTCCGGGCCACGAAGTCCGCCTGAGCGAACCAGGGCGCTGCTTCCCAACCCGCGCAGGCGGGTTTCGCGGCGGCCCACAGGCCGCCTCCCAGGCGCGACTTCAATCGCCAGCAGCTAGGCGCTGGCCTTCGCGCGTGTGGCGCGCGCACGGGGCGCACGCTCCGCCGCGTTCGCAGCCCTGGAAACGCTGGGAGCGGGCGCAGCGACTGCTGCGGCCTCGGCGCGCTCACCTTTCTTCGCCTTCGTCCGGCGCGTGGCAGCATGGCTGGCGGTCGCGCTGGGCGCGCGGCGCGGCGTCTCGCCCGCCTCGATCCCGATCAGGAAGCAATTGGGTAGCATGGCGGCATTGGGCTTGACGCGCAGCTTCGGCGGCAGCGTCACAGCAGGGGGCGCCGCCTTCGCGGAGGGCCGCTTGCGCGCTGCAGCCTGAGCGGCGCGCGTCAACTCCGCCTGATACGCTTCCACCTGCGTCGGATGCGCCTCGCAGACAGTCGCGCGCCAGCCAGTGCGCTCAGCATAGCGATCAATAGCGTTCGCGATCTTCTCGACGAGTGGACGGCGAGGATCATCGTCAAACCAGAGCAGACCTTCGGCGATCATGGGCGTGTTCCTGTGGTGTGTGGGAGAGTATGAGAGCAGAGCCGCTTAAACATTTGTTCTATTTTGTAGTATACATTGTGGAACCGTGCGCGGTCAAGCCGCAGGAGATGGGCGCTCAGACCATGCGAGCGGCGCTGACGCGACGAGAGGGAGCGCGAGGCGGCAGGTGAACTGCCGCCCTCAGGTCGCCGTGGGGAGTTGTGCGCTCAGCGCAGGCGAGCGATCAGTGATTCCCGCCTCCACCGCCTCCACCGCCTCCACCGCCTCCACCGCCTCCACCGCCTCCGCCGTTCCCGCCACCGGGCGCTGGGGTTGGCGACGGAGCCGCGCAGTAGTTCCACGGGTTGGTGTCGTCATTGGTGAAGCATGGCGTAAAGTTCGTTCCCGTGCTGCCAATGTTGTTCGGCGGCAGCGCCCCCGCCAGGAACCAGTCGGTGGTCGTGATGTTATTTGAGGTCCATTGCGCCTGCTGCAAACCAGACGGAACGGGGAAATCGCGCTTGGGCAGGTTATCGCGCTGCTCGGCGTAGAGCATGCTGCGATACCACGTCGGCGCCGCGCCCGTGATGCCGTCGATGCGGTGCATCGGCGTGTGATCGTTGTTGCCGGCCCACACCGCCATGGTGTAGTCCATCGTGTAGCCAACGGTCCAGTCGTCGGTGAAGTCCTGCGCCGTGCCGGTCTTCACGGCGGCGGGCCAGGCGTTCTTGCTCTTGCCATGGTTAGCGTAGATCGAGTTGCACTCCTTCGAGCCGGTCGGCCCCTGATGCGACGAGGTGTAGTAGCCAGGCAGATCAGGGCTGATGAGCGGATCGAGATAGAGTGGCGAGCACAGACCAAACTCGGTGCGCGCGCCGTTGTCCTCCAGCACGTTCGTCGTCATAAAAGTTGCCTGGGGCGAGAGCACCTGCACCGGACGCGGCTGCTGATAGGTGAAGAGCGTATTGCCCAGGCTATCAGTAATGCGGTCGATGGCGTGCAGCGGGATGAACTGGCCATAGTTCGCCAGCACGGTGTACATCTGCGCCATGTCGAATGGCGTCACGTCCAGCGTGCCGAGCACCGACGATAGGCCCCACGTGCCCCCATAGTCGCCAGGATACAGACCCATGCGAGTCGCGTTGCGCTTGACATCCTCGATGCCTGCGTACTGCATCACCTTGATCGCCGGGATGTTCAGCGAGTTCTGCAGGGCGTCGCGCAGGGTGAGCTCACCAGAGAAGTGCGGCGTGCCGATGAAGAAGTCGAGCGGCTTATACGGCTTATTCGCGCCAGCGTCCCAGAAGACGGTCGGGGTGTCGGCGATAGTCATCGCCGGGAACCAGCCCTTCTCGAACGCGGTGGTATAGACGATGGGCTTGAACGACGAACCCGCGCTGCGCTGGCCCTGCGTCGCTACATTGAACTCGCCATTGATCTTGGCGTTGTAGTAGTCCACGCTGCCCAGCATGATCTTGATGGCGCCGGTGCTCTGCTGCACCATGATGCCCGCCGTGTTCGTGACATGGTCATTGCGGATCAGGCCGCCCCCGCCGAAGTCGTCGTGGTCGCTGCCATACAGGTGCTTCTCCATCGCCTGCTGCGAATAGTTTTGCAGGTCGAGGTCGAGCGTCGTGTAGACGTTCAGTCCACTGCGCGACAGCGACACCTGGCCTGCCACGACCATATTGGTGAGCTGCTCGATCACATAGTCCGTGAACGCTGGGGCCAGGCTTTTCATGCCGTAATGAAACTTGGCAAAGAAGGTAGGCTGAGCCGACTCCGCCAGCGCCGCCTTGGCCTGCGCCTGCGTGATGTAGCCGTATTTCACCATGTCGCCCAGCACCTCAGCCTGGCGCGCGTGCGCGACGGCGAAGTGTGCGATGGGGTCGTTCAGATTCGGATTTTGTGGGACGCCCGCCAGAATCGACGCCTGCGCCAGATCGAGCTGCTGCGCGGCGGTCTGGCCTGTGCGCGGATTGTCGGTGTAGCCGAAGTAGATCTGCGCGGCGGAGTCGATGCCGTAGGCTTCGTGGCCGTACCCGATCGAGTTCAGGTACATCTGGAGAATCTGCTGCTTCGAGTACGTGCCAGTCTCGGTCATGCCAACCGCCAGCACCGCCTCTTTCAGCTTGCGGGTATATGTCTCGTTGCCGCCCAGAATGTTGAGCTTGAGCAGTTGCTGCGTGATGGTACTCGCGCCCTGCGAGATGCTCCCGCTGGAGTAGTTGGCTTGCGCGGCGCGCAAAATCGACGAGGGATCAATGCCCGGATTCGTCCAGAACGTGTGATCCTCGATAGCGACGGTCGCGTTGACGATCTCGATGGGCATCTGCGAGAGCAGAATGCTGTGCTGCGAGCCGAAGTTGTCACGCTGATACAGCAAGACACCCTTGCTGTCGTAGATGCGCAGGCTGTCGCGGCTCGACACCGTGCGACTCAAAGAAGCAATCGCCACCGCTTCAGTGGAATAGTAGGCCGCCGCCGCGCTGATCGAGGTCGCCAGCGTGCCAAAGGTCAGCAGCAACAGCGCCACCACGGTCGCCCAGGTAGCGCGGGTCAGGGTCGCCGATTTGGCGGCGGCGCGCGCGCGCGACGAGCGACGCACATACAGCGTATAGCGCAGGCGGCGGCGGTTCGTGCGCCGCTGGTTGGTGGCGATCTGCGGCGAGACCATCGGCGTGTAGGGCGGGCGATACGGCTCGGTTGGCTCGGCTGGCTGATCGGCCAGCGCGCCAGCATCCACGTCGTAGGCGGCGGCATCGTCCGTGGCATCGTCCGTGGCGTCATAGGAGGCATCGTGCGAGGCATCGTGCGTGGCATCGTGCGTGGCGTCATAGGAGGCATCGACTGGATGCGTCATACGCGAGGTCGGCGAGGGCTGCGACGGCCGCGACGGCTGTGCTGGCCGCCCTTCCGCGATGTCTGCCGCGCTGGTCATCTCCTCGGTGGGCGCGTCGTCGAACTGGGGAAGCAGCGGCTCGTCGGAGCGATGCGCCGACGGCGGCGTACCGGAGCCAGACGCAGCGCCTCCGTCGGATGAGTCGGATTGATCGGGGGTGTTGGCGGCGCCGCTCTCGGGAGTGTCCTGCTCAGGGGTGTTCTCAGATGCGTCGTGCGGCAAGTCCTCAGGCGTTGGCGTATTTCCTGGCGTATCCAACGACGATCCTCCATGATGACGGGAGGCGCTCAGCGTGCAGCGGCCCTCGCTCGCGACCTCTGCTTGACAGCCTGGCGCTCCACTGGATAGACTGCGCACATATGCGCTCTAATTCAGGAGTCATGAGCGTTCGACGCTCTCTCTGCTTCTGTATGCGCTCATCCGGTACAACGGCTGAACGGTGTACGAAGTCGCAGCGCACGCCCAAACGGACGCTTAGTAGACGCTGAGGAATAAGCCCCAGCCAACCAGGCGACCACATGCGTATGGAGACGCCGTCGCCCCCGCTTCGTGCGCGACAGCGCCCATCCGCCCATGCCAGGAGCGAGATCAGCCATGTCACGTAGCGCCGATGTCGACGCGCCGCTGGGCGCGAGCGACCCTCATACTACCACGCGACGAGCCGCGCGTACCCGTTTTGCCCCTAGCCCCACAGGGTTTCAGCACATCGGCGGGTATCGCACGGCTCTCTTTAGCTGGCTACTGGCTCGCCACACTGGTGGCCAGTTTCTGCTCCGCATCGAAGACACCGACACCGCACGCACCGTGCCAGGAGCAGTTGAGGCTGTGATCGATGGCTTCCGGTGGCTGGGGCTGGAGATCGACGAGGGGCCGGAGGTCGGCGGCCCCTACGGCCCATACTTCCAGACCCAGCGACGCGACCTCTACCTCGCCCACGCCGAGCAGCTCATCGCGGGCGGTCATGCCTACCGCTGCTTCTGCTCGCCCGAGCGCCTGGAGCGCGTGCGCGAGGAGCAGCGCTCCCGTGGCGAGCCGCCGCGCTACGACCGCCACTGCCGCTATCTGGCGCCCAAAGACATCGCTGCGCGCCTGGCCGAGGGGCAGGGCTACACTGTGCGCCTGGCATGCCCCACGACGGGCAAGACCATCGTGCATGATGCCCTGCGTGGAGACATTGCGTTCGAGAACGCCAGTCTGGATGACCGTGTGCTGCTGAAGTCCGACGGCCTCCCCACGTATCATCTGGCCCATGCGGTAGACGATCACCTGATGGAGATCACGCATGTGCTGCGCGCCGAGGAGTGGATCCCCAGCGCCCCGCTGCATGTCATCCTCTACGACGCGCTCGGCTGGGAGCCGCCGGTCTTCGCCCATGTGCCCGACGTGCTGGCCAGCCAGGGCGGCAAGAAGCTCAGCAAGCGCTTCGGCGCGCTGCCCCTGCTGGAGTATCGCGAGCGGGGCTATCTGCCGCAAGCCATCGTCAACTACATGGCGCTGCTGGGCTGGTCATATGACGACAAGTCGAACGTGCTCTCGCTCGAGCAGTTGATCGCCGCCTTTGACCTTGACCGTGTCGGTGTGGCGCCCGCGCGCTACGACGAGGAGCGACTGCTGTGGTTCAATGGCTACTACATCCGCCAGCTCTCGCCGGAGGAGCTGGTCGAGCAGGCGCTGCCCTTCATGGAGCGCAGCGAGGCGGCGGGCGGCTTGCCCGATAGCGTGGCGCGTCCGCTGGATAAAGCCTACGCCGCGCGCGTGCTGCATCTGGAGCAGGAGCGCATGAAGACGCTGGCCGAGGCGCCTGCGATGACATCGTTCTTTTTCGAGCGGGAGCTGCGCTACGAGCCGCAGACACTGATCGCCAAACATATGGACGCCGACCGCACGCTGGATGGCCTGCGCCGCTCGCAGGCCACGCTGGAGGCGCTGGCCGGCTGGGAGGCGACGGAGATGGAGTCGCGCCTGCGCGAGCTGGTGGCGGAGTTGGGCCTCAAGCCAGTGCAGCTCTTCACCAGCCTGCGCGTCGCCGTGACGGGGCGCACCGTCTCGCCACCGCTCTTCGAGACGATGGAGACGCTGGGTCGCGACACGTCGATGCAGCGCATCACGCTGGCCATCGAGGCGCTCGCCGCGCACGCTGGGTAGCAGGTGAACGGCGACGCTGCGCCGGCTCGTCCGTTGTACTGATTGGGCCGCTGAGTTGCGTCGTCGCGCCTGAGCGGCTAGAATTGGGGCGACCCTGGCAGCGCGCTGGTTGCGCTACGCGGCGCCGCCCCTCGCATGTGGGGCAGCCAGGTCGCCCAGAGTCATCCTGTGAGCGCATACTGGTCCGGGAGGTCGTGTGAAGGTTCTCGTCGCTGGGGGAGCAGGCTTTATTGGCTCCCATTTGTGCGCGCGGCTGCTGCGCGAAGGCCATAGCGTCGTCTGCGTCGACAATCTGTTGACCGGCGCCGAGCGCAACATCGCGCCGCTACAAGCAAACCGGGCTGATGCGCGCTTCACCTTCGTGCAGCGCGATGTGACGGAGCCGTTCGACGTGGCCCGCGACCTGAACGGCTTCCAGCCCGAGGCGATCTTCCAGATGGCCAGCCCCGCCAGTCCGATTGGCTACTGGAACTTCCCCTTCGAGACGATTCGGGTCAACACCATCGGCACGACCAATCTGCTGGAGTTGGCGCATACCTGCGGCGCTCGCCTCCTGACCGCTTCGACCTCCGAATCCTACGGCGACCCACTGGTGCACCCGCAGCGCGAAGACTACTACGGCAATGTCAATCCCATCGGCGTGCGCGCCTGCTACGACGAGAGCAAGCGCCTGGGGGAGACGATCACGATGGAGTACGTGCGGCGCAAGGGCGTCGACGCGCGCATCGTGCGCATCTTCAATACCTACGGCCCCAACAGCCAGCTCAATGATGGCCGCATGATCCCCAACTTCATCACGCAGGCGCTCTCGCATCACCCGCTGACCATCCACGGCGCGGGCGAGCAGACGCGCAGCATCTGCTACGTGGATGATCTGGTGGATGGCCTGATGCGCGCGCTCTTCACCGAGCACACGACCGGCGAAGTCTTCAACCTGGGCAACCCGGAGGAGCACACCATCAAGGAGTGGGCCGAGCGCATCATCGCGCTGTGCGGCTCACCCTCGGAGCTGGTCTTCGAGCCCAAGCGCGAGGACGACCCCGAGCGCCGCCGCCCCAACATCGACAAGGCCCGCGCGCAGTTGGGCTGGGAGCCACGCATTGCGCCGGATGAGGGGTTGACCCGCACCATCGCCTGGTTCCGCGACGAGATGGAGCGAGAGGGGCTATGTCTGCCAGCGCGAGCCGGATAGCCATTTCGCAGGCCACCATCACGCTCGATGGCGCCGCGCGCGGCCTGCTGTACCTGCTGCCGCTGGCGGTAGCATTCGGCTCGCTTGCCCCGCTGGGCGTGGGCAGCCTGCGCGCTGGCGTCACTGATCTCTTCGTGGCGGCGCTGGTGGCGCTCGGCGTCGCGTGGCTGTGGCGCTCGCCCGACGCCCGCGCCGACCTGGCGCATCCCGTGGCATGGGCGCGGCGGCTCTGGCGCGCCGAGCCACAGGCGCTGGCGTTGCTGCTGGCGCTGGTCGCCTACCTCGCCGTCATCATCTTCTCCATCCTCGTCGCCTACACGCGCTCGCCTGTCATCAAAGAGACGCTGAAGTGGAGCGAGGTGCTCGCGGTGGTCGCCGCGACGTGGCTCTTCATCCGCACCGAACGCCAGGCGCTCTGGTTGGCCTGGGGCGTCATCATTGCCGGGCTGGCGGAAGCGCTGCTGGGCTGCGCGCAGTATGTGCTGGCGACCGGGCTCCTCGGCCCCGGCGGCGCCAACATCCGCGTCTACGGTACCTTCGACCAGCCCAATCCGTTCGGCGGCTACCTCAATCTCGCGCTGCCACTGGCGCTGGCGCTGGCGCTCTTCGGGCGCGATCCGCGCATGCGCTGGGTGGCGGCGGGGGCTAGCGGGCTGCTGCTCTTCGCGCTCTATCTCTCTGATTCGCGCGGGGCGCTGCTGGGGCTGGTCGCCGCGCTGATCGTGCTGGTTGCTGTCGGCTGGCGCTACGAGCGACAGGCGCTCATCGCCATCGCCGTCGGCGCGCCCCTGCTGCTGATCGCCTGGTTCACGCATCTGATCCCCGCCAGCATCGAGAACAAGCTGCTGGCGCAATTCCGTGTCAACGATGTCTCGCTGACGGCGCAGGTCAACGACGCCAACTACTCCACCATCGAGCGGCTGGCGCACTGGGTGGCCGGACTGCGCATGTTTCGCGCGCATCCACTGCTGGGCGTCGGCGCGGGCAACTACGACGCCGCCTATGCGCAGTACAAAGTTCCCGGCTGGGATGAGTCGCTGACCCAGGCGCACAACTACTACATCAACGCGGCAGCCGAGACGGGCGCCCTCGGACTGCTGACGCTGCTGGCCATCGTCGCGGTGGCGCTGTGGCTGGCCTGGCGCGCAACCCGCGCGACCGATCTGCGCCGCGCAGGGATGGCGGCGCTGGCAGGCGTGGATGCCCGCGCGCTGGCCATCGGGGCGGCCGCCGTCGTCGCCGCCCTCTGCGTCCACAACCTGACCGATGACCTCTTCGTGCACGCCATGGAGCTGCAATTCGCGCTTACGCTGGGGCTGCTGCTGCGGCTCGCCGCGCCAAAGGGATTTGCCAAAGGTCAGCCACACAGCCAACACGCCAACATCCGGTAGCGTCCTGTGTTATGCTGGTTTGGGTGTGGCGCGGGCCATGCGAGCCGTGGATAGGGTGGTAGCCAGAGTCATGCGTGTCGCGATCAATGCGCTGTTCTTGCAGGAGCCACAGGTAGGCTCCGGGCGCTATCTGTATAACCTGCTGTCTGCGCTGGGGCAGGTAGACGGCATCAACGATTACTACGTGCTGGGGCCGAAGCCACCCAAAGCGCAGCCCGAAACGCCGTCTAGCTTTACCTGGCAGGTCGCGCCGGTCGGCGGCCCGGCGCGCGGCGAGAATCTGGAGAAGCTGATGTGGGAGCAGGTCGGCTTTCCGGCGGCGGCCAGAGCGGTCCGCGCGCACATCGCCCACATCCCGCACTTCGCGCCCGCCTATCGCCACATCGGCATCCCACAGGTCGTCACCATCCACGATGTCATCATGCTGGCGCTGCCAGAGTATCGCGCCAAGACCAGCGCCATGCTCTACACGCAGCTCGTCTCACAGGCCGCCCGCCGCGCCGACGCCATCCTGACCATCTCGGAGTGGTCGAAGCAGGACATCATCGAGTATTTGCGCATCCCGCCGGAGCGCATCCGCGTGATCCGTGAGGCCGCCGCGCCAGAGTTCCACCGCGAGACGAATCCGGAGCGGTTGCGCGCGGTGCGCGTCAAGTACGGCCTGCACGAGCGCTTCGTCCTGAACGTCGGCGGGATGGACGCGCGCAAGAACATCGAGAAGCTGGTGGGCGCCTTCGCCGCCGTCTACCATGAGCTGCGCGAGCCAGATTTGCAGCTCTTCATCGCGGGCGACCATCGCAAGCTGGGAACCAGCCCGACATTTCCAGATTGGCGACCGCTGGCCTCGGCGTTTGGCATCGAGCGGCAGGTGATCTGCGCGCCGGTCGCCGAGCAAGACCTGGCGGCGCTCTACTCCGCCTCGTCATGCTTCGCCTTCACCTCGCGCTACGAGGGCTTCGGCCTGACGCCGCTGGAGGCGATGGCCTGCGGCGCGGCGGTGGTCTGCTCGAACGCCACCTCGCTGCCCGAGGTGGTTGGCTCAGCGGGCAAGCTCGTCAACCCCGAAGATACCGATGAGATCGGCGCGGCCATCTATCACACGCTGGCGGCGCCCGAGCTGAACGCCGACCTGCGCGCGCGCGGGCTGGCGCAGAGCAAGCAGTTTAGCTGGAACAAGGTCGCGGCAGAGACGAGCGCCTTCTACGAAGAGGTCGCCGACCGTGGCCGCAACTGAGCACAACAGCGGCCACCTGTAGCTCCCTTCTCCCGCAAAGCAGGGGAGGGGCTGGGGGTGGGGCCACGCCCTGGCCGTCACCATTCACGACACGAGAGGAGCGCGCTGTGCGCGTCGCGGTAGTCTCGAAGACCTTCGTCGCGGAGGCTGCGCAGCAGATGCTAGAGCGCATCGCGGCGCATCCAGGCGTCGAGCTGACGCTCATCACGCCGCCGGAGTGGCGCTCCGACGACGGGCGCACGCTGCCGTTTGTCCCGCGCTACACCGCTGGCTACGAGGTGCGCCCTACCCCCGTCGTCTTCAACGGACGGTACCACTTCTACGTCTATCGTGGCCTCTCGCGTGTCATGCGGCAGATTCAGCCAGACATCGTGCATATCGACGAAGAGCCGTATAACCCGGCGGGCGCGCAGGCGCAGCGTGCGGCGCTGGTGGTCGGCGCGCAGTCGATCTTCGTCGCGCTGCAAAACGTCTACAAAGAGTACCCGTTTCCCTACTCGGCGATGGAGCAGTACGACTATCGCCACATGGCGCACATGATCGCCGTCAACGCCGCCGCTGGCGAGGTGGCGCGGCGCAAAGGCTATACCGGCCCGCTCTCGGCCTTCACCGTCTATGGCATCGACCCGTCACTGTTCCAGCCTGTGCCGCGCCACCAGCCACGCGCCACGCCCGACACGTTCATCATCGGCTACCTGGGCCGCCTGACGCTCTACAAGGGAACCGGGCTGTTGATCGAGGCGCTCGCCAGCATGCCCGCGCGCTTCCAGCTGCGTTTCATCGGCAGCGGGCCGGATGAGCCAGAACTGCGCCGCCTCGTCACGCAGCATGGCGTGGCCGATCGCGTGGAGTTCCGCGCCGCCGTGCCAACCGACGCCGTCCCCGCCACGCTGGCCGAGGTGGACGCGCTGGCGGTGCCATCGCTCACCCAGGCCAACTGGATGGAGCAGTTTGGCCGCGTGCTGATCGAGGCGATGGCCTGCGGTACGCCCGTGGTCGGCTCGGACTCTGGCGAGATACCGAATGTCATCGGCGATGCGGGGCTCATCACGCCAGAGGGCGATGTGGCCGCCCTGCGCGACGCGCTGCTGCGACTGGGCGCCGACCCCGCGCTGTGCGCGCGGCTCAGCCAGATGGGCCGCGAGCGCACGCTGCGCCTCTTCACTAATGGTGTCGTCGCCAGCAATATCGTCAACGTCTACCAGCAGGCGCTCAGCGCAGCGCGTCCGGCGACCGCTGGCGCGAATAGATGATGGACGCCGCCCTATGACGACTTCGGAGCCGCTGCCGCCCGATGCGGCGGTCGATCTGCACCTGCACACCCGCTACAGCGATGGCGCGTGGCGTCCCGCCGACCTCTTCGCCACGCTGACGCAGGGTGGTTTCCGCGTCGTCAGCGTCGTCGACCACGACCAGATGGAGCATCTGCCTGAGGTGAGCGCGCTCGGCGCTGAGCGCAGCATCGTCGTCATCCCAGGCACAGAGGTGACGACCGAGTGGCGCGGACTGGCGGCCCACTTGCTCTGCTATGCGCCGCTGGCGACGGGATTCACCTCAGACGCCCTGCGCGCCGTGGTGGACGACACGCGCGCCCGCATGCTGGCCAACACGCAGATGATCTATGACACGATGCTGGCGCGCGGCTACCACTTCCCACGCCAGCAGGAGGCGCTGGCCCGCGATGGACAGCTCAACCGTGCGATGGATGTCGGTACGCTGCTGTTGGCGCACGGCTACGCCGACGGGCCAGGCGAGGCGATGCGCATGGTGAACGAGGCAGGCTATCAGCAGGCGCTGGCGCCCATCGCGCAGGCCGTCGCGGCGGCGCACGCCAGCGGCGCGCTCTGCGTGCTGGCACATCCGGGGCGCGGCGAGGGGGAGATTCACCGCTACGAGCCGGCCGAGATCGAGGCGCTGCTGGCCGAGGTTCCGCTCGACGGCGTAGAGGTCTACTACCCCACACACTCAACGGCGCAGGTAGCCGCATACGAGGCGCTGGCGGCGCGTCACGGCCTGCTCATCAGCGCAGGCTCCGATTCCCACGCTCCCAACACGCGCCAGCCCGTTCCCTACCCCGCACGCCGCATCGCTCCGCTGCTCCAGCGCCTCGGCGTAACCACTCAACAATAAAAGTTCCCCCTCTCCTTGCGGAAGAGGGGGAACAGTGAGGTCGCTACTCGTAGCGCAGCACCTCCAGCGGGCGCACGCGCGCCGCGCTATAGGCGACCAGCGCCGCGACGATCATGCAGATGAGCGTCGTCGTCGCCACCACGCCAATCGAGAGCGCCGGGCCGACGCCCAGGTTCAGCTTGAAGACGTAGATGTCGAGCAGCACATTGGCCAGCGTCACGATCAGCATCGCGACCAGCGAGCCGCCGAAGCCGATCAGGCCATTCTCCACCAGCACGCCGCTCAGCACGTTGCCACTGGTGTAGCCCACCGACTTCAGGATGCCAATCTCGCGCCGCCGTTCGAGCATCGCCAACCCGACCGCGTTCGCGATGATGATGACACCAGCCACCATCGCCAGCGACGCAATCGCCGTTAGCAGGATGATCAGGTTGTTCAGCAGCGTGTTGATGGCGATGACCAGATCGACCACGCTGAAGGTCTGAATCGCCGGAACTTGCGCCTTGATCGAGCGCAGCGCCTGATCGGACTTCAGCGGATCGATCTGCATGGCGTAGATGTAGAACTGCGTACCCTGCGCCAGCTTGGTCACGACCGACTGATCGGCCAGGATCGGCGCGAAGGTCGTCAGACTCCCGGTGTAGAAGCCGACCACGTGTACGGTGATGAGCAGCGGCTGCGGCGCCGTCACGCCCGACTTGCCAGCAGCTCCGGGCTGGCCGGGCGTCCCCGTGGACGCGCCTGTTCCCGACTTGCCGGGCGTGGCGCTCGTCCCCTTGGTCGGCGCGACGACCGTGCTGGCCAGCGTGATCGTATCGCCCACCTTCAGGTTGAGCGGCGCAAGCGCGGCGGGCGCAGGCATCAGCACGTTGAGCGTGTTGGCGTCGGCGCTCGTCAGCAGGCGGCCCTTGTCCGAGCCTTTGACGGTGTTCAGCGTGGCGTCTGGCACAGCGCCGTGCGCCAGATCGTAGCCCTGCACACCGCTCAGGAAGAACAGCGCGCCCTCACGGCCCACATTGGACGTGCCGCCGCGTGTCGGCGCGTTCTTCAGGATCGAGGCGATAGGCGTGCTGTTGATGGCCACCGGTTCATCCTGCGCCAGCGAGGTCACAATCGCCTTGCCCTCGATGTCCTTCTGCAGCGCCACCTGATGATCGACGGCTGGCTTGTCCTTCACTCCGGCGATGATGAACGAGTTGTACTTGATCTGCGTCGAGAGCGCGGCGTTGACCTCGTCCTTGATGTTCTGGCCGAGCGCCAGAATCAGGCCGATGCCAAAGACGCCCACGAAGAGCGCCACCATCGTCGTGACACTGCGCGTGCTCTCGCGTCCCATATTGCGCATCGCCATGCGTGTGTTGGCCTTGGCAGTGCGCGGCAGCAGCGGCAGAATGGTAATCAATATGGCCAGCGCCAGCACCAGCGCGCCAAACGCGGGCGCCTTCCACACCAGGAAGCCGCCTAGCGCCAGCGTCGCCAGCGAGATGAGCGCATACCACCAGGTCAGGCGGTCGGGCGCCGGGAAGCGGCTGATGATCAGCACGATCAGGAAGAAGACGCCCGCCAGCAGCGCCAGCAGGATGCCCGTGCCGACGATGGCCCCCACTGCAACGGCGATGTTGCCCAGAATCACATACGACAGCACGAAGAACATGATGGCCAGCAGCGCCAGCAGGCCCAGCCGCAGCAGTAGCCCGACGCCCTCCAGCCCTTCGCTCACGCCGCGAATGACCGCCAGCGGACGAATCTGCGCCGCCTGCACGATGGGCATCAGGCCAAAGATGAGCGCCGTCGCCACACCGATCAGCACGCCGGACAGGATGATGCGCCAGTCCAGCACGAACGGCAGGTCGATGAAAAAGCGCTGCGTGACGAGCTTGTTCACCAGGGTCGAGACGCCGACGCCAGCCGCCGAGCCAATCGCGCCGCCCAGCAGACCGAGCAGCGCCGCCTCCAGCCCGAAGAGCGCGTAGAGGTCGCCCCGCCGGTAACCTGTCGTCTTCAGCACGGCGATTTCGACCTGCCGCCGCCGTAGCAACACCTGCATGGTGTTGACGATGCCCACGCCACCGATCAGCAGCGAGAGCAGGCCCACCACCTCCAGAAAGTAGCGGATGTTCTGGACATTGCTGGAGTTCTGCTGGAGCGCGTCTTTGGTCGTCGTGACGTTGACGGTCGGCAATTGCTGCGAGATGGCGTTCTTGGCCTTGTCGGCGTTGGCGTCCGTATGCCCCGGCACATTGGCGTAGACGGCGCCGTAGCTCACTGGCAGGCCCGACGTGCTGGCGATGGACGAATAGCCGTCGAGCGAGATGAGCGCCTGTGGCCGCTGGAAGAAGCCCGCGCTCGCCACGATGCCCGCCACCTGGCCATCGAAGACGCGGCCATCATCAGACGTGATGTTGATGGAATCGCCGACTGAGACGCCCAGCGTGGTCGCCAGGCTCTTCGACAGCACGATGTTCGTGCCCGTCAGCGTCGATGGCAGCGTCGCGCCGCCGGGATCGAGGAAGGTAGGCGGCCCGGCCAGCGGGAAACGCGACGGATCGACGGCCTTCAGCTCGAAGTATTGCGCGTTGTCCTGTTTGTCGCTCGTCTGCGACTGATGGGTCGAGACGGCGGTATAGGTCGAGATCAGCCCCTCGCTCTGGAGCTTATCGAAGATATCAAGTTGATCGGCGCGCAGGTTGATGATCGCGGCGGTCACGGAGAGGTCGCCGCCATTGCTGTCGCGGATGTTGCCCGTCAGACCCTGGTTGACCGAGGCGCCGACCAGTTGCAGCGAGACAATCGCCATGACGCCGACCGCGACGCAGAAGATCGCCAGCAGCGTGCGCTGCCCGCCCCGCACCAGTGAGCGCGTGGCATAGGACCAGTACAGTCCAAGTTTCATCTATTTTTCCCTCGCGCGCTCAACCCTGGGCGACCAGGCCATCCACGATGTGGATGGCACGGTCAGCGGCGCGGGCGACATTTGGGTCGTGGGTGGCGATGATGAACGTCTTGCCAGTGCGGTCGCGCAGGTCGCGGATCATTGCCAGCAAGTTCTCGCTGTTGCGCTGGTCGAGGTTGCCAGTTGGCTCATCCATGATGACAATGGCGGGGTCGGTCGCCAGCGCGCGCGCCACAGCGA
This sequence comes from Ktedonobacterales bacterium, assembly GCA_036258195.1. Taxonomy (GTDB): domain Bacteria; phylum Chloroflexota; class Ktedonobacteria; order Ktedonobacterales; family JADMIN01; genus JAKAIY01. Next base: position 23,597 of record DATAED010000205.1, read on the forward strand.
CGCGCTGCTGCTCGCCGCCGGAGAGCTGGTTCGGGCGATTGCGCAGACGATGCCCCAGCCCCACCAGCTCCAGAATCTCCCTGGCGCGGTCTGCCGGGCGCCCGCTGTGTTTGCCGACATAGAGCGGCGCCTCGACGTTCTCCTGCGCGGTCAGCGTCGGGATGAGATTGAACGCCTGATAGACCATGCCGATCTTGGCATTGCGCACCTTGGCAAGCTGGCCTTCGCCCATCTTCGTGATGTCGATGCCATCGATCAGCACCTTGCCGCTGGTGGGGTTGTCCAACCCGGCGATGATGCCGAGCAGCGTCGATTTGCCCGATCCCGATGGCCCCATGACTGCGACGAATTCACCATGATCGATACGAATCGAGATGCCTTTCAGGATGTCGATCCGCTCGCGACCCAGGGGCAGCGATTTGCGAATATCAATGGCTTCAAGCGCGGCGGTCAGCGTCGAGACCGCCCCTCGCTGCGCTGAGCTTTCGGTTGCATCCACGGGTTGAAAACCTTTCTGTCTGCGTCATCAGCGGAGCGTGTCGGGGCCTGCGCGCAGACGATCCGCTGGCGCGCTCACAACAGGTTCCGGAGGGTGTACGGCTGTCACAGGAAGCGGTTGCAACCCGACGACGGTGTCCAGTTCAGTCCGTTCTTCCGTTTCTCCACCCGTGGGCTATCATAAGGCCGCAGGGGCGCGCGACGCCAGAGCCATTTGAGCCAGTGGGACGAATAGCCGCCCCGCCAAAACAGCGTGCGCAGCATTTGCGACAGATTTGCGACAATTGCCCGCGCCGGGAGCCACCGGTAACACCTGGGAGCGGGAGGAGTGGCAGCATGACAGCAGCAGGCGGGGATACGAGCGATACAGCCGACCCCTATGCCCGCATCGCCGCGTGGTACGACCTGGAGCACGACAGCTTCACCGACGACATCGAGCTGTATCTGGAGGCGCTCGGCGGCGAGCGGCGACGGCTGAGCATCCTGGAGGTCGGCTCTGGCAGCGGGCGACTGCTGGCGGCGCTGGCCAGCGCGGGCCACCGCGCAACGGGCGTCGAGCCATCCGCCGCGATGCGCGAGCGCCATGCGCGCCGCATCGCTGGTCTGCCAGAGCAGGTGGCGCGGCGCATCAGCCTGGTGGAAGGCTCGGCGACTCAGCTCAATCTGCCGCCCGATGAGCAGTTCGATGTCGCGCTGCTGGGGCAGGGCGTACTTGGCCATCTGACCCGCGCCGAGGAACGCACGGCAGCGCTCGTCGCCCTGCGTGGGCGCCTGCGACCTGACGCTCGCCTGATAGTGGATGTCGATCTCGCTGGCCCACGCCGCCTGTTCGAATCGGCTGGGCGACTCTGGCTGCAGGGCGCCTGGCCCAGTGGTGAGCGCGGCGAGATCGTGGAGCATCTGATGTCCGGCGAACCAGGCGCCGAGCCTGGCGTGGTGGATGTGACGCACTTCTACGAGCAGCACGAGCAGGGTGGAGTGATGCGCCGCACTGTCACACGCACGCCGCTGGCGCTGCTCTCACGCGGCGAGGTGACGCTGGCGATTGCGCACGCAGGCTTCGCGTTCGAAGCGCTCTACGGCGGCTATGACATGGCGCCCGCCGACGATACCTCCGCTCGCCTCATCGCCATCGCGCGTCTGGCCCAGGCAAGCTAAGTGGGCTGGCTAGCGACGGGTGGCAGCGGCAGCTCCAGCGTGAAGGTCGCGCCGCTATCGTCTGTCGCTGCCAGCGTGACGGCGCCGTCCAGCGCCTCGGCGCAGACACGCGCCACCGCCAGCCCCAGCCCCACGCCCAGCCCGGCTCCCACATCATTGATCGCATCAGCGCCGATGTAGAGCGGCTCGAAGATGCGCTCGCGGTCGCTGGGCGCGACCCCTCCGCCCGCGTCGCGCACGCCAATCGCCACGTGGTCCCCGCGCCTGCGCGCCTCCACCCATACGGGCGAGTCGGGCGGCGAGAAGCGCAGCGCGTTCTCGATCAGCGCCGCCAGCGCCCGCTCTGCCAGCGAACGATCACCGTAGCAGCGCGCTGCGCCAGAATGGACGCTCACAGAGATCGTGCGTGGCGCATCAGGAGCTACTGGCTGCTGCGCGCGCTCGATGGCCCCAGCGATCAACGTGCGCAGAGGCATCACCTCGCACTCCGTCCACAGCGTGTCGTCGGCGCGTTTCATCACCAACTCCAGGTCTTTGACTACCTGCTGCAGGCGTAGGGCGCCGTCTGTGGCGACCGAGAGAACCCTGCGCTGGCGCGGGCTGAGCGTCTCACCTTTGACCCCCATATCCAGCTGTGTGATCATGCTGACGACGGTATAAGCGCCTCCTCGCAGCGCATGCGACGCAATCGACGAGAAGGCTTCCTTCGCTGGCGAGGACTGTGGCTCCGTCATGGCTCCCTCTCCACGGCGTTTGGGGCGCCGCTCACACTGGTTGCAGGTTAAAGCGATAGCCCACCCCTGAAACGGTGAGAATCAGCCGAGGCTGTCGCGGGTCGCGCTCGATCTTCTTGCGCACGCGCGACACGTATACTTGAATCGTGGCTTCATTGTCTTTGACAATATCCTGGTCTGCGCCATCGAGCGCATGTTCTCCCCAAATGCCTCTGATCAGATCGGCATACGGGACGATCTCGCCCTCCCCTGCGAGTAGCGCTCGCATCAGCTTCATCTCGATAGGCGTGAGTCTCGCATCGTTACCGTCCAGATCAATCTCCGGGCGCTGCTCATGGCGCCCAGCGCGCGGCAGGGCAGCCACCTGCCTTGCCGCACGACGATCCAGGATATTCTGGACGCGCCGGAGAAACACGCGCGGCTGGAACGGCTTCGTGACGTAGTCGTCGGCAAGCTCCAGCCCGGCCACCTCGTCGCGAGTGCTGTCGAGGCTGGTCAGGAACATGCGGCCCGCGTCGCAGTCGACGTCAATGAGGCGTTGTGCGAACTCAAAGCCGTTCATCTCAGGCATTTTGATGTCGATCACGACAAGGTCAGGCTGCCACTCGCGCACGGTGGTCAATGCCCGGAGCGCGGAAAGCTCCAGCTTTGCCTCATACTCCGCCACCGTTTCGAGCGCCGTCATGCAGACCATGCCATGGCTGCGCTTGTCATCCACCACGAGAATGCGCCACGGCGTCATGCGCGGCAGACCAGTGTGCTTCATACGGCTGCCTCCTCCGCTGGGAGTAGCGAGAGACGGCGCCCGACACTCGTCAATGGGCGGCGCCGTCTCTATTCTATCAGCCGGGCAAGTGGTCTGGCGCCGCGTCTCAGCCCGCGCGCTGCTCCGCTGCGAGTGTGGCAGCCTCGGTCGACTCGATCAAGGGCGTCTCCTCCGCGCGCAGGCGGTCGCTCGGGCTGAGGGCAGACTGAGCGGGCGTGGGGAGATGGGCGCCCAGATAGGCGCGAGCCTGCTCGTAGGCGAGTTCGATCCAGTTCGCGGCATGATCGAAGTCCAGCGCGGCCTCGTTCATTGTGCTGCTCGGTCGCAACACATGAATCTCGATGCCCTCCGGCGCGCGCGCCAGGGCGCGGTCGAGCTGGAAGCGCCCCATCATCGTCGCGGTGCGTTCGAGGATCACCGCCAGCGCATGCGCGTTGGCCTGGCGCGTGGCGCGCGGTGCGCGCTGGATCAGCGCTTGCAGCTCATCCTCCAACTCAGGCGTCACCTCGTAGCCCGCGTCGATCACGAAGATGCGCCGCGCTCCCATCTCGATGGCCGCATCGAGGCTGGAGCTTTCCAGCGCGCCGCCATCCACGTAGATCTCGCCGCCGATGCGCACCGGCGGGAAGATACCCGGAATCGCGGCGGAGGCCAGCAGCGCCAGCTCCATCCGTCCGCGACCAAAGACGCGAATGCCGCCCGAGGAGAGGTTGGAGGCGATCACACGGAAGGGAACCTGGGTATCCTCGAAGCGACTGCCCGCCAGATGCACATTGAAGAGGCGCCGCAGACCAGCGTCACCATACAGCGACGGATAGCCCAGCGTGACGCGACGGATGGCCGCGACGGCATAGGCGCCCGCGAAGGCTGACGCCGCCGTCGGCAGATGCGGCTCCCATCCCAGCAAGATGCTGCTGGTGCTGAGGCCGCGCCAGATCTTCGCCAGCTTCTCCACGCCGTCGGCATTGGGCTCCATCGCCAGCACGGCGCCATTCCAGGAGCCAATGGAGGTGCCGACGATCACATCGGGTGTGATGCCGTGCTCCACCAGCGCCTTCAGCGAGCCAACCTGCACAGCCCCACGCGCGCCGCCACTGGAGAGCACGAATGCGGTATAGTCGCGCCAGCCGGGCCTGCGCCGAGGACGAGGCGGTGCAGACATCGGCGTCGGAGTGGGCATGGCGTCATCGCTGTTTGGTTGCGTTTCTGAAAGAGTGTCGTTCACGGTGGTATCCCTCCCCTGCGCGCCGTTGCGCCCGCTCATCGCTCCATCACATCTGGAGGGTGCGCGCGTGAACTCGCCGCGTCTCAGGTATGCCAGTATCGCTCACATAGCTATACGAAGCGGTGGGCGTTCGGTTCCTACCGGCGCGTACAATTGCGGAAAGTCGCAAGCCGCAAGCCAGAGCAACGTGCAGCGAGAGGGTCTTCACGTCCGAGTGGCTATCGGTATCTGATAGGTGATGGAGAGCCATCGCAAATGTCAGTTGGCGCCTTTGACCCTGTCCCAGGGAATGACTGGCCGCGCCAGCCCACGGCGCTCCAGATGGCGCTTGGCATTCGGTCGATACCGCAGGAGCGTCTTGACCTCATCGAGCGGGCTGCTAATGCCCTGGCCTGGAAGGTACTTGCTGGGGCGGAACACCCAACCAGGCGCAGTGACAGTCGCCGAGCAGCCGTCAGATCGAGATGCCGCCATCCACCACCAGCGTCTGCCCGGTGATGTAGCTGGAGGCGGGCGCGCTGAGAAAGATGAAGGCGCCGCGCAACTCATCCAGATCGCCCAGGCGACCGAGCGCCGTGCGCGCCTCGAACCGCTCGCGGTAGGCGTTGATGCTGGCGGCGGCCATGCGCGTCGGGAACCAGCCGGGCGCGATGGCGTTGACGTTGACGCCGCGCCGCCCCCACTCCATCGCCAGCGTGCGCGTGAACGAGATGACACCCGCCTTGCTCGTGTTATACGCGATGGTGTGGACGCCCTGCGGATCGCCCGCCACCAGCCCGGCGACCGAGGCGACGTTGATGATGCGCCCGGAGCCGCGCTCCAGCAGATGAAGTCCGACCGCCTGCGACATCAGGAACATGCCGTTCAGGTTGACGTTGATCACCTGCCGCCAGCGGTCGAGTGGCATCTCTTCGGTGGCCTGCCCCCACGTCTGCCCAGCGTTGTTGATGAGGATGTCGATGCGCCCGAAGCGCTCCAGCGCGGCGGTGACGGCGCGGCTGACATCGTCGGGCTGCGTCACATCGGCCACGACGCGCGCGCAGGCGATGCCCTGCTGGGTCAGCTCGGCCTCGGTGGGGGCCAGATATTCATCGCGTCTGCCGGTGATGACGACCTGGGCGCCCGCGCCGCCCAGCGCCTCGGCGGCGACCTTGCCAATGCCGCGCCCGCCCCCGGTGACGAGCGCCACCTGCCCCGACAAATCGAAGAGGTGCTGCATCGGCATAGATTGGCCCTCCATATCGTCGCGCTCGCGCCTGACATCGCGGTCATCGTAGCCCGCACGCCGCTGACTGTCAACACGCGGAAGGCCGCTGCCACCTACCTGCTGTGGGGTCGCCCGGAGTGTTTGGCTCAAAGGCCCAGCAGGGTGTGGAGGCCGTTGTGGAGGTATGGGCGCAGCAGCACGTTGGGCGCATCGCTCGCACGGCGTAGTGGCAAGTGTGAGCAGGGATGCCCTCCGCTTGCTTTGTGCTACGACACGCGGCGCTTGAAGATGGCGTGGTAGGTGCTGACGGTGTAGCTGTTGACGCCGCCTTTCCACGTATCGGGCGTGAAGGCGATGCACTCCCAGCCCAACTCGCCCAACCGGTTCAACTGGTCTTGCAGGTCGTCATCTGGCAGGTCTGCCTTGCGTAGTCCGATGCCCGTCTGCCAGTCGGTCTGTGCGCTCATTGAGATAACCTGGTATTCCCACCTGTCCATTGCATCCATCGCGCTCACTCTCACTTTGCTGCTTGACATCGCTCGTGAGCAGGAGTATCGCGTCTGCATCTCGCGACGACGGCACAACGCGGGGCATGCGTATCCCACGCATGTCACAACACGGCCACCGCTGACGCCGGTTGCGTTGAGGTCGCTTCTGGCCGTCAAACGGTGGTCAGCGCCTCATGACGTGGCTGTGATGTGGGTGTGCGGCGTTGTGAGGGGCATGTGCGTGCGCCATGCGATGCTTTTGGGAGCGGTATTCCGCGACAAGTGACCGAACAAGGAAGGAGCGGGTCAGGTGCAAACGCAATCTGTGCGCACGGGCCATCGGGAGAATGCGCTGTATCTTCTTGGCGCCGCCATCGTCTGGGCAGGCATCTTCATTGCGGTAGCGGTGGTGCTGCAAGGCACGCCTTATTTTGGCCAGTTGCTGCCCATACTGGGCGGCGGGGCGGTGTATTTTGTGGTGCTCGTGCCGATGTTGTTCGTCGCCGCCTCGCGCACGCCCTCACGCACGACCGCTAGCCAGCCGCGCCAGGACCCATAGCGGCGCGTCGCTGCCAACCTTTGCCAACCGATGCCCCACTGCTGGCCCTGCTAGACTTCGCCGGATGCACGTTCGCGTCCGATGGGGGCAACCCCGGCTTCTTGTTCGTTTAGTTCGTTGCAGGGGCGGCGTTCGGGGGATGAACGGTGTGGCCGTCAGGCAGTCAGACAGACGGTGTGGGTTTGTGCTGGCTGTCTGGCGGTCACTTCCGGATGGTCGCTGCCTGCCTGGTTTGGGCTAGGGCTTGCGGCGCTTGAAAAGGAAGTCCATCCCCAAAGCCGACCATTGTGTCACAACGCTCAGGTTCCAGTTACCTGCGCTTCCCGAATCCGTGCTGCCGTAGTCTATGACAGCCATGCTAACAGCTTCCCATCCTTCATCCCCATAAAGTGGAAGTATCTGGCTTATCTTCGCTACCTTGACCTCCGCCAACTGCCCGATACCCTGCCCACACTTCCGCCAACCTTGACTGAACCTTGCCGCATCCTATCCTGGCCACATGCCCACCCGTGCTGAGGCTCAAGGAAGTTGGGGGCGACCTTGGTGGAAGCTATAGTGCAGCCCTGCCACACGATACACGACCTTCTCTGAACATGCCGAGAGGTTCCCGCACCCTCCATCGCCCATCAATTCAAGCTTCTGGAACCTTCGGGGACATCCAGCCCACCTCACAAAACCTGCTGAAACCCGGAGCAATCAGCAAGGAACTTCGGGATAACATGGCGGGAACCCTTGGGAAAGCTGAGCCAAGATTGTATCGTCTGAGGGCAAGGTCGCACCAACCTGGTTCGAGGCTCCGCCGAAGCTTCGCCATCCACAACGCTTCCTGTCGCGCCGGACATTCCAGCTTCATGCCTGTTGACGAGGAGCCGGATTTGGCCATATACTGCTCTGGTGTCCAGACGCGCCGGAGGGCAAGGGTCTGCGGTAGTTTGGGCAAGGGTGTTCATCATTTTTCACAACGGGAAAGATGTCCGAAACCCTGAATTTAAGTGGCGACGTGGCCAAGTGGCAAGGCAAGGGTCTGCAAAACCCTGATCACCGGTTCGAATCCGGTCGTCGCCTCCTATCATTCCTTCCAACATGACGCCCGCCACGATCACACATGATCGTGGCGGGCGTTTGCTCGACTGGGCGCAGGCTAACTGCGAGCGAGTGGGCGGGCGACTCTATCGTGAGCGCATTGAGGAGAAGCTCCAGCGGCTATGCGATGCTTGAAGATGAAGCGCAATACCAGGGGGATCGCAGGAGGTCGCCGGCCGCGTCGCTCTCACCAATCATCCGCACGTACGATGGCGCCAGCCGACGGCTTGTCTCCGCACGGAGCATTATCCTACAGGCTCAAAAAATTTGCCATGCAGAATATGCACATTTACCACCCAATATTTTGGGTGATGCCAGGTCGCTCGCGCCAACGAATATGTTACACTGGCGTTCGATATAGCCGCTCGGTCAGTCCACCGGCGGCGAGGAGCGACAGATGCGTTCCGGCGAGGGAGAGCTGTTCGGAGACCTGCTCCGCAGGTATCGGTCAGCGCTGGGATGGTCTCAAGAGGAATTAGCCTACCGTGCGGGCCTCCACGTCCACACCATCGCCAATCTGGAGCGTGGGTCAACGCGCGCTCCCCATCGCGCCACCGTCATCTTACTCGCCGATGCGCTTGAGCTGAGCGACGAGGCGCGCAACGGCCTCCTCGCCGCCCGCGACCGTCTCGCTGGGCGCACACATCCCCCCAAAACCGCCTATGGTACTCCGCGCCCCAATCTGCTCAATGTCCCTCCGCTGAAGGGACGCGACGACGAGCACGCTCAAATTCGCGACTTGCTGGTGAAGAACGGCCCGCCGGTGCTAGCTCTCATCGGCGAGCCGGGCATCGGCAAGACTCGTTTGCTCCTCGACGCCGCTGCCCAGGGCGAGCAGTATGGCTGGATCGTCATGCGCGGCGAGGCGCACCGCGACGAGGGGCAGCATCCCTTCGCGCCCATCTATCAGGCGCTGCATCGCCACCTCGCCACCCTCACGCTCAAGCAGCATGAGCAGGCGCTGGAGACGTTCGCGCCGATGCTCGGTCTCTTTCCTGAACTCGTGCGCCCCGGCTCGCCGCCCGTGAAGAACTGGCAACCGACGCCCGTCCAGGAGCGTCGCCTGATGTTTAACTCCGTGGCGCAGTACTTCGCCCATCTGGCCGATTCCAACGGCGTGCTGCTGATTCTGGACGACCTGCAATGGGCGCAACCCGACGCCCTGACGCTCCTCAAGGTACTGCTGCGCTCCCCAGACATCCAGCGCACTGGCGGGCTGTGCGTGGTCGCAGCGGTCCGCAGCGGTGGCTCGACCAGCAACGCGGCGCTGCGCGCCACTGCGCTCGACCTTGACCGCGAGGGGTTGATCGTGCGCTCAGTACTTGGCCCACTCTCCGACGAAAGCGCCGCGCAACTGGTGGATTACACGCTTGGCGTTCTCCCCACGCTGGCGCCCGACGACCGCGCACAGGTCATCAGGCGCCTGGTGAAACGCGCCGCTGGCCTGCCATTCTTTCTCACCCGCCTGGCCAGCGACGCGCGCCAGAACATCCTGCGCAGGGAGGCCGAGGGCAAACCCAGCGTCAGCCTGGACGAGGGCATTCCAAATGACATTGCGGAGATGGCGCACCAGCGCATCGCCGCCCTCCCGGCCGCTGCCAGCGACGTGCTGTCGCTCGCGGCTGTCTTCGGACGCGAGACGCCATTGGCGGCGCTGACACTCATCGGCCAGCGCCCCACTGCGGAGGTGGTCGAGGTCATCGAGGCGGCCTGCGAAGATCAACTGCTCTACGAGTCCAGCGAAGGCGTGTACGCCTTCAAGCATGATCTGGTGCGCGAGGCGATTCTGGCTGGCCTCACCAGCGCGCGGCGCATGCTGCTGCATCACCGCATCGCCGTGGCGTTGGAGGCGCAGCCCACCCGCGATATGCTCGATGCGCTCGCCTTCCACTACGGCAAGACCACCGACGTTGAGAAGGCCATCTTCTATCTGGAGCGGGCCGGAGACCACGCGCGCAACATGCACGGAACCGACGCCGCCGAGCGCTACTACCGCCAGGCGCTGCGGCGGCTGGAGCGCACCAGTCGCGCCGACCAGACCGTCGCCCGCGTGCAGGAAAAGCTCGGCGCCTTGCTGACGAGCAGCGCTCGCTACCGCGATGCCCTGGCGCCGCTGGAGTCCGCCGCGCGCATCTGCGAACGCGCTGGCGACCTGGATGGCGCTGGCCGCGCCGTCGCCCAGATCGCCTGGGCGCACGTCAAGGGCGGCGAGCCTGAGGAGGCGATGGCGCAGTTGCAACCCGCGCTCGCGCCTATCAATATGGCGCGCCTGTCCGTCGGTACCCAGGCGGCGCTCTGGCGCGCGCATGCAGCGACGCTCTTCACCCTCAATCGCTACGCCGAGCAACTGGAGAGCGCCCACCGCGCCTGCGCCTGCGCCCGGCAGACCAACGACACGACGACTCTGGCGCAGGGCCTGCGAATGGAGGCGCTGGCGCTCGGCATGCTGGGCCGCATCCCCGAATCGATTGCGCTGTCGCAGGAAACGATTCGCCTGGCCAGAGCCGCTGAAGATCTGGAGACCTATTCCGCCGCGCTCAGCGACACCGCCTCCATGCGCCGCGCGCGGGGCGAGTTGCGCGCTAGCTGGGAGCTCAGCAAGCAGGCGCTCGAAGCCGTCGAATCCCTCGGTGACCCCATGGCGACCGCCTTCTTCTCATCCGCGCACGGCGTGGATGACTTCCTGCGGGGTGACTGGCGCAATGCTCGCAAGCATATGCAGAAGGCGGTGTTGGTCGCAGCAGAGATCGGCCCGTCGTGGGTTGCAGGCTATCCACTGGCCGATCTGGGTACGCTCAACCTGGCCGAGGGGCGCATCGAAGCGGCGCTCGCGCAGCTCAAAAAAGCGCTGAAATTCGCCACCGAGCGCGACGACTTGCAAGCTCAGCGGCTCATCCAGGCGCCGCTGGCCGAGCACGACCTGTTGCGCGGCGATGCGCGCGGCGCCATCCGGCGGCTCGAACCGCTGATCGACCATTCCGGTCGCGGCGACAAAGAGAGCGTCGTGCTGCTCCCGCTGCTTAGCCGCGCCTATGTAGCGAATGGCCAGCACGATCTGGCGACGCGCGCGCTGGAGGAGTGCCAGCGCCAGGCGACCGCCAGCGACGTTCAACTCGTGCTACTCGATGCGCTGGTCGCGCGGGCCACGCTGCACAGCAGTCGCGCTGATTGGTCGCAGGCCGCCGCGCTGCTCAGCCAGGCCGTCGCACAGGCCCACGCGATGGAATTCCCCTACGCCGAAGCCAAGGCGCAGTGCCTGTATGGGAGCGTCCTGGCGCAGCGCGGCGACATCGCAGGCGCACGAGCTGCGTATGACGCGGCGCTCCAGCGCTTCGGCGCGCTCGGCGAGCAACTCTATGCGCGCATTGCCGACGCTGAGCTCAAGGCGCTGAACGGGCCAAACAGTTCGCCAGGGCCGTCCAGCCCCCAACGCTTTGTCTGAGCCTCCGCACCTGCCGCTGGTGTGATACGCTGGAACGAGCCGACGCCTCGGCTCGCCCGCGCGCCTCGCGCGCTCCATCACCAGGAGACGTACTCGTGACCAGCGCAATCGCTCCATTCCATGCCGCTCGTTCGGCTTCCACCATTCGCCGCGCCCAACGCGCGCTGGTCGTCACCGTCGGCGTCGCCGACATCCGCCACGATCCCGATGACGCCTCCGAGCTGGTGACGCAGGCGCTGCTAGGCGCCGTCGCCACCCCCATCGAAACGACGCCCACCGGCTGGACGCGCATCCGCCTCGTTGATTATGAGGGCTGGGCGCACAGCGCGGAGCTGGCCGCGCCCACGCGACGCGCTGAGCAGGTGGCCGTCGTGACGGCGATGCGCGCGCCTCTCTACGCCTCATGGCGCAGCGCAACCACCGTGGATGAGGTCTTCGCCAGCAGCCTGCTGCCCATCACGCCCACCGGCCAGCGGCCTGCCTCTGGGCGGCTGCGTGTGGCGCTGCCCGGCAAGCGCATCGCGTGGATCGCTGCCAGCGACGCCGAGCAGCGACCAGGCGCCGAGCCATTCCCTGTGCGTGGGCCAGAGGCGATGGTCGCACTGGGGCGGAGCCTGCTGGGCGTGCCATACCTGTGGGGTGGCGTCTCGCAGCGGGGCATCGATTGCAGCGGACTGGCGCAGCTCGCCTCGCGCGTCGGCGGGGCGACCATCCTGCGCGACGCCGATCAGCAGTACGAGGCGCTACCCTACATCGTGGAGCGTGGCAGCGTGCGGCTGGGCGACCTCGTCTTCTTCGCCTCCCACGGGGCGATCACGCATGTGGGCATCGCGCTGGATAACATGACGCTGCTGCACGCCAGTGGCTCCGGCGTGGGCGTTGTCATCACGTCGCTCGATCCCGCCGAGGGCGACGCCTCGGCCAGTCTGGCGACCAGATACGCTGGCGCGCGGCGCGTCTTTCCTGACTATCCCAATGTGGACGCAGCGCAATGAGTAGCGACACTCTGACTGAGCGCATCGCGGCGCTGCTGGAGCCGCTGGGCGGTCGCACGGCGGTAGCGGCGCAGCGCTTCGGCCCACCACCACCAGCCATCGCCGCCAGCGAGGTCAGCGTCGCCATCCGCGCGGACGAAGTCTTTCCCGCCGCCAGCCTGGCCAAGCTGCCCATCGCCATCGAGCTGATGCGCCGCGCTGACCTCGGACAATTCGACCTGCGCGAGCGCTTCGATACCTCGCAGGAGCCGCGCGTCGGCGGCGCGGGCGTCCTCGACATCCTCGATCCGGAGACGGAGCTCACGCTGGCGGAGTTGTGCGCGCTGATGCTGGTCGTCAGCGACAATACCGCCGCCAACTTCCTGCTCGATCTCGTCGGCATAGGCGAGGTCAACGAGACGATCAGCCGCATCAACCTGAAGCACACCAAGCTGGCGCGCCACTTCATGGACACCGCTGCGCGCGCCTCTGGCCGCGACAACGTCACCTCGGCTGGCGACATGCTGACCCTCATCGGCCTGATTCGCAGCAATGCGCTGCCCGGCGGTCGCAAGCTGCGCGAGACGCTGGCGGCGCAGCAATCCTTCAGCGAGCTGACGGAGGGCTATCTGCCAGTTGGCGCCACACTCGCGCACAAGGATGGCACGCTTGACGGCCTCGT